>JAYQON010000122.1:0-8498 GCA_038144835.1 Bdellovibrionales bacterium
CATCGCGAACGATCTTCGGACGATTGGGACTTAAGGGTGAGCATCTCGGGCATTGGGGCAGCATGCTTTTAAAAAAAAGCAATACCTAAGCCAGTTTACGCTTTAGAGCGGGACCAACGAGCGCCAGCGAGGTGGGCCAGTTTTATATACAAACAAGAATTAATTACACCTAAATCAAGCGATTCCCTATTCAACAAATATTTAATTTGCCTGCTGTGGGGGCTCGTGAGACAAGCCCTCATCTTTAAATCAATCGAAACGGTAGGTTTAGTATGCGTACTATGGTTTACGTTTTTTGTTCATCTCTTTTGGCGTTTTTGGTTGGGCTTTTCGGATTTGCGATTAATGATTCTCAGAGCCCCGATCCAATTAATATTACCGGCTTGGTCGACTCTGAAACCAACGCATCAAGGCCAACAGATTGCTGGGGTAGTTAAAATTACACCGGGTTCTCCTTTTAACATCGATATTAAAAAATATTTTATCATTAGTTTTTTGATGGTTTCTCTTAGCCTCGTGGTGTTCAATTTTGGAACGCTCCGATGCTCACAATCGGCATTACTGATAGATGATAAAGAGGTGCAGATGAATTCCGTACTTAGGATGGGGCTTGGTCTGAATGGTTCTGCGAGGGATTTCGATCCGCAAAAAGTTCTTTCAATTGTGGACGCACATCAGTCTCGCAATCTTTACTCGCGTCTTGTAAGTTTAGATGACGATGGAAAGATTCATGGTGAACTCGCTAGTGACTTTTATTGGAATGGAGATTCATTTGTTATCAATCTGAAGCCAGATCTTTTTACTGTCGATGGTTACAAGATTTCAGAAGAAGATGTTAAAATCTCCTACATTCGCCTTATGCGATCAGGACAGACAACTCATGGTAATCTTCGTGAGTGGTTGTGTCCAGACTATGACCCTAATCGCCCCTTTGAATGCTCTGGTCTGGTGGTTGAACCAGGGAAAATTATCTTAACACCTCGTCATAAGGAGCATCGTCAATTTTTTCTTCCGATTTTGGCAGCATCAGATTTTTCAATTATTCCCAAAGGTAGTCTTGATTTTTCAAAGGCCCATTGGCCGATTAAAGATTTTAGAAACACCACCGGTGTATATTACATCGATAATTTCGTATCCGACGATGAAGTCATTTGGAAACTGAATAAAAGGCATCCCCTTGCTTCTGATGATATGTTTCAGGAGATCAGTGTGATCGCCACTACACCCGGGCCGGATAGTATTAAAGCCTTTCGCATGCGAGAAGTTGATTTTCTCTCTACTTCGGCCGGAGTGAAGCAATCAGATATTGCCGGAAGCGAGTCAAATACTGTAGTTCATGCCTCTTACCCGATAAAACTAGTTCAGATGAGTTTTACCCGCCGTGGAAAAGAACGAATGGATGCGAATCAGAGATTGGCGTTGGGGTATTTGATCAAACAGAACCTGCACCATCGCCTTAATCCCGAAGATGGGCAAGCATTTGATCAGATATTTCCCGTTGATAGCGAGGGAGCCCTATCATTAAGTCAACTTGATTCTTATAAGCGTTCTTTACAGTCTGCGCGATGGCTGGATTCCCAAGGTCCAATACGTGTGGCTGTGGGATCTAGTTTTTATCAAAGCTTGGAGCCAGTCCTTAAGAGAATCAAGGGAATTGAGATCACGGTTCTAAAAAATTTAAGGGAATTGGAGGATATCTCAAAAAAATATGATGCTTTTATAGTTAGCGGAGATACCTCTTTTTATGAAAGTCTTTCGATGGTTCACTATTACTTCAGCGTGGGAGCCTTCGGAGACTATTCTGAGGGTCTTAGTTGGATGAAGGACTATATGTCCATTTTGTCAAAGGTCGATCGATTACCCAAATTGCGAGAATTGCACGCCCAGCTTTTGAATGACGGTCTTGTGATACCTCTTTATGCTTCGTCTTACATTGCGATTGGCCGTCAGCCGATGCGGATGAAAATTTCAAAATTCTTTGCAGGAACACCGATGTGGATGGTTTTTCGGCAGTAGAATCCTGGCTTCTCAAAATGAAGTCAAAGGGATTGATCAAGGTTATTCGGCAAAAGTGGCCAGAGCACTGGCAGATGAATTTGCATGATTTTGAAGTTCAATTATTTTTTTATGAACAAGTTTTATTAGGTAGGGGCACAGATTCGGATCCTCATATTGCCTTAGTGAAGGCAACTATGGAAGCAATCGAGCGAGCCATCTGTGTTGCTAATGGTTTAAAAAATTCTTCAGGTGTAGCTATTCATTTTGACGAATCTGCTGCTCGCAAGGGGGCTCTGGCTGAGTACTTGGAAAGACAAGTAGCAATCAATTTTTTTTCGCGACAAACAGGAATTAAGGATGTCACTTCTTGTGTTAGGTCTGACGATAAGCGTTTGTTTGCAATCGCCAGGGCAAGTGAAGAAAATAATCTGAAGATACAATGGTACTGTTTGGGTGGTATTTTCGAATATGGTGTTACACTAGGACTAGTTGTTAGATCCTCTTTGAACGGTCCACAAGTGGCGGTAGGATTTGGCTGTGACCAAGATTTTTCCTCAAGCGCTTTTAAGGCGACAATCGAGGCCTTGCGCACAATGGCCTGGATTGAGCTTGGTCGACCCATCTGGCAAGGGCATCCCGTAGATGCTAGCCTACTGAATGAGCTTTGGAGCGATCGAGCCAAATTAGCCCTTGGGGCGCAAACATGCTTCGCGAGAGAACTTATTCAAAGACTTACTGAGAAGTTGCTTTATCCGATAAGAACAGACTCTACGTCTGACTTACAGTTAGATTTTCATCAACTAAAAATTCCAGATGAACTGACGATGAACGTGCCTACCTTCGCTTTTAGGGTTCAAAGTGCCTGAGACCATTAGGGCAATTATTTTTCGATTTTTTGTTGGTCAAGCAATTGCTTTATTGGCAATTGGGTCAATGATTTGCGTCGGGGATGTATATCGGAAGAAACATTCAGGCGAAATAGTTTTTAATCTGACAAAGAATGACATTTTGCTTGGAGATTATCGGCAAGCGAAACTACAACTGTCTCAGTCACTCGAAATTGGATTTTCTCGAGTTGAGGTCCAACATAGTGATCTTGATACAGTTTTATCCGTCGGTATGAATGACCGCTCAGATCCTGAATTTCTTTTAAAAAAAATTTATGTGAAAGGTAATTCGGCTGAGGATAGCAAGCTCACTTTTATTTTTTCTTACAGCCTGGTGCCCCTGTTCATGAATATTGGCCTTGGTGTCTTCCTTTTTCTTTTGTTCAATGTTTCCTTTTTTGTGATTCTAAAACCACGAATTGAGGAGATTCTCGTTGAGCGCTCTAAGGCTGAAAAATTTAAAGCTATTGGAGAGATGGCTTTGACGATGGCACACGATCTTCGCTCGCCTCTTTCATTGGCAGCAGTGATTGCTTCAAAAATGCAGAGTGCAAATCATGATTATGCTGATGCCATGCGCTCAGTAGTTGAACGTATTGAGAGCATCTCGCAAGATCTTCTGGGCAAGTATCGCCAAAGTAATGTTATGAGGGCAAGTATTTGTCAGACTCTTTTGGAGGCGAATGAGGAATGTAGAGCACGATATCCTCATGCGATCGTAGATATAAGCTTGGAGAGTTGTAAGGCAGTTTCTAATTCTATGGTTGTCCTAGATCCGAGCCTTCTGCGAAGGGCATTTTCAAATATAGTTAGCAATGCTATCGAAGCCTGTGATGCGAGTAGGCAAGTTGTAGCTATCAGTGCAGAGCTGTTGAATACAAAAAATGTGAGGGTCGTGATCGCCGATAAAGGTCGAGGATTCAGTCGACAGAACTTACGTCAGATTCAAAGAGGTCGGTTTGCTACGTGGGGGAAATTCTGCGGGACGGGTGTAGGGCTGAAAAGCTCTTTCGATGTGTTTAGGAAGTTGGGAGCGAGAGTTGAAATTCAATCTAGTGAGGGAAAAGGCACTCGGTTTCTAATCACGATACCGATTGATTCGTAAATACCTATTTGTTCGCGTTGTTGAGTAGGGGTACTGGGTCAATAGGTTGCCGCTGGTTCATTACCTCGAAATGCAGATGTACGCCTGTCGAACGGCCACTGTCACCCATGCTACCGATTTGTTGTCCAGCGTGTACAATTTCGCCCTCGCGGACGGAGATTTTATCAAGGTGTCCATAAAGAGTGGCCCATTGGCTGTCGTATTCCAAAAGAACCATTTTTCCATAACCATTGAAGTCCTCACCTGTGTAGATCACCAATCCCTCGTGAGCGGCTCTAATCATTGTGCCTTTAGGCCCGGTCAGGTCTATCCCCTCGTGCCGCGGGAAGGTTTTAAACCCCTGACTCAGGTTTATCTGATCAACCGGCCAAATGAGTCGAAAGGGTTTCTGTGGCGCATACTGTAGGTTGGAGTAAGCGGGCTCTCGATCAATAGTTTCTTGCCCGTAATCGCTTGCAACCTTAAAGCTCCCCAAACCTCGATAGGCGCCAACATTGCTGCGGTAGTGGGCGCAGCCCACTATAAAAGTGATTTGTATGAAAACAGGGAGAGCCCAGCGCATCTCCCAATAATATTAATGCCTATAGATAGGGAACTTCAAGCATAGCTCCCGAACCTGGCCCTTGATCCTTTTTAATAAAGCCTCATTCTGAGGATCGTTGAGAACTTCGCTAATCCAATGTCCAATTTGGGTCATTTCGGATTCTTTCATTCCGCGAGTGGTTAGCGCTGGTGTTCCTATTCTCACTCCGCTGGTTATGAAAGGAGAACGCTTTTCGTTGGGTACCGTATTTTTGTTTACAGTTATACTTGCCTTGTCGAGGGCGATTTCAGCGTCTTTACCAGTAATTTCACGCGTCGAGAGGTCAAGCAAGAGTAGGTGATTGTCGGTTCCTCCTGTTACCAGCTCAAAGCCTTTATTCATCAATGCTTCTGCAAGGGCTTGAGCGTTTTTAACCACTTGTTGTTGATACGTCTTAAACTCCGGCTTTAGTGCTTCACCAAAAGCCACAGCTTTAGCTGCAATCACGTGTTCGAGTGGGCCCCCTTGGATTCCCGGAAAGATCCGCGAATTGAGAATTTTGGAGTTCTCACTGGAGCAAAGAATTAATCCACCGCGCGGTCCACGTAACGTTTTATGAGTGGTAGAAGTTACAAAGTGCGCATGCGGTATGGGTGAAGGATGAACTCCGGCTGCAACTAAACCTGCGAAGTGTGCCATATCTACAAGTAAAGTTGCGCCCACTTCGTCAGCGATTTGTCTAAATAGCGCAAAATCTAAAACTCTTGGATAAGCGCTATAGCCGGCAATTAACAATTTTGGCTTCTCTTTTTTAGCTTGATCACGAATTTGGTCGTAATTGATGCGTCCCGTGCTCGAGTCTATGCCGTAATGAGTGGCTTTAAACAACAATCCACTAAAGTTGACCGGGCTACCGTGAGTGAGATGGCCGCCGTGAGAGAGATCCATTCCCATAATGGTGTCGCCGGCCTTGGCTGTGGCCAGATAAACAGCCATATTGGCTTGCGAGCCTGAGTGGGGTTGAACGTTGGCATGTTCGGCACCAAAAAGTTGGCGTGCACGATCGATTGCCAATTGTTCGATATGGTCAACGAATTCGCAGCCTCCGTAATAGCGCTTTCCTGGATAGCCTTCGGCATATTTGTTGGTGAGAATTGACCCTTGTGCTTCCATCACGGTTTTTGATGCATAGTTTTCAGATGCGATCATTTCAAGCCCGAACTCCTGGCGCTCAGCTTCCTGGTTCAGGTATTTTGCAAGTTGTGGGTCATTTTTATCCAGTAGCATGGGGTCCTCCGCGCAATAATTAGCGGTTCAATTTATCTATTCGTTTTTGATGTCTTCCACCTTCAAATGACGTTGCAAGAAAAGTGGCAAGAATTTTTTCAGCTAAACTGAAATCAGTGAGTCGACCAGCAAGGCATAACACATTTGCGTCGTTGTGTTCACGAGCAAGCTTGGCGACCAACTCGTTCCAACACAGAGCGGCCCTAATGTGAGGAAAGCGATTGGCCTGAATCGCCATACCTTGGCCACTACCACAAACTAAAACTCCACAGGCGTCGGTAGGGTGGTCGATCAAGGCTTGAGCTAAATCTTTAGCGTAATCTGGGTAGTCAACCGAACCATCCGAGTCAGTTCCTAGATCTTTCCAAGGTAAGGCGGGAAATCGGCGGATGAGGTGACGCTTCATCTCGAGTCCGCCATGATCATTGGCAATGAAAATTGTCTGATATCTTGTGACTGTCATTAAATGCGTCCGAACAACAAGCTACAATTGGTTCCACCGAATCCAAAGCTGTTGTTCAGTACGTAGCTCAGCTTTTTTTCGCGAGCGGTTTTGGGAACATAATCTAAATCGCAATCGGTGCTTGGGTTATCCAAATTAATTGTCGGTGGAACAATACTGGTTGATAGAGCCTGAATGCAGATTACGCTCTCTACAGCGCCGGCGGCCCCCAAAGTGTGACCAATCATGCTCTTAGTCGAAGAGATCCAAAGATCTTTAGAGTGCGAACCAAATACCCGTTTGAGAGCTTCAGTTTCAAGTTCATCGCCTGCTGGGGTGCTTGTACCATGAGCGTTGACATAATTGACTTGCTCCGGGCGAATGCGTGCATCGTCGAGACATGCTTGCATGGCGCGGCTAGCACCTTCGCCGCCAGGCGAAGGTGAAGTCATGTGGTAAGCGTCTGAGGACGCGCCGTAACCCATAACTTCAGCGTAAATACGCGCCCCACGTTGGCTGGCGTGCTCATAGTCTTCCAGAATCAAAAGACCGGCGCCTTCAGCCAGAACAAAACCGTCACGATCACGGTCCCATGGGCGACTGGCGGCTTCGGGGTGATCGTTACGCGTACTTAAAGCCCGCATGGATGCAAATCCAGCGATAGCCATGGGAGTAACAACGGCCTCGGCTCCGCCGGCAATCATAATGTCACACTTCCCAGAGCGAATGAATTCGGTCGCTTCACCAATGGCATGTGCTCCCGAAGCGCAGGCGGAGGTCACACAATAATTGGGTCCCTTAAATCCATAGGCCATGCTGATTTGCCCGGCAGCCATGTTGGTTATCACTGAGGGAATAAAAAATGGAGAGACTCTGCCCGGCCCTCTGTCTCTAAGAATATCGTGCTGAGCTTCGATAAACGGAAGTCCACCCATACCCACGCCAATCAGTGTGCCGACGCGGCTTTTTTGCTCCTCTTGAACTTGTAGTCCCGAATCTGTGAGCGCCATTTGAGCTGCCGCCATTGCGAAGTGGATAAAACGATCCATCTTCTTTTGCTCTTTTTTGGCGACATACTCATCGGGATTAAAGCCTTTGACTTCGCCCGCAATGCGAACGTCAAACGCAGCAGCATCAAACAGGGAAATTGCACTGATCCCAGATTTACCTTGAACCAAGCCTTCCCAGCTTTGAACTAAGTTGACTCCTAACGGAGTTATTAATCCCATCCCGGTGACGACCACGCGCCGCTGAGGCAACGCGGGTCTTTCGAAGATATTGGTGCTCACTTAAAGCTCTCTCTTAGGCTTTACCTTTGGTAGTCAAATAACTCATAACGTCGGATACGGTGCGAAGCTTTTCAGCATCTTCATCAGGGATTTCAATTTCAAACTCTTCTTCCATTGCCATGACTAACTCGACGATATCGAGGCTGTCGGCACCCAAATCGTCAATAAAAGAAGACTCCGGCTTAACGCGCTCAGGATCAACACCCAATTGTTCTTCGATGATTTTCATAACTTTTGGCTGCAAAGACATGTTTTCTCCTTTTTCAATTTAATCTACTTCGGATTTAAGAAATCTTATAGCTCACTCTATGGTAGCCTGTACAGGCTACATATACATACCGCCATTCACTTGCAGAACGTGGCCAGTTATGTAAAGCGACATGTCGCTCAGCAAAAACGCAACTGGCTTGGCGATATCTTCAACCGATCCCAAGCGCTGTAGTGGAATCTTCGCTTGAATTTGTTCCTTTTGTGACTCAGTTAGGGCGTCTGTCATATCTGTTGCGATAAATCCAGGAGCCACTGCGTTGAGGCGAATTCCACGTGATCCAACCTCTAGGGCAACAGAGCGAGTAAAGCCCTCTAGGCCAGCTTTGCTTGCAGCATAATTGCTTTGTCCTGGATTTCCCATCTGTCCAATCACGCTGCTGATATTGACGATAGACCCTGATCTGGCCTTGAGCATTGGGCGCATCACGGCTTTGGTGCATAAATAAGCGCCGCGCAAATTGGTGGCTATAACAGAATCAAATTCCTCATCCTTCATGCGCATAAGAAGTTGATCTTTGGTGATTCCCGCATTGTTCACTAGACCATCGATACCATCAAATGCCTTTAATATTGTTCCAAAAGATTGCTCAACGCTGTCAGCTTGGCTGACGTTGAGTTGGGTCATAATGTGATCATCACCATTTAAGCTGCGAAGAACTTGTTCTGCCGGTGCGGGATTTGAGACATAGGTGATTGC
>JAYQON010000123.1:0-8181 GCA_038144835.1 Bdellovibrionales bacterium
ATGGCACGTGCCACAGCGACCTGATTGTGCAATGAAGCTATTGCCGTATGCACGAGCCATCGGTAAAGCAAAGGAAAAGAAATAAGTGTCAGCGCGACGACCAACTTTATTAAATTCACAAGCTCACCTTCTAGAGGAACAAGCACTAAACCGAAACCTGTTATTGCGGGACTTGGAGCCAGATAGCCATTCAAAAAGCGTGTTAAGCTCTCGTGCGGTAAGATCGTCGCAACAATAAAAAATAAAAACAGGTGCAGAGCCCCGACAGAAAAAGCGATCAATGCTGTCGTTATTATGGCTTGACCCATGGCGCCTTGCGGAAGATCAGGAGCGGGTTCACTCAAAGCCGCTCCCAAGCCTTGCATCCAACCCATCGCGATCAAAGTTCCAGGTAAAAACGGAAGCACACGAGCCGCCTTCCAACCCAGAAATTCTAAGTTGCGGCGAGAAAATTTTTGCGGCCAAAACGCCTGTGGAAGAAGACCCGCAAGCACTAACAAAATTATAGACTGTAGAGCGGCCAGTAAAACTGCTTTATCCCATCGCCCTTGCAAACGAAGTATATCGTAAATAGCGACCTCCAAGGTGGCCGGTCGCTCTCCACTGAGCATGAGCGGAATGGAAAAACTTGTGAAACAGAGACTGAAGACAAAAAGATAAATGGTTGATAAATCAGAGCGAAGGTACGGCCAACCCACTTTGTGCCAAAAAAGTTTAGGACTGGCCCCTAAGACCCAAGCCGTCTCGGCCAATCCGCCTAACTTAAAATGAACCAGGCGATCCAGTGCTACCGCAACCAAACCCGCATTCATCAGGGCATGCGCAACCACCACCATATAAATTCCCTGCGGTAGGGCTCCTAACGGCCATGCCAGTCCGATCATACTCATAACCAAAAACAGTGGCGGTACGACGTTAGGAAAAAGTAAACTGATTTCGGCCAGGACTCGACCACGAGGAAGAGTCCACCACTGAAGACCACAAAACATCACAAAGCCCAAAACAAAGGCTGCCGACGCACTTAGAACCGCCTGGCTTATGGATGCGACAAATGCCGGTCCCCACTCTTGAAGAGAAAGCCAATTCCATTCGGAAATGCGCATCATCCAAATTAAGTATGGCGACAGTAAAAATAGACCAAGAGCGATGCGCGCCAGAGGCCTCCAAAGCTCAGGGCTTAAAGGCTTTATCCCAATCACTTAAATCTTTACCCGTGGAGGTTTTAATCACCTTTAAGTTAGGAAGCTCTCCAAAAACGGATCCTTCCTCCAAACCTTTGATCACTGGGAGCATAAAATTTTTTTCCATGATAATTTTTTGCGCCCACGGCTTAAGTAGTTCTTCTATCAGTCTTTGACCCAATTCACATTCACGACAGGTCTCAGGCACCCCCGCATATTCAACCTGAACCGGATGTCCCTCAGGAAAGCTCAAAACCTGATAAGTACGATCACCTTCGCGCGCCCAGTGATAAGCCAAGGAAGTCAGGTATGAGAATACAAAACGAACCTGATCCTTTTTAAACAACCCATAAGACAAGGCCCAATTGGGCGAAACACTATTAACATTTGGTCGCAACGAATGCAGAAATTCAACTGTCGATTCTCCCTTTAAAGCCTTCACCCAGTGAAAAAATTGAAGACCAGGACTGCTCGAACGAGGATCCTGCAGGGCGATTTGTCCCTTAAACTCGGGCTTTATAAGATCTGAAAAAGACAGTGGTAAAGGTCCGCCCTGGTCTTTGCGGTAAACAAAAGACATCGGACTCCAATCGATGGGCACAAATTTGGGATGAGTGAACTCGGCAAGAGTTGGATGCCGACCTGAGCTCGCAAAAACTTGGTCTTTCCAATCAAACCGACCCACGGCTTCATCCAACATCAGCTGATCAAGCCCAATAACAACATCAAAAGGCACGCCAGCCTCACCCAATTTTAAACGCTCAAGCAAAAGTCCGGCATCACCTGGAGTCACGACTTCAATGCTGCATTTATTTTCTGATTCAAAACGCCGTAAAATTTCATTGCCCGGGCCGGTGGAGCCAACAAAAGTGGAATAGGTCAATACGCGCAGTTTTTTCGGCTGCATTTGAACGCGCGGCAAATCTTTGAAAATATAGAGCTGACGCGCAAACAGTAAGCCTGCGATCACCGCAACAAGAAGGATAACAAAAACAGCCAGTCGGCTACGCACACTACCACCAAATCCCACGATCACGTTTATAAAAGAAATAATCAAATCCCAAACATCGACCCGCGCCCAACCACGCCAAAATTAAAAAGAGAACCATGTGCAGACGATGCATCTCAATCAGCTCAGGTGAACTGTTGTAAATAAAATTTAATGTGATCAAGGCCGCCAAGAAAGCCACAGGCCTAACAAAAAAACCAATTATGAAACTAATGCCCACCAAAAAACCGAAATAAACTACACAGTAAGCAAAAAGCTGCCAATTGGGAACCACAACCCGATCCAGAAAATCCTTGTACCAATCGGGAGCGGAACTCATCGGCGCCCATTCCGTGATCGCAGCGGCAATGCGTGGTTGTGAGAGGTAATCACCCTGATAGCGACTCCACGCCGTCACAAAAAAAGACCATCCCAGATAAATGCGCAGAAGCGCCACAGGAAACAGGTGTCCGACATACTTGACGCTTTCAAGATAGGCAACCAACATGGCGTGATCTTCTCCCATTCACTGAACGTGGTCAATGAGTGAGCACGACTCCTTTTTTAGGACACTCGCCCTCGAGTGGGCACTTGGAGCATAGTGGCCGCCTCGCCTTACAGAGCTGGCGTCCATGAAAAATCAGCCAGTGAGAAAACATGATCCAGTCTTCTTTCGGAACCAGTTGCAACAGGTCTGATTCAACCTGTTCTGGCGTTTTGTGGCGAGTCAAACCCAGACGATAAGCAATTCGCTTAACATGCGTATCTACCACTATGCCAGATGCGATATTAAAAGCATTGCCCAGCACGACGTTTGCGGTCTTGCGACCGACTCCAGGAAGCTCCGTAAGGGCATCAATATCGCGAGGCACTTGCCCCTTATAATCGGCCACCAGTTTTTTACCAGTACCTTTTAAGCTGCGGGCTTTGGAACGAAAAAAACCCGTGGGCCTGATTTGCTCCTCGAGTTTGTTTATATCGGCAGATGCGTAATCCGAGGCCGAACGGTACACCCGAAATAAGTTTTTTGTAACCTGATTGACTCGCTCGTCTGTGCATTGTGCGCTCAGGATCGTGGCAACAAGTAATTCCAGAGGATTTGAATGCGTTAATGCGCAATGAGCGTCGGGATAGTAAAGCTTCAGTTTCTCTATGATAGTCGTGGTCCGGTGCTTGAGTGCGCGCGAGGATGCTTTCATGAATTTAACTATCTAGTCGAGGTTCTCGACATCTGTCGAGAAAAGACTTTCTCGACTCGGTCGCAGCACGGTCAGCCGCTAAAATTAAGGGTCTTGGGGGGCATCATGGAAGGACCGCGTCCACTGCACGAACACGAGCTAGGTGATCTTGTTGATTTTCTTTCATCACATCTCAGGCCACAGCAAGAGTGGTTGATTGATGAGGAATATCCTCTCGCCATTGAGCCCACCAACCTCAATAATGTCCGCGTGATCAAGAAAGATGATCAATTTCTCTCTGCGGCTATCATGAAACCACTGGTCATCAAATCTCCCGCCGGCCTTTTTAAGGTTGCCGCAATAGGTAGCGTCGTCACCAGTCCCAATTACCGCAATCAAGGCCTGTCACGCCAAGTTCTCGAGGGCTGTCTCGATGCCGCACGTGCACGCGGCTGCGACTTCGCCATTCTTTGGACAAACCTTTTCGATTTTTACCGCAAACTTGGATTTGAACTTGGTGGCACTGAAATCGCGCTTGAAATGCGGCCGGGATTTAAAGTTAACGATGTCGGCTTGGATCTGCGCTTTTTACAGTCAAATAAGGTCGACCCCGAAGCTATTCTCCGTCTCTACAACTCCCACACCACCGGATGTTTGCGTACCGCCGAGGACATTCGCAAATTCCTGCAAATCCCCAACAGCCGAGTGTTCACCGCATGGGATCTGAATGACCGTCTACAAGCCTACGCCATCGAAGGTAAAGGTGCGGATTTAGACAGCTACATCCACGAATGGGGGGGTGGGGTTTCTAAACTCTTGCCGCTTTTAAAATTCGCCTTGCAAACTGAGGGGCGGCCGCTCACTCTTATCGCACCTTCTCACTCCGCAAACCTAATCCGTCAACTCCGCGAAGCCGGTGCTCGCGAAACCACAGGCGTTTTGGGCATGATCAAAATTCTTAATCCACCTCACTTTTTGACTAAGATCAAAAAATACATTCGGGCCCTAGGGTACGAGGACCTAGTTCTAGAGCCGCGCGAGGGCAAATACTACATTGGCTTTCGCAATCAAATTTTTAGTACAGACAGCGAAACAGATCTTGTGCGGGTCGTCTTTGGCCCACTTAAGGCCAGTGAACTTCAGGTTTTTGACAAAGACACAGCTGAAATCTTCGAAAAAATATTTCCCATTGCTATGTGGATTTGGGGTTGGGACTCCGTATGACTGAAAGGCAAACAACTTCTTATTGGTTGAAAGGGCTGCATATTGCTTTAGCTTTATCCCTGCCCTTCATCTTGCTCTTGTTCTTGGGCTGCCAAAAAGCAAAAGAGACAAAAGAAGATCTGGGGCCAGAGGTCGACCCAAGCAGCATAGATTTAGCGCTGAGTAAAGCAATCGGCACACCCGACCTCAACAACCTCGCCGTTGGCCAATTTCTCGAATACCTGGTCACCCAACGAATTGAAAACGAGGAGACCGCGAACGCCGCAGCTGGATCTCGCGTCGATGTCATCAAACGCGAAGAATCTGATAGCGAGGTCAAGTTTACCTTGCGTATCGTGCGCGCCCAACGCGCAGAAGGTAACGAGTGGGAAAGAATTGTCACTGAGGAACCTGTGAGTATAAAAAAGCCCTCACTGCTAGGCATGATCGAACCTGCCATCACTTCCCGAACACTTTCCGCCCAAAATCTGGCTGTGTCTTCTTTTGCCAGTCGCCCCGTAAAGCGCGTGAGTTTTCATAACTTGCGCGAATCGACCGGAACCTTACAGGCTCCAGCCCGAGTGAGAATGCGAGCCGATTGTGGCGGTTTGAATCCCTGTGAGTTACAGGTGCGCTATATACGTTTCGATTTGGTGCAGTGGTACAATGATAGTGAATACCAAAAGGTCGCTCTTGATTTCGCATTCAGCACTCAACCACCTTACCTTCCCTTCGGTACGGACTTTGAACAACTCAGTGGATTGATGGTTGTTGACTGCCGCGCAACATATATACCTATCGAAAAACGCACTGTTTATGTGCGTGAATGCAAAACTCTAGAAGACTTTCAGAAGTAATTGTCTACGTTCTTGACCTCTTAACGCCTGGAAAGTAATTGCTTGGCATGGGAGGTCTCGAATGAAAAAAGTTGCCATTATTCTTTCAGGCTGTGGACACAAAGACGGAACTGAGATCACTGAAGCCGTCAGCACTATGATTGCTTTGAGTGAAGCCAACGCCGCAGTCGAAGTTTTCGCTCCCGACGTAAATTTTGTTGTTACCGACCCGGTTAATTCACAACCAACTCATGAACAAAGAAATGTAATGAAAGAATCGGCGCGCATTTCTCGCGGCTTGATTCACAACTTAAACTCCCTAAAAGCCAGTCCGTTTGATGCTTTGGTTTTGCCAGGTGGATTTGGAGTAGCTCTGAATCTCTGTGATTGGGCGCGAGAAGGTGCAAATTGCAAGGTTCACCCTGAGGCCGAAAGAGTAATCAATGAATTTTACCAAGACAAAAAACCAATAGCGGCAATTTGCATCGCTCCAGCGCTAGTGGCTCGCGTTCTTGGACAATTCGGCGTCACTCTCACGATTGGGTCCGACAAAGCTACCGCATCTGAAATTGCAAAGACGGGAGCTATACATGAGAACTGTGCCGTGAACGATTATGTTACCGATCGCGACCATCGAATCATCAGCACCCCCGCCTATATGTATGGCAATGCCAAGCCTTTTGAAGTCTTCACGGGTATACGCAAAGCGATGCGCGAACTGGTAGAAATGGCCTAGGCTTTCCATTTAGCTAAGACTTGTCTATGCTCAGGACCCATCCACAGGTTGGAGAAGGTTTTGTGCTCATTTTGTGCTGACCACCCTGATAACTCGGTAGCTAGCTTTCCCCTCAAACCATCGGCCCAAACTTCAACTTCGTCGTTTACACGCCACGAACAATGAATCCGATCTATTAATCCCAAACGTCGAGCTTCACTCGCCGGTAATAAATTCGACTCCATTAATAACTGCTTCACCTTGGCTGATCCAATCAAGGCAGCCCATGCCTTTCCTCCCCCCCAACCCGTGGATAACCCTACACGTCTTTGCCAAAAACTGAAAAAAGCAGCTGGAGTTGACCAGCGCACATCAAAACGCGCTAGCCATTCCATTCCACCACCCAAGACATCGCCTTCGACCACAGCGAGCTTAATACTCGGCCAGAGCGCAAACTGATTAAGATGCCGGGTAATTTCTCGATTGATCTTTAAGCCCGCAGCTGGTGAAGCAAGCTTTTTGTAGTCAGAAAGATTGCCGCCCGAACAAAAAACTTTCGCGTGAGCACTAAAGAAAACCACGGGCTTTTCAACTTTTCCCAATTCTTTGCGCAAGACACTTAATTCTCGCGCACCCTCCAAGCTCAGAGCGTTAGCCGAACGTAAAGCAGAGAACACAATACGGTAATACCGACTTTTTTCTGAAATCTCGAAATACTTCATTGAGATGAAACTATACCTGATCCAGAAGACTTCGGTAGATGTCATTGCTGCGCATGAACTTAACGCCAAGGCCGTAGCCTCCAGAGGCATGTCCTCGATGCGTCATCCAAACAATGCGACCATGGATGTGATGTTCACGATTGACATCTTGCAGACAAACTTTGATGCGCAATAAATCGCCCACACCCACCTCAGGCCGCTCGGCCACCTCAAAGTAAGCGCCGCCACGGGAAAGATTGAACATTTGAGTCGTGTAAGACTCACCCGAAATAAAATCCTCAACGGTCGTTATTAAGTTGGTTTTATAACGGCGAAAAACCTGTTGGGACACTTCACGAGTCGCCATCAATTTACGCGTCAAACCTTTTAAAGTGTTCAGTTCAAACGGACGTTCGAGGAGGTAAATCTTATGTTTTTCGCTAGCTTCTTCGGCTTTAACATCTCCGATCCGATCGGTGATAATTAAACTGGGATAGTTAAAACCATGGCGACGTAAAAGTAAGATACTTTCAATATCTTGTTGAACCGGGCGACCGGTTTGCAAAAGCATGAGGTGAATGGTCTTTTGTCGCAAACAAATTTCGGCTTCGGCCGAACCCATTGCGACAAGAACTTGGTAAGGCGTCTCAGCTTCTAAGTAAGTCTTTATCGACTGAGCATCGTCCGCAGATTCGCAGTTTAATAGAATTCTCTGCATGCAAAGCCTCCCTTAGAAGCTTTGTCGGCAGTCGAACTTGATCGACTTTAATCTGTGAAAAACTGTCAAAAAGGGGCGGCAAAAACACGCCCCAAAATGAGATACCCCGTCAGCGTTTTTCGGGGCTAATCCACTGAAGTCCTTCTTTGCCTATCCACTGTCCTCGAGGCCGATAGATACGGTTCTTTGAGTACTGCTCAAATATGTGGGCCAGCCATCCACTCACGCGAGAGACTGCGAAAATGGGGGTGTAGATATCGATTGGAATACCCATGCTGTAATAAACTGACGCTGAGTAAAAATCGACGTTGGGCAAAAGACCTTTTTCCTTCTGCATGACCTCGTCCATTTCATGAGACATCTCAAACCACTGCGGCTGACCTGTTTTAGCCGTCCATTTTTCAGATAGTTTGGACAGGACTTTAGCCCGGGGATCCCCGTTTTTGTACACGCGATGCCCGAAACCCATAATTTTTCTTTTTTCAGCAAGCGCATCCTTGATCCACTCACGAGCCGTAGCCATATCGCCAATTTCTTTTAACATCAGCATGACTTGCTCATTTGCGCCACCGGGTAACGGACCTATGAGCGCTGCAATCGCAGAGGTGACTGCCGAATAGATGTCGCTCAATGAACTTGCGGTTACGCGCGAGGCAAAAGC
>JAYQON010000124.1:0-8180 GCA_038144835.1 Bdellovibrionales bacterium
CCTCCTGTCCCTCAGCTAGCAAGATCCGACTCAAATTGTAACCAATAAAGCCGAGGCCTCCCAATACGAGCCAGCGGCTCACTTCAGAAACCATACTTATTGCCCCCCCCGTTCTTCAAAAAATTGTCGAATCATAGAAATAATGAAATCCACCTCATCATTTTCTAGCTCAGCGTAAATTGGCAAAGATAGACATTGTCTTTTGGCATCTTGGGCGGCAGGGAATGTCTCGGAGAGCCTCTGATTATTGATAAAAGGTAGATCTGCCAATAAGTAATTATAATGGAATTGAGTCTCGATTCCATGTGAGGACAGAAAATGATGGAGTTGATCTCGTTGGTTTGTTTTCAAAACAAATTTATGCCATGAACTTGCAGAGTTATCGATGGGAAGCTGCAGATCAAAAATATCAGCTAAACCTTTTCTATAATATCGTGCAATTTCCGTTCGGCGATTTTCCCATTCCTTCAAATTCTTTACTCTACTCAATAAAAAAGCTGCCTCATGAGTCGGCAACCTGGAGTTCATTCCTGGTACACAGAATTCTTTTTCTCTATTTTTCCCGTACTGTCGGAGAGCCAGAGCAAGATCAGCCGAAGATTTATCATTAGTTAGCAGCGCACCTGCGTTACTAAAGGCGGGTAAGTTTTTTGTCGGCGAAAAGCTTATACAGTAAGTTGAATTCGGTGCTTGACTCGTCAAACTGCGAAGATCAGAGCAAAAAGATTGCGCTGCGTCCTCAATTATTCCCAGCGAATATTTGGCTGATAGCTCGACTATTTTATGCATGCTTACATTAGAACCAAAGAGATGTACGATCATAATAGCTTTGGTTCGAGGAGTTATTTTGCACTCAATTTCTTCAGTAAGCATAAGAAAAGAAGACGGATCAATGTCGACAAAAACGGGCCTAGCCCCCATGGCTACAATTGCGGAAACTGTGGCAGCAAATGAATAAGCCGTAACGATAACCTCATCGCCATGCTTCACTCCAGCGCATTGGAGTGCTATTTTTAAAGCATCAGTACAAGAACCCAACGAGACGCAGTAACGCCGACCGCTGAGTTCTGATAAATAAGTTTCAAATTTTCCAACAGTAGCTCCGTCTATGACTCTACCCGTCGACCAGGTTTCCTTTGCTAGCTTTAAAAATAAATTTTCGTGTCTTCGGAAATGACGATCTAGTCCAATAAAAGGTATTTTCATAATTTGGCGTCAGCATCTCTGCGTCGTTGCTCGATGTCAATATGGATACTTCCTCTTACCTATGTCTCGCTTATTTTCATGTTATATCTACCACAAAATTGATCTTCAATTGATGCTGAGTACATTGAACGATGTTGACTTAAAAAATTAACGATGTCCATCCTGCTGGTTCCGTCTTCCGGCCATATCAAATCAGCCACCACAATTCTGCCAATAGAATTTTTGGGGTCATATTTTTTAAAGCCGAGCTTGCTCAGGTTGATATCGTCCCACCATTTATAAAAGTCTTGGAGAAATGTTCTGACAAAATCGTCAGACCAATCTGTCCCTAGAAAAATTGAAATATCAGCTGAATAGTGTCGCAAGGGCCTGATATTTTCTGGCGAAACGAAATTTATGTCTTTATCAATAAATAAATCAATTAATTGTTTGCCGACTTCGCAATAATTTAATGCAACTGATCCAAATTTTGGTCCCACCTGAAAGAGCTGGTAATCTTCATCGCACAGTGAATGGCGTTGCCGATTTTCCCATCGCCAGACAATTCGCTGAGAATCTTCCGGCTTTCTGGGAAAATTTCTAGTGATTGATTCGTAACGATGTATCTCAATATTGTAGCGTTCGATAGCTTCTTTCAACTTTTTAGATCCGTTTTTGTAAATTGATGACGGCGAGAGAATAGTTCCTCTAAGTCTTTCAAAATACACATGCAGACTATTTGTGTCGTCGGAGGTCAAGGGCGGCTTTAGATTGGGCGGAAGCGGTTGCTCGCAGTATCTGCTTATTTCTGCTACACATTGATTAATTGAATTGCAAATTGAATTGGGTGTGATCCCATCATTAGGAAAATTATAAAATCGATCAGTTTCTATAATTTTACTTCCACGTTTTAACTCACTCTCAATAGCCTGGGACCATCGGTTTGCGATCGAAGTATCTCTAATTTTGAAAACGAGTTGTGCCTTTTGAGCTTGATCATTAGGTTTTGAAAAAAGCGTTTTAAAAAACATAAAAATATAATTGGTGTAAGGTTTAGATGATAAAAAGAGAGTTCATAATCAGCCAATTTCCTGATAAATTTTCCATTTAGACGTGTCGAAATTGAACGGGTCTGGATGGCGCCAATCGAGGACGTCGATGCCTAGCTCATTCAAGTTGACATTTTCTCCAGCGAGATATCCTACGACAGTTTTGATCGGTATCTGCTTCGTCACTGTTTGCGTGAGATTAATTTTTTGTGTATTTAATTTTTGAAAACTACGAATGATCAAATCGAACGACTGGCAATTTGAGCCGATGACATCAATTTTTTTTCGAGCCCGCATATTGGGAAACCATTTTTTGTAAAAAAATTCAGCCCCTCCGAAGCCGCTTTGCCAGCAGCCAGTTAATTCATTGGAAATCATTTTTTGAATCACATCATCATTGAGATAAGCATAGAGCAGTTCAGAGGTATGGGAGAAAAAATTAACTACGCCAGTCAATTCATGACGATGAAAATATGCATTCAGATACTGGCCTTTCTCGGGAATGCAAAAATTCCATGGTGTGGATGGATATTCATTTTCTCTGAATTCGTAATATCTTGATTTTACAATTTGAAAGCCCTCGTGACCGAGAACTAAGAAATCGTCTTTGTGACGCTCAAAAAACTGGCTTAAAAAAATATAAGATGGAAAGCTAATTCCTTCGCGGTTTGTGATTGTTTCAAAATATTCGCTCTCGATAAATTTGTACGGATCAAAGTCATATATTTCATAGGGGACTTGGAGCTCATCAAGAGAGACTATGCCCTGACAAAGTTCCTTAAGGTTAGAATCTTTCGCATAACGTACAATTTTAATAAGAGGGATCTGATCCCTTTCAAGAAAAAGTCGGAGAACTGCCTCGCAATCCTTTCCACCAGAAAAAAATAAGACTATTTTGCGTCCGCTTGATTTGCTTTGATTAATAATTTGATCGACGACGTTTAAAGCTTCCTCTTTCCAATTGCCTGCAGGGCGGTGCAGTTTCTGCAGATCAACTGTGAAGCGGTCGTTGGGTGATTTACGAATATTAAAGCATTTGCCGTTGAAGCCAGCTTTCAGTGCAGAGTCCACTTTTAGGGCTCCCGTTGTTGATATGTTAAGTTTATGATGGTTAATAAAATTGGTTGAAACTTAATCATAATATTATCATTTGGACGAGCCTGTTTATTCAAGGCAATAGTGTTTGCTGCTTATGCCTTTTAGTTCATGTGTAATATCGCCGTTGTTGTAACGGTGAGAATAGAGATTGTTTTCTGCCTTTAGGTTAGCAAAATATGATTGATGAAGTTTAGGGAGATGCTTTTGCGCTAGGCCTAGTAACTCGTTAGTCTTTGCCGAATAAAGGCTTTTTGATTTTCCTAACCTAAGGGAACTGATATCGTTCCAAAGAGGGTATCTGCAGGTGAAGGTCATCTCAACATATTTTGGATTTGAGATGTCAAAAAAAGGATCTATATTTTCAATATTAGGGTATGTTTTCTGCAAGTAGTTTTTTACTAAGTGACACTGTTTAATATGAAGTTCTGGAAATTCGGCGGACAGAAAAAATTGAACCTGGTGATCGTTGATTCCCATACCTCTCTGTAGTGTTCCATCCCACATAAAGCTATAAAACTTGCCGTCCTTCTTTACTAGCTTAGGTTTTTCGTAACCATCAATATCGCAGTAGCTAGGTAGTGAGTGGCTCTTGTCGAGAATACCATCAATATTTTGAGAAAAAATGGTCGAATTATCAGGTAGAAAGCTAAGGTTATTAATTTGGTAGAGCCAGTTTACGTCTGGTATAAACGCTCGCTCAAAGACCGGTCTTCCTAGGTCAATTAGAGTAATCTTTGTTTTTCGAAGTTGGTGCTCGTGCAGTTTCAGAAATGGAAGAGCAGCATCATTTATCTCACAATTAGCTAATCCTTGGTCGAACAAATTTATGGGACTTCTACGAATCATCGCGATTTCATCAATGGGAATTTGATTTTTAAGAAAAGTTAGCAAAATGGTATGGCTGTCGGCTCCTCCGCTATACCATAGTCTAATATAACTATAATTGTCCCGAATTTGGAGCGCTCTTTGTCTTAACAAATCCTCCCAGGACGAGGTCGGCTCCCTCGTCCAATCCCAACGATCAAAGGTATCTTCAAAAAGATAAAAAGTAACGGGTAAGTGGAGTCGCTCGCTCTCAGCAATTGCCGAGAGCTTATTATAAAAGCGCCGGCTGCCTACTGACCAGAAGGGCTTTTCGCTAAGCACAATCCTGTATCCTTATGTGAGGATCAACGGTTGATCGACTAAATAAATGATAACTCTGGCTGATTAGTCAGGTCAACTTTTTGGAGCTTACTCGGAATATTGGAGTTGGGTAGTCGGTGGCTCAATTTGGCATCTCTCAATAAATCGCAAGGGGTAGTAGGGTGCAATTCTAATGCAACAATTTGGTCTACATGGATCCTTTTGGGATAGGTTGATGTGGAATTGGTGTTTGGGTGACATATCTGTCGACTTTTTAATAAAGACTGTTAGCCTATAATTGGGTGAGAAAGTTTAGAGTTACGAGATATTTAGTGAAGGTTGAGAGGCCCTTAGATGAAATACCGACCAACTTTGGGGCGTAGGCAATTTCTCTTGTCTTCGCTGGCTAGTTTAACATTACCGGCAATTTCCCAAAAGGAACGGATTTTGGGTCTTTTTGATGCGAACAAGGACTCAAGTGGGGAATTGGGCAATTCTGATTTGGTGGCGCACTTCAGTCACTCTCTCGAGAATGGCCTTCCTGTCCGCTTGGTCGTAGTGGGCTATCCGTTTAGTGGTTCTCATACCTGTGCAAAAACTATTGAGGCAGTTTTGGCTCAATCAGATGAGTGCATCTCCTTTAACGATATGGTTTTCTCCAAGATAATGGACTCCCCAGTTGCAGGCCAAAAAGCAGAATTGGAAAAAGCTTTGCATCAGGTTGAATCTACAAATTATCACGCGGTGTTTTCTTTTCGAAGGCCTCGCCAACTTGACTTGTCTACAGTGGTGGACCGCTTTTTAGAGCTAAATTTCAAATTCGTATTGGTTAATCCAGATAATTTTATGTCTTCCGCATTGGCCTATATGGTTGCTTGCGAAAGGAAGACGGGTATGACCGCCCTAAACGGTGGTGAAATCCACATAGATCCAAGTTCTGTCGAAATTACCTCCGACAGTTTAAATATTTTTTTTGACCTGCACAAGGGCATCTCTTCACTTGTTCGAATGTTAAGAGCTAATTCTCAGCCCTTGGAAATTTCATCCAATTTTGCTGAAAATCTGCGAAGGGCATTTCCGCCGGAAAACTTTTCAGATGTTTGGGCGGAAAAGACTTTTCGATACTCACCAGATATTTACGTTTCAAATTTTGCAGAAATTAACACTTGTTTAAGATCATACCGTGCTTTCGAAAAGTGGGTTGTTTAAAAAAAAGGCATCAGGCTCTAGGCTGAGCTAAATTGCCTACGCGGCTGAATCCCTATCTATTGAGCATGAGGGAGAGGGATCGTACATGAAATACTGTTTTTTTATTGTGTTTATGATCCTTCTTTTTGCGCAAGGCGCGAACGCAGGTTCGGTTGTTTACGTTGGAGATTCTCAAGGGGCAAATTCTCAAGGCTTGTTTGCAAAGCTGCGATCGGGAATGGAAAAAGAAGGATATTCTCTTTTTGGCCATTCTGTTTGCGGAGCTTCCATTTCAGACTACCTTAAAAAGACACCGACCCAAGGGCGATGCAGCTACAAAGGTGTAACTTTTCTTGAAATGACAAAAAATGGATCACAGTTTAGCGCGGGCGCTGGTAAAACAAAACCTATTGAAGAGCTAATTTCGCGAGGTGATGCCGTCATTATTGAACTTGGCGACAATCATTTGAACGACCATTCCAACGTGGGCCAAAAGGCACAAGCTCTGGCAAAGCGCATTTTGGATTCTGGAAAATCTTGCGTTTGGATAGGTCCGGCGGCGGTGCCTGATAATAAAAAGTGTGCGGAAAATTTGAAAAAAAAGAAAAAAGTCAGTGAGGAAATTAAAAAAGCTTTAGCTGGTCTCAATGTGAATGGACGGCGGTGTCGGTTCGTGGACAGTTACTCTCTGACAAAGCTAGATCCTCCCCCAAGTGGAGATTGTTTGCACTATACAAATTATGAAAAATGGGCCAATCCTGTTTTGAAAGAATTGAGCAAAGTGTTGCGAGATCTCTCCGATTTCAAGGCCTCTTCTAGTGAAGAGGTCCCCAAAGGGGCGCGCTAATCGCGCCGATTGACGGACCGTAGATTTTACGTCAACCTCTCGAGATCAACTAGAGAGGCGGCTCATGATTTTTTGTTTCACTCCCCGCGCTTTGTTTTTGTGCGTAATTTTCCTTACAGCCTTTGTAAATCGACCGGCCCTTGGTCGTGTTTCTGGTCAGTTGAAGTCTTCCGCCGATTACTATTTCTCCTCAATCGGTGAGCCCACCGATGATTTGATTCCATACCTAAGCCTAGAGGTGAGCCAGAAACATCGTATCTCTAAGCGATGGCGGTGGCAGTGGAGAGCCTTGGCATTGAGTAACCCAGAGTCACCACATAGCCCGGAAAAGCTCTATCTTGATGCGCCCGAGGCCTTCATGCAGTTCAAGTCAGCAGATTTGACCCTGCGTGGAGGCATGAATACGGTCAATTGGAGTGTGGTTGATGGCATTAGTCCCTCCAATGTGGTCAACTCTACTGCATTTTTTGATCCTTCGCGGACTTTGCGGCGTGGTTCACCGATGATTGAGGCCGAAGTTGGTGGAGAAAAACTATCTTTGCATATAGTCTACATACCCATTCAGTCGCGCCCTGTTCTTCCGTCGGTTGATTCACGTTGGCTACCGAGAAAAATTTTAGTGAACTCGTCAGCACTTGGCGAAGTTGTTTTGCCGCCGCTTCTTGAATATGAATACGATCCTCATCGCTCTCTCTCGGGTGCTTTACGGGATAACATCGGTGCTCGTTTAAGTTCCCATCTTGGGAGTGTAGATGCCTTCCTAATGCACTTTGAGGGCGCCGCGCCCCAACCCAAGGCTTCAGTTGCAGTAACGGCGATTTTGGGCCCTCCTCATATCGCACTTTCGCCCGTGCGTATAACCCCAGTCAGCTATCGAGTTCGCACCACCGGTATGGGTTTGATATGGGCACGTCAAAAGTGGATTCATCGCATGGAGACTGTCTACCAGCACACCCTCACGAATGATCCTCTTGTAGAGCCGTGGAGTTGGACGAGTGTTTTGGGCACCGAAACCTCTTTAGACCTTGGAAGCCGGAGTGTAACCTTGCTGGCGCAGTACTACTATACACAAAATCCTCAGGCGGCGGACAACTTGATCACGTCGTCTTATCGGCTATTGGATAGAACGGCCGTTCTTGGTGCACGCTGGTCTTTTTCTGATGAGTTGACTTTCAAGGGTTCAGTTCTTTATGAGACCAAAACAGAAGGTCTCTTTGCTTACCTTGGTCTTGATCAAAGACTATCGGATGCCATGCGGTGGGGTGTGGCCTGGCGCAGTTTTAGTGCGCACAAGCCAGGCTTAATTAAGACTTTCGCAGACAACGATCACGTTAACTTAGAGCTCACTTACTCTTTTTGAACTCTAATGGAATATTTAGACTCTGCTTCCAGAATTGCAGTTTTTTGATTGTCATTTTTTGTCCGTCAGACAGCTGCCAGATTGGCAACGGCATAAGAATCGGGTTCTTGGCTAAACTTTCTCGGATCGTTTGGCTTATTATTGAATCGCCAATATAGGTGTCAACTTTGCGGACGGATTCGTACTCCTTGCGGAATTGGCTGCGCACTTCAAATGTCTGAGGCAAAGTGATTTTGATTTCAGCTTGGTTATCTGGTCGAACGAAAAGTGAAATTTTGGCTGTAGTTGTGGATGTTAAAAAGTCGACGTAGGGTGCATACCCTTGAGC
>JAYQON010000125.1:0-8087 GCA_038144835.1 Bdellovibrionales bacterium
TCTTGTCGAGCACATGACGCTCACCACGAACATCGCGCACCACGGGAGATTTTTAGCCTCTTTGGTGCTAGCGCCCGGCGCCGAGCCGGGCCAATACCAGCCTAAATTAGAGGCCTCGTCCGACTACAACTATGAGGCTGAGGACCCGGATCTATTCGACGATTCGTTTGTAATTCCATTTGCATGTCAAAAGGCAAGTATCCCCCAAATCAGAACCGTCAATCAAGGGAACCAAAAGAAGACGGAGTTTCTCAATCAATGCGCTCAAGCCACGGGGGGCTCACCCTGGTGCAACCAGCTTGTCCGGCCAAATCCCGACAGCATTTCAATATTCAGATGTACATACGGCAACTCCCAGGTTCATCAGCTCATTCATCCGAACCAAAATACTTGGAAAAACGCTTTCAATGCGGTCAGGCTGATTCAAGAGCTTGAGCAAAAAGGATTTCGGGTAAAGATCATTTATAATTGGTGGAGACCTGAGCCTTACAACAAGAACGTCGGCGGCGCAGTTGGACGGCATCCGCTCGGCACCTCGGTGGACGTAAGATTTTTTACGAAATCAGAGGCAGATCGTGCGTTTGATGAACTTTGCAAATATCGGGAACAAGGAAGAATCAGAGCCATAGGGCACTACGGCACGAACGCTCTCCACTTTGGAATCGGCGACTCAACCGGAAACACCTGGGGTAGATCTTGCCCATAGTCTTTAAAAGTTTCTTTGACAGGGCGTCTTTCCCGCAACTAGCGTTCTCTTAACGCCAACCGGGAGAGATCATGAAGTACCGCTCAATAGTCTTTATCCTCATCAATGTTTTATCATTGTCGGCTTTCGCACACGGTGGAGGTTCTCCCAGTAGCGCCCCGAAATGGAAAGAAAAAGAAATTGAACGACACGCTCCTCACCATCCGGAATCTTTGGATCAGGACAAACTTGAAAAGTTCATGGCTGCGAAAGAAATGCTTCCTGATGTGGTGGCGATCCACTGCAAGTTAAGCGAGTTCACAAATTGCCGCGGGGTCGAGATCGGACTCTATGATCTCGACGGGAAATCTCTCGCAAAGGCACACACCGGCACAAGTGGCCTAGTGGGTTTTGAGGGTTTAAAGCCCAGAACTGGTTACATCGCAAAAATTGAAGGCGAAAAATATATCGGTGAATCTCGCGTCCGCTCAGGTGGAAGCTACGGATTGAGTGGCGAACGCAAGTAAATCTCCGAATCCGCGGACAGGCAATATGTAGATAAAGCCTGTCTCACGATAACGTGACCTTAGAGTCTATTGATAGCCTGCTTCATCCATGATTCTACGGGCATCGGAATACCACTTACCTAAATCCGACCATTTTGTGGGGGAAACTTTAAATTTGCCCCAGTCTTTAAGCAATGTGTTCGGGATCAGATGGCTTGCCGCCGGGTATTCGAATTGTGCGGCGGAAACTTCGAGCTGAATGGCATCTGTTAGAAGAATATCGACGAATTGCTGTGCAAGGTTCTGCTTAAGCGATGCGCCAACAATAGCCACCCCAGAACCATTGGTGTGGACTCCGTTACCCTGTTGCTCCAAAAAGGCCATGCTTACAGGAAAGCTCGGATTCTTATTGAGGGTTTGACCAAGGTAGTAGGTGTTCACGATGCCAACGTCGCAGACTCCGTTTGCAATGGCCTCAAGAACCGCGTTGTCGCTCGCAAAAACGGGTGCTGCAAGGTTCTCTAGCCAGCCGGCGATAATCGATTCGGTCTTAACGATGCCGTGATTTTCGATGAGATAACTCGTCAACGCTTCGTTGTAATTGCCTTTGCTAGAGCGGAGACAGAGACGGCCTTTCCAGTTCGGGCCGGCAAGATCTTCATAGGTCGAGAAGTCAGATGCGGAATCGCGAGATGGATCAAACGCTACCGAGCGAGCGCGATAAGTGAGCGCGACCCAATTCAAATTCGAATCTCGCATCGACTCATCTACCGTATTCACGGCTGCCGATTTGACCATCGGTTGAAGTAGTTTCTTGATTGAAAGCTCATTTAGGAAGATCAAATCTTTGGCGATAATCAAGTCCGCAGGAGTTTGTTTGCCTTCGGTTTCGAGGTTACTCAGCAGATCTTTAGTAGCACCTTCAACGAAAACAATTTTCTCTCCCGTCTGCGCCTCAAATGCCTTCGCCGCGTTGACATACCGATCCTTCGATCGGTCGGTGTAAACGGTCAGCTCTGCCCAAACAGGAACGGCGAATAGAACTGTAAATGCGGCGAACAAAATTTTCTTCATTAGGAACCCCCAGTCTTTGTTTTTTGGAGGCACTATTTGGCTGGAAAATTTGGCGTTTGTCTAACAACCATGGCGGATGGCAGTTAACTGAAAATGACTGGCTACCTTGATGATAGCTTATTGAGAAGGAGCCTTTTTCCTAACACAAATGAAATAAGAAGATTTTTAATTCAAAGAAAACTGATGAGGGGAAATACGCGTGAACCTACGAATCGTGTGCCTGCCATGTACACGATCCGGCATGGAGTGAATCGCATATTCTAGATAGCCAAATTCTACTGATTTGGTTTCTGATTCCGTACCTCTTTGCGTGTCTGCTTGGACTTACAGGGAATGGACACGAGTTCACCAGAAGAGGCTATTTTAGAACACGTTAGACGGTTGGTGAACTGGGACAGCGAAGGCATTCCACGCTGAATACGTTCAACGGCCATTCGTTTAGTGGCCGTGTGAATCTTGTCCAAAGCGTAGCCTCCACCGAAAATCAGGGCTATAGCGACAAAGATATAGTTGACTGCATTCATATTATTTTCCCCCTCGACGTTTAAACATATTCAATTTCGAAACTGAAGGACTATCTGACTCATGAAGATTGTCACATTTATGCGGAGAGTTCCGCGACTGTTTATAGAGGCCTTCTCGTTTGAGAATGGCAATAATAACTGAATGATCCCACTTTTTACCCTGGCGTTTGGTAGGCACCTTCATAGTATCTAGCAGCCTGGCAATCGAGCGCGGGCGCAGATGTTCTTCGGCGTACATCCGCTTGATAGTTTCAATGACCTGGAGTTCTCCCTTGTGGGCGGTTTCCCGATTCCCAACGATGCGCTTGCCGTAGGCCAGCTTTTCCCGGTGCACCGCCTTTCCGCTGCCACCCTTCGTTAATCCGAACTCCCTAAGTCGAGCCTTTATGGTCGTTGTGCTACACCCCAAAAGGTCGGCAATATCCTTCGCCGAAAGGCCCTCAACGACGTATTTTGCGTGGAGAAGACTCCTGTCAAAATACCTTGGAGGTTCAGAAATTTTAATGGTATCAACTAGATAACTGGTCGGAGAAGAAAAGTGGCCTTTTCCTGGCGCTGGCCGACCATTTAAAAGTTCTTCTCTGGTTCGTATCTTCTCAGTGTCGATAAAAACGGTGGATATTGTTCCGAGGACGTCGTTTATAGGTCCACGGCAAAAGGGTTCTACGGGTTTAACCCAGCTTCAACCATATTCGGCTCTTCGTCGAAATCCCTCTCCTGGATTCGAAAAGTGTAACCTATGTGTCCGGAATAAAATGTTACCTATGTCTCAGGAAGGACATTAGGTATGAGTACCTAAATGAACCGCTAGAGCTCGTTGCTGGAGAGTACTCGATTATTGGAGTCTACGAGACTGAAGAGTATTTTGGATATAAAAGCAGTATTCCCCCTTCTTACGATCCGCGAGTTACCTTCTTAAGTATGGAACAGAAACCCAATCCAAGTGAAGGTGTTCCAGTAAGCCCTCCGGGTAATCAACAGAGCTGGAGCAACGAGTATTATAATGTAAATTTCTTAATCTCGGAGTGAGCATACGCTGGATTCGCTGCAAAGGCCAGGCTCAGAACCTGACGTAGCAATCAACAGCAATATTGAGAGCGGAAAGCAACTCTATGAAATCTACGTCAACAAATTCGACTCGAGAGGGATTCAATTTCAACGGCGTAAAAAAGGATTAACCCCCTTAGAAAAGCGTAGGAAGCCGAGTTCGAGCTCAAGCGAGAACTGGCTAACCTCAAAAAAGAGACTGTGCCTTTTCGCTGGTCTGAGCGGCCTTCCGATTACTTAAAGAGAATGAATCTCGTTCACCACCCTTCAACCGTCATCATCTACACTGCACAGATAGGCAAATGAATTAATGCTCATTGGGATAATCTCGATTTGCACGAGATCACGAAACAGAAAGTTTAAGATACCATTTTTACGGATATAGATTAAAAAATCAGTCCGTGCACACGGAAGACAATTTTAAAAATGGTTCAATGAGGACTTAGGTCGTCGGAAATCACCCCGACCAACTACTCAAATGAGGCATTTATCAACGAACCTCATCAAGACGTTTCTCTATAGCCTCTAGCCGTTTATGGAGTCGACTGTTCTCATCTCGCAAATTAGATAAATCTCTTTTGAGAAGAGTATTTTCAATTTCAAGGCGGTCAATTCGCTCTTCTTGATTGCTGACCCTTTGTGCCAGATTTTCCGATTGCTTGCGACTCATCTGACAGATGGCATTAATCTCTTTGGTCGCTTCGATCAATGGCGAAACCAGGTTCGAGTACTTTACGGCTTTCAGACCGCTTTGAGCATCTGTGATAACTGCCTCCGGTAAAACCGATTCAACGTCTTGGGCAATTAAACCAAATTCTTCGCTATCATCCGCGCGCCATTGATAACGTACACCCTGGAGTCGCAGTATTGTGTCGAGCCCAGACATGGGCCGAATATTTTTCTTCAAACGACGATCAGAAGTGGAAATAAAAGCTGTAGCCTTAACGTTGCCTGCGACTTCAAGACGTTGACCGGGACTTGTGGTGCCGATGCCGATATTTCCGTCATCGCCAAACCAAACCGCAGGACCGGCATTGGTACCGTTACCGTAGTACCTCCAAAAACTCAGTCCGTTGCCATAACCACCAGTCATGTTGAAGATCGTCCAATTGCTTGTCGTAGCACCAGTTTTGCTTGGATTTTGAATCGAAATATTCCCACCCTCAGGCGAGTTTAGGACCGAAGTAACAGCTCCTCCCCCCGCAGTGACGTAGGTCCCAGCGGTCAAGGATGTCCCTGCAGCAATTGCGCCCGTGTTGCTCATTGAACCCGTATTGAGATCAAGGCTCAACACAGTCGCCTCGTAACCGAACGCCGCTGCCTCTCGCGAAATCCCAAATGTCTCGTTATAATTGTAAAGCCGGGCCTTTTTCCCCAGTGTGCCATCATGATCTTCAAGGTAAAGACCAGCGCCACGCAGCCAACCACTAGTCCCTACATCCAGTTTGACCGCTGGGGAAGAAACCCCAATCCCAACATTGCTTCCATTGTCGATAATTTGGGAATTAGTGACGCTCACATTCGTGCCCGTGCCCGAATATTTCGTTAAATAATTTGCCGTGGGGCTATTTTCGGCCATGACGAAATCCTTGTAAGTACCATAGGCAGTCGCTGAACCAAAAGTTTGCTGATAAAGCCGAGCGCCTATACCTCCAGATTTATTAAAAACTAGAAGATTATCTGAACCGCCGGTCGAATCTGTGTAGGAACGCAGGTGCAGAAAGTCAGCATACGGGGCCGAATTGTTGTTGGTATAAGACGTGAACCCGAACTTCATTTGTCCCGCAGTTAACTCCGATGGACTCACAGTACGATTGTCTTCGTTGCTCAAAGTGCCTGAATAGCCCGAGGTATTGTTCACTCCAGTGAAAGCTGTCGACTGAGTGGTGCCGTCCGGAAACTTGAAACCTCCCGATGTCGACTCCACCGTTCCCGCAACGCTTAATTTTTGTCCCGGGGAAGCCGTACCGATTCCGACGTTGCCGTTATTGGTGATAACCATGGGCGTAGTATAAGAGCCTGAAACTTTGGTTCTAAATTGAATGGAACCATTGTTATTTGAAGCTGCCGTTAGCACGAAGGCATTTTGCCAAGCAGTGGTTGAGTAGGCTGATCCGAAAATTGCGAGCCCGCCCATATAGGTGCTGCCTTCATAGGCATTCCATTCTCCAAACGACGTTGTATCAGTCCAAGATGTACGGATACCTGCTAAAGCCGTTCCTGTTGCGGCATGTACATGTAGCTTCTCTGAGGGGTTCGTGGTGGATACACCGACGTTGCCAGACGATGAAATTTTGAAAGTCGAACCCGGACTTGCAGATGTACCGACGCGAAAAATATCAGAGATTACCCCTGTTGAATGGGTCAGGGTTAGCGGAGTAAAAGCAGCAGAGGCTCCGGCATCTATCGCTAGTTTTCCGTAGATACCCGAGTCCCATCCACTCAATGTGAAATTTCCAGCGCCACTCTTTAGCGTCATCAAGCCTGATCCCGCCGTAATAGAAGTGGTAGCACCAGCACTGATCAACTGAATTTCTTGATTTCCAGCGCCAGACATTACAAGTCCAGCATTTCCTGGAGTTCCGTTAGCATATCCATAACCGCGCAACACCGTCGAGCCTGAGTAGGTCGTATCACTAAGAGTGATCGCTGCCGTTGCAGTTGGACCGGCAATATTGAGGAGTGAAACCGGTGAAATCGTCCCAATCCCGATGTTTCCACTGGCATCAATCCGAATGCGTTCAGTAGCATTGGTGGATGCCGCGAGCAGGCCCACGCCAGGAGAAAACCAGCCGGTGTCTGAATCTACGCTAAAGGAGTATGTCGGTGCGGCGGCCGAACCGATTGAGCCTACAAGCGGGAAATCGGGTGAACCGATAATATTTCGCCAACTGCCGGCTTCGTAAGCCTCGAACTTAGAATTGTCTGTATTGTAGCGGATCATGCCGTTGACTTGCGCGCCGGCCGCCGGACGATTGGCAGTAGAATCGCGAGGGACGATGAGAGCGCTGCCAAGGGTGCCCATAGTGGCGATGTCCAAACCGGCCTTAGGCGCTGTAGTGCCGATACCGACGTTGCCCGTGCTATCGATGCGCATCCGCTCAGCAATCGTCGAGCCCGCGCTCGTTAGGAACGCTAAATTTCCGACGTTTGTTCCGCCAGGATAAATGTTGCGGATTGCGGAAATATTATTTCCCGCATAATCGCGAAATGAAATTTGCGAATTTGCGCCAGCCCCAGTGTTGTTTGGATTGAGAATGATTGACTCATCAACAGCCCCGTAGGCACTTCCGCCTCCCGTAGAAACTACGGGTACAGAGTAAGTACCCGCCGATGACAATCGAGCTCTTGCTCCAAATGAGCCTGCTTTAAGAGTATAAAAGATCAGGTCTCCTGATCCACCCGCACCGCCAGCGGCAAGAAATGAACGAATCGAGTTGTAGAGGGTTCCTTGAGCATAAAAATCCAAAGAACCAGAAAAATTTGCTCCACTATTTGATGAATTTGAGAGCGTTAGGGAACCGAAGTCGGATACTCCACCACCGCTACCAGCAACCTCTATTCTCCTTACCCCAGAACCCGTAGGAGTTGTGGTTCCAATTCCGACATTGCCGCTATTAAATATACTGTCTCGGCCGGGCCGCAGGTAAATATATTTACTTGTATCCGCCTGTTGCCAAATTCGAAACTCGTTTTGGCCACCACCTGCATCATAGAACTTTGCGAAATTTGTGTTTCTTTGCGTAAAATTAATTATATCCGACGGAGTAGAACCAGAGACACCGTTAGACATACCGTCAAGCGTAAGAGGTGTACTATGGGTAGATGTAATACCGCCAGAGAACCACGTTTGAGGCGAAAAAACCCACGTCCCCGTATTAACATTTACTCCCGTTGAGTTAACGCGGATGCCTGGATCATTCTGATTGTATCCAAAGTGGAGACGCCCATCGTTTGTACCAGGACTAGAACCATTAGTCCCCACCAAATCTAGCAGAGTATTTCCCCATCCGTGGACTGCAGAAGTTGTTTGATATGTCGATCTTACACCACCAAGAACATCGAGACGGAATTGCGGCGATGTTGTGCCAATACCGACATCGCCTGTAGCTCGATAAACATTTGAGCCGCTGACGGTCCACGCCGCCGCGCTCGAGCTCACATCCGTGCCGTTCAATAAAATCTGCGTAGCGTTGACGGGACCAGCGACATCGAGCTTGTAGTCAGGGCTACTAATCCCAATCCCCACAT
>JAYQON010000126.1:0-8055 GCA_038144835.1 Bdellovibrionales bacterium
TAAGTACGAACTGGGGTGTGTATAATACAGCTTCTCCGACTATGACTTTGTCTGGAAGTAATGTCGGTATCGGCACCACAACTCCTGGTCAGCGTCTTGAAGTCTCAGGTAATGTCAAAGCAACCGCCTTTATTTCCACATCTGATGCCCGCTTAAAAAAGAACATTCGCACCATGAGCGGCATCGAACAATTGCTCCATTTGCGTGGCGTAAGATTCGATTGGAGAGATAATTCACAAGCTGAAATTGGCTTTATTGCCCAAGAGGTCGAGCCCATTTACCCAGAAGCCGTGGTCACTGATCCAGAAACAGGAATTAAGGCTGTAAAATACCAATCGTTGATAGCCCCTCTAGTGGAGTCAACAAAAGACATCTACCGAATGTGCCAGATGTCGCAAACGCAAATAGAGGCTTTGACCGCAAGCATCCAATCGCACGAACGCGACATCGCCTCCCTTAAAACAGAAAACGCCAACTTGAAAGACGAACTTAGAGCTTTGAAACAGTGGGCCTGTGGCAAAGATCCATCAGCTCCTTTCTGTAAAAACTAAAAAGCGAGATAAATAGCTGGCAAAAGCGCGCCATTTCCGGTCAAAAATAGGATCAGGCCCAAGGCAGCCAAGAGCGCCCACAGCGGCAACAACCACCATTTACGTTTCTCGATAATTTTTTTTGCTAGAAAGAAAAGAAATCCCCAAGTCGTGCGCGGAATTTTCATATTTGATCTGGGATCATCGCGTTTAGAACCTGCTTCTGATTCAACAATCTTCATGATCATTCACCTCTTAAACCCATCATTTTCAATTTAAAAATTAATTCTCATGCCCAACCCGGTTCACTTGAATACTGCCAATCATTTTGTCAAAAAGTAGATTGGCAATTCTAGTATGTCCGATTGAAGAAGGGTGGACTGGGTCTACAAATTGATCTTTCCTATCTAAGCCATCAAGGGCTGTATAGGCGTCGATAACGTCTACACCCTCCTCTCGACCGACGTGAGCAATAATTTGATTCACAAGCAAAACTTGTTCAGCAACCTTTTGAGTTTCTATCTTACGAGCCTTTGATATCTCAGCGAGCGCATGCAAACACTCACCTCGACTCTTTGCCTCAATAGACTTACCGTAAAGTACTTCAACCACATTCATCTCTTGCAGATCTAAAGTGGGTTTATCCCTGTAAGGCGTATTGACCAAAATGACCTTGCCACCATCAGCTCGAATACGTTTTATAAAACGCTTCAATTCGGACCTAAAGCGCTCCATTGGTACTCTAACTGAAGGCATCGCACTCAAACCGCAATTCAGTAAAAATGAGCTCTCTTGTATCGCTCTATAAACTAAAGAAGTGAAAGCTAAACTGTGCATAGATTTAGTCCAAAACAAGCTATCCAGGGACTTAAAATACAGAAAATCCTCAACACCTAATTGGCCAAAAAATCGAAACCGATCTAAATCGTTAATACCATATGCCAACACGACCCAATCAACAGGCTTACTCCGAGATTTAGCCAGAATGTCATATAACTTGCGTCCTTGTACGAGCGAATAACCAATCTCACCAGCATTCAGAACGCTATTTTTTTCGCCCAAGAAATGGCCAAGACGAGTTGCCAACAGTGCAGGATATGTTTCACTTGAACGAACACCCCACCCAAAAGCGGATGAGGGCCCTAGTACAAGGATCGGAGCATTGGTTGGATCCGCAGAGGATGAATCATCAAGTGCATATCTAAAACCCCATTTATCGGTTTGTACCTCATGCCCCTCAAACTGGGTGCGTAAAAAAGATCGCTGCTTCCACATAAGATCTTCATCAGGCTGCAAGAGTAAGCGAGCCCGTTGAAGAGCATCGGCATGATTACGAATCCACCATCTAGAGAGCCACTCAACTGGAATCATCCAAAAAAAAGTTGCAAAAAAAATCACGATTATTCTAACTAACATTTTCTAGACCAGCCTCTTTTCATGCTCAAGTTCTGAGAAGGCTTCATCTGCCAACGATGTATCCAGCCAGTTCTTGGCCTCTAAAATTTTATCTGCCATCAAAGCAGTCATGCGAATTTCATAACTCTCAAAACTCTTCCAGCTCAAGAAAAGCCAAAAAACAAATATGTTGAATACTACGAAGGGATAGCAATCGTGCTGCATTTTTCGATCAAACAGAGAACCCTTCACGTTCGGATGAGGTAAAATTGCTTTTTCATAAAGATAGAATCCCGTAGTGCGTCGATTCGGTTGGGCATTTGCATATATAGAAAAACCATGGCGATCAACGATAAGTCGATCAGTAAAACGCTGATCGGGGGGAACATCCCAATTTATAACGGGACTCCCGAACTTAATCCCATGATCTGCATACATCTGCCTAATCAATTCACGCACCTTTGGCATATGTCCGGGGAAGTGTAAGAGCTCTTGAGTCATGCCATCATATACCTGGTCAATACCCATTTTCTTACAATAAACGATCGTCCGCAAATGCCATGACAATGAACTAAACCCAGGCGTACTCAGCAAAAAAAAACCATGTTTCTTCAAATTTTTAAAGTAATTTAAATACGCCAAACGACGAACCAGTCTATCCGTTGAAATCATAAAATGATTAAATCGTACATTTTCGAATCGTTCTTTTAAACGACTAACATTTTCCATCGGAAGCGGAGATTTTTTTGTTGCAGCCTCTTCAAAAGTTAATAAATGAATTTCTCGATGCTTTTCAGCGCAAATGGCTGCAACACAAGTGGAGTCTGTACCTCCAGAAAATAGGATCACACAGGCGTCAAAACTCTCATCAGGAAGCATAGGGATTTTCCGAATCTAATTTTTTTAATATGAACTTTGCTAAATGTCCGAAGACATAAAACGGAAGGTGGACACAAAACGCGACCATACTAAAGTAGGCCAACCTTGCCTTATAAGGAAGTAGCAAAGCTATGCCACAAACTATAATTGCTACCAAAGTTCGCAATATTCGTATGGGATAGATCCATATACGCATGACATAAAGAATAGCTGTCCTAAAAGTGAGAGTCCAGATAGGATTAAAAGCCATAACTTTGAAAATTTTTGGGAGTCAACAATGCCTAAAAAAAAAGTATTGTTTAAATGGCTAACTCTATTTTTATTTTTTATTGTTCTGACTCTAGCTTTTGCTGAAATAGGACTACAATCGAAGAGATATGTCAGCTGGCAAAAAGCCATACCATTCCACCAGATCAATCACTATGACCTGGGACGAATGGCGCGAGACCTGGTGGTGGAAGATCGAATTGAAAATTTATGGGAACGAGATATCAATTCACGTGAGCACCCCTTCATCCCTCCCTTTCCAGTTTTTGTTAATTTGGGCTTCGATGATAAAGGCAGAATGGAGGAAATTTTTAAAGTAACTCCGCTCCCTCCGTCTCAAAAATGGCATATCCATAATTTTTTACGCGCGACAACTACCAATAAAGACACTTTTTTTCGCGTCACATCAAATTCGCTTGGATTTAGAGGACGCGAATATTCTCGTCAAAAACCGGCCAACACCTATAGGATCATAGTCCTTGGCTCCTACCCAGCTTTTGGCCACGGGGTGAACGACGAGGAAACCTATATCAATAGGATCGAACGCAATTTAAATCAAATTAGACCGCGCAACTTGCGTTACGAGGTTTGGAATGGGGGCCGTCAAGGCGGAACTGGTATTATGGGCCTCAGTCGTTTACTCAAGGAGATTCCAGACTACGAGCCAGATCTTATTGTGTGGGACTATGGGTGGATTGATTTCTTTTTACGCAAGGATCAAGTTGTTCTTTTTGGCGAAAAGATGAGAATTCGTCCCATCACCGATATTACGCATTTCATATTTGATACTTGCAAAGCTCCTCAGTTCAAATGGAGCAAACTGTGTCATGAGTTTAATCGAAAGTTGAGCGCGCTAGATGGGGAAGCTGGCACAGAAGGTTGGCGAGAGGCAAACAGGCGGATGATTGAATTTTCTCGCAAAAAAAGATGGCCCGTTATTCTTATCCGCCATCGAGGAGTTAAAATTGAATCTTCCGAGTTTGCCAAATTTGAAAAGCCGGAGGAAAGAGTCTTTTTTTTGGATACCTCCTTGGGCCTGAGTGAGTATAAAATCACAAAAGAAGACGAGGATATCTTTTGGTCAAAATCAACATGGCTCGATGAAATTGGATTTGACCGAACAACCCTGCCGGACAAGCAGGCCATGTTCAAGGGAGACGCGATACAGTATGGTCCTCTTGGACATCGTGTTATTGGTGATTATTTGACTACAAAGATTGTAGAATTACTTCGCGATCAGTCGATTTAAGTTGATTACGATTAAAGGTCTCATCGTTATAATAGAGTTACAATGTCGTTTTTGGCTGAACTTTGGGCATACGCTAAGCTTCGAAAAAAATTTTGGTTGTTACCAATCATATTACTTCTTGGTTTTCTGGGTGCAATTATCGCTTTAAGTACATCTAGCACTTTATCGCCATTCATTTATTCAATTTTTTAAATAAGTTAACTGAACGCTAGTGAGTAAACAAGACCATGGTCTAGGTTTAAGCTGAGGGCTTTATTGGCCCTCATTTCTTCCAATAGTATCAAGTATATGCTTAAAAACCTTATTTTTTCGCTTTTAATTCCTGCACTTCTCATAGCCATCAATCTGGCTGCGAATCTTCGAACTCATGCGGACACGGTACCGCCCACGATCGATGAACGCATAGTTCTTACCTGGACTGAGATCGAGAAGCTGCCAATTCAAAAAATAGACAAATACCTAGCGCAGTTAGCGATCATTCTCTCCGACGTTCCTCACGAGAACCAAGGACCAGGCAATTGCATTTATGCCGGTCACGTCTCCTCTTACCTCTCTACATCGGCCAACGGTGCCCTGAATTGCCAACCACCGACTTCGCAGGCAGAAATTTGCGGCAAATCCTTTAAATGCGCAAGACTGAATGAAGTGCCATGCAACCACTTGTTATTTGGCTTCAAATCAGGCAATACGCTGCGATCTCAGCCTATGCCTTTTTGTGTACCAGCGGGAGATTTGGCCACCAAGGAGTGAATGGTGCAAATCGATTCTGAGAAAGGCTTTGAGACTGGGGTCGGACTGATGCTAAGAAACCTGAAGCGTTCAGGCTGCTCTCCAGATAAAGATTGGGAGAATTTTGCCCAAGCTACCGAAAAAATTTGCGATAACAGCGCCCAGGAATTTCGTTCGCAAGTCTGCGAACGAGTCAGACAACGCGCCCAAAAACTTGCTAAAGAGTTTGGCGCCACAACCCAGATCCGCAAACCCGCAAGTCAGGAAGGCTCTTCAACTCAATAGTACAGACGGGTAAAAGTTCGACAGAATTTGCGAGATTTTATTTTACCAAAGTCCTGCCGATAAATCTGTATGAGCTGGACATTAGTCTTTAAAAGCATCGGCGTTCTTGTTGTGATCCCAATTCTGACGGCCTGCGGGGCCACTATGGTCCCACAACAGGGAAGCAAATTGACAAGTTCTGCCGACCCCAACCCCCAAGAAGTGCCCGCCGACAATGAGCTTCAAGAAGTGAAAGTCGACCCAAATTCAGTTATGGTTCGGGGCGATCTTGAAAAATGGTTTGCTTCCGAAATTCCACGTGGTCGAGATCGCACACTTGGCGATTTTTCGCTCAAAATTTTCGGACAAACCAACCGCCTGCCATGGTTAAGCCCAAAAGGATTTTATGCAATTATCTGCGGCGGAGCCGGCTGTCAGGTAAAATTGCGCTTTGAGTACACAGCAGCCCACCTGCAGACCATTGAAAATGAAATGAGTGCCGCTCGCAGCAAAAATAATTGCAACGAAGACACTCCCGCTTGCGAGTTGGTGGCTCTTAAGGCAGCGATGGTGGCGTTTGAAATGATTGTCTATCAGCAAAAGCTGGCTAAAATGCCAGCGGATGAACTAAGAGCATACTCGGTTTATGACGACGCTAATTACGGCAAACGGCTGATTCAAGATTGTGTTGATCAGGCAAGTAATGGAGTTTCTTATCTGTACATATTGGCTCATCTCGGCCACTTGAAACATCACAAAATTATTTATCCGGGGCAGGAGAATTTAGCCATCGTACAGCCGCATTTCTTCACACGACTCCAATCTCCAGATGGAAAAATTTTAAAATTCGATCTTTATCACCGTGGTCGGTTCGGAATTCCACCCTATGTCACCTGTATAGAACGTTGCTGACTTTAAAGGCCAGTCAAGGCTGTAAGATCAGCTATCATTGCATCTACAACTGAATCATTTAAAACACCGCCATTTTTTGCCAAGGTCGAGAAAAAGTCTTGCGCTGTTACGCGAGCCAAAACCCAGAATTTTGTCATCAATAATGCACGAAAGTTATGAGAGCCTACAGCGGAGCTAAGCGAAGACAAAATTTGTTGTAACTCCTGAGGATTCGCGATGGCAAAACTTCGAGTTGAACTTATCATCAACTGCCTTAGATCAGCAGGAAGTAGATATTTCCTTAAAACTACCATAATGCCCTCCAATCGCTCGGGGTGAGAATCTGAAAAGTTACGCAAATCCGCAATCATCAATGCCTTAAGCTGATCTTTTCCGATCTGCTTTTCAAAAATGGTAAAACACTTCTGCAAACGATCTGGATGAGACTCGGAAAAACTTCTTAACTCAGCAAGCATTCGCGCCGAGACGGCCTTGCGTCCAATTCTTGCCTCCACAAGGGCTATCACCTGACGCAAACGATCTGGCTCCGCGCGAGCAAAGCCCTGAAGTTCAGTCTGCATTCGAATACGTAGCCCTTCATCACCAATGTATGGCTTTAAAATCTGAATGACCTCTCGCAACCGCTCCGGACGAATTTCAGCAATTCCACGCAAATCATTTTGCAAACGAGTCCTTAAAAGCTCACGCCCAATAAATGTTTGAATTAAAGCCAAAGACTCGCGAAGACGCTCAGGCTCCGCATTGGCAAAGCCCAGCAAATCAACACTCAATCTGGTTTTGACGGCCTCATAGCCCAAATACTCTGAAAAAATATCTATGACTTCCTGTAGACGTTCAGGTTCTGCACGCGAAAACCCGACAAGATCAGCCCCCATTCTTGATTTTAAAGCTTGCTCTCCAATATAGGATTCAACCAACTGTAAAACTTTTTTTAGCCGTTCCGGCTCAGCTTTGGCGATCCCTAGCATATCCGCTTGCATACGATTCCTGAGTCCATCTCTACCCAAATACTTTTCTAACAACATCAAGACATCTTTCAATCGACCAGGCTCAGCTCGCGAAAATCCCAGCAAATCAGCTCGCATGCGATTTCTGACGCCATCTTGGCCAATGTAGCTCTGGATCATACTTACAACTTGCTCAAGTCGCTCTGGATGAGCACTGGTAAAACCCAAGAGGTCGGCATGCATACGTTCGACAATGTCTTCACGACTAAGATACCGCTGAATGATTACAATATTGCGCCGGGTTTTTTGCGGTTCACCGCTACTTAAACCAACCAAACTTTTTTTGAGCCGGGAATTCATCCCCTCAATACCAAGAAACTCTTCGAACACTGCGACTCGATCCTTGAGAATTTGCACATTCGGAATCGTCTGAAAATATGAAGGACTTTTAAGTAAGGCGACCAAATTAGCCTTGCCCAATCGACTCTCGAGATAGTCCAATATCAAAACTAGATTTTCAAAGCTCACTCTAGCCCCGATTTTTCTGACTGAGTCGACCCATCCTGATTTCTCAAGGTATTGACCTTGGGTATAGGTAACAAGATGTGCAGTTATTTTGGACGCAGCTTCAACGCCCGAATGAGGTTGGGTGAGAAGACTGCGGCACGGCTCTTCATTAGTTACACCCAAGGCGTTTGGTAAAACACAGACGATAGCAAAAAATATCAGGATTTTAAAAATTCTCATAACTCACCTTGTGACTTCTGTAAAAATCTACGGATCTCAACCAAAGACATTGAGCTTTGCCAAAAATTTTTATTTTCCGGAAAATGACCGTTTTATAGGAGCCTTCATTTGATCCCATGTCCCTCCCCTGTAAAGT
>JAYQON010000127.1:0-7993 GCA_038144835.1 Bdellovibrionales bacterium
ACTTTAGCTACTGGTCCAGGGGGAATTACGGAAATAGTACCACTCGCGGGGGAGGTGTAAGTGGAGCCACCGCCTCCTGATGGTGTGGGTATCGTTGGTGTTAACGAGATTGAAGAAACGTTAGATGTAATCCTAAAAAAGGCTCGATGGATGGCTTTGTTGGGATCTAAAGAAGGATAGTCACCTTGAGTTGAATCACAATACGTAGAAGAAAAACTCAAACCAGTTAGCGTTGGCCACTGAGGGTAAATATCAGTATCGGGAGCGGTCAGATAAAAGTTATTATTGCCGTCTCTTCGCCAGCTTTCGATGGAAATAGGCTGACATTGATAGGCCCAAATTTGCGGCGGATAAGATAATTTAATCTCATAAGTCCCTTGGCCTGTCGGGGCTAACTGCAGGTTAAAATTGAAAGCTTGTGAAATCGGCGCCGAACCGCTTAACAACGATTGGGCCGTAATATTTAAAGAAGCCGTAACCGCTCCGTTACTTCCGTTAGGCATACTGCCTTTAAAATATCTCTGTACAAAATTCTCACCCAAGCCAGACGTGGTGTAGTTAGAAATACTATAGGTACATTGCGGATCGCTATAAAAGGATCCAAAAGAAGAATTAAAAGTGAAACTAGTTCCTGCTGGAAAATGACTTGGCTGCCCCGACAGAGTTGGCAAGATCTCCACGGGCACGCAGGTCCCTGCACTCCAGTTAGCCGTTGATGTTGCATTATAAACCGGGCCCTTTATCATAATGCCGTCAAAATTAGGCGTTGGAGCTGGGGTGTTGTTGCCGGTGCCCCCACCAGTAGTTGAATAGACCCGGGTCATTAAGCCTGCGTTTAACAGTTTTCTGCCTTCAGTTAGGTAGGGGCATATCACGTAAATGACTGTCCCATTCGTGCTTGGGGCGCTGAAACTGCCAAAGTCTGGCGAAGAGGCGCTTACAGGCACATCCGCTGCTTCCTTGAAGCCATAATTGATCAGTTCTTGGCATTTTACACCATTGTCTCCATAAAGTGCGTTTTCATTACTGCCATCAGCAAGCTTTTTAAAAATAACTGCCCCACCAATACCATCTGTGCCTTGCGTAACATCTGGCAGGTACCGCCAGTTTAACCTTGTAACCGTGCTCAAAGGTTCAAAGGTGACATACTGATGTCCGAATCCGGCATCATTACTGATGTAACGAAAGGGCGGTTGCATCCCCAAACTTGTATCCAATCCGTTTTTGAGCTGGTTTTGATCAAATTTTAAGTAATCGGTGAATTCAGTTTTGTTGGTGTCAGTACACGAAGTTTGAGTATCAGAACTACCTCCACTGATCACATGGGCTTCTGATGAAGCAGTAGAAGTTGCCGACCACAACAGCGACTGAGTCAAGCTAGAGTCTGCATATACGCCGTCAATACCTCCATTGGTGCTTTCGTAACACAGGGCTGAACCGGTGGTGGGAGCTGACGGACCAAAAAAACCGGCGATCAATCGAGATGTAGGTTCAGGCTCCACCTGCTGTGCTTGGCCGTCGCTATACGACCGAAAAAAATTCGGAATGTGGATATGGGCTACTTGTGTATCAGATGCCGCAAATTCAGAAGAGAGCAAATTCACGTTGTTAAAGAATGGCGCACCATTTAAGGAATAATTAAAATTCACTGCATCAAACAACAGCAAGCTGAACCATCCGCGTATCATAAGTGACTTGAGGACGAGCATGGGTGGTCGGCCATTGCTAGGTACAAAGCGTCCTTCAAGAGTACCGGTCAGTCCTTGAGTACGAGCGCTGTCCATGTATTTTCCTTGCACGCGCCCAAGTACGCTCGCGCTTCCCACTGGGGTAAGCTCAACTTCAACCACTTCATTGGACGCGCTCAAAGACTTAACCGCATCCCCGTATTTGAAATACAGTCCTCCTTTGGTATCGCGGTGTGCACTGAGCAGCTGCACTAACCTATCTGTTCCTCGCGGAACAGTAAGCACAATTTCTGATGGTGCCTGACAACCACCTGCACCACACGTATGTTCATCCCATTGAAAAAAAACCGGCTTACTAATACCCGCGCCAGTCACATTTACAATAATGACTTCTACATCACTGCTCAATGCCCCCTGGCCCAGCGACGAAAAACTCAAGCGCATTGCACTCTCGTTGCTCAAACCTAAGCGGGTACAGCCTGTCGCAAAAAAAACACTAAATAAAATAAGAAGAGCAAAGTTATGCACATCAACTCCGTTAACTCTTTACTCCACTCTTCGGCACATCTTCAGTCTAGCCTTAGGAAGTTCAGACCGTGTATTGCTATGATACAAACTGTCCGATTTTAAGTCTCCACCGACATCGACAGTAACATTGCCAACCCCACACTTTAGGAACGCTAAAAGTAAATTCCCAGCTTCGTTGATGTAGCCTTTGAGGCTAAAATGTCGTCCTCCCACAGCCCAGAGAGTTCAAATCGGCATTGAGATCAAATAATGAACTGGCACCAGTGATGACAAAATGTTCGTTATTGAGGCGGCGGGGTAGCGGGAATTATTTCTATGGGTTCACTCGCTTGAATGTTAATCGTATCGCTTGATAGGGAAGCACCAATCAAACCACTTTTCGGAGAACCGTTACCAATCTGGCCATAATAGTTATGGCCCCAAGCCCAAAGGGTGTGATCAGCTTTAATCGCTACGGTGTGGCCACCGCCAGCACTTACTTGCGATCAAGTTCTGTCTGTACCGATTTGGCGCGGTGTAAAAGCACAAACGCAACCTTCCATCGTATCGTTTTGGTCACCAGTACTCCCCCAAACCCAAAGGGTGCCATCAGTTTTAATCTCTACGGTGTGGTCGTCGCCAGCACTTACCTGCGACCAAGTATTGTCTGTGCCGATTTGAGTCGGAATTTTTATTTGAGTTGAAGTTCCGTCTCCCAATCCCAGTTGGCCATAGCTGTTATCTCCCCAAGCCCAAAGAGTACCATCAGCTTTAATTCCTACGGTGTGGTCGCGACCAGCACTTACTTGCGACCAATCAGTGTCTTTACCGATTTGGGTTGGAATATTTTGCCTAGTCCCCCAAGCCCAAAGGGTACCATCATATTTAATGGCTACGGTGTGGTAGTTGCCAGTAGTAATAGAGGCTAAACCTGTTAATCCTTCAACTTCAATTGGTGTCGAAAAATAGACTGATGTCTTTGTGTTTCCAAGTTGTCCCAACGAGTTAGAGCCCCAACATTTAACCGTATGGTCTAAAAGCATAGCGCAGGTATGAAGACCGCCCGCGCTTACGGCTGCAACCCCACCCTGGCCGGCAACTTGTGTGGACCTCATTACATTAGTGGGGGGAGCAGACTCAAAGTATAGTGATAAACTTGAGATTGTGTTTTCTGGGATAGTTATTGAGGAAGCTTTTGTTTTACAGTTTGAGTCGGCGTAAAAGAATCCTATATTATTTGGGTAAAAACTTATAGGTAACGCCGACGCTGTCGTAAACTCCTTGTTTGTTGAGTCAAGAACAGAGATGGTTGCTGGAGTACAAACACTTTCTTCGATAATTGAAGGAATGGTGATTTTTAATGAAGAGGAGCTTGGGGAGTTCTCAGGTTGCTCCTCGCTTTCTGTCTGATCTGAGCTAGGCGGTTCAGACAGGCCAGGGCCACTTATAGTTCCCGGAATAGGTATATAACTCCAATTATAATGCACTTGTAAACCTGCATCGATATATTTACGCACACCTTCGACTACCATATACGGGCAAACAACAATGCCCGTTCGCCTTGAATCAAAGGGTAGCTTCGCCGTTGCTTCTTCTGAGGTGGCTTCAGTAGTGACTGCTGGAGTAAACCCGAACGCTCTGTGAATCTTTGAGCATATGATTCCCTCATCACCGTACATTGAACGCCAATCTATATTGGCTGAGTTACTGGTGAACACTGTGGCGCCCTTAATACTCATTGATCCATTATTGATTACGCCGGGCAAATACTTCCAGGATAGATTAAGAAATTGCGTCGTACCCTCGGCACTGACTTCTGGCACGGTTTCAACAAAGTGAAACCCATCGGTATACTTATCAACGTAGCGAAAAGGGCCCCTAAAGCCAGACAATGAATCTTTACCTTGATTGAGCTGATCCCAATGAAAGCGTATGATATCGTTGAATTCCGTATTTTCAGAGCATAAATTTTCTTGCCCGCCACCAATATTTTGGTATTCGCTTGTCTCTCCAGTTGCAGTGCCCGTCAGCCAATTTAGATCAGTCTCGCCCCGACCATCAGTATAAACATTTTGTACAGGATTTTCAGTTGCCGAGGATTCATAGCAAGAGGTCAAATTGGCGTCTGCTGAACCTGGGCCAAAAAATCCGGCAACAAAGCGGCTAGAAGACTCAGGTTCATAAACCGCTTCGCCATTTTCATTAAATGAAGTTCGGTAGTGGTTTGGAATATTGAACCAAGCCCTTTGCTTGCCGGCAGCAAATTCGGGCGAGTCCATCTTGACGTTAGTAAACAAAGGGATTCCATTGACTGTAAAATTCAATTTAACGTTGTCTAACAAAAATAAATTAAACCAGCCGGCCAGCATCGGGCGGCGCTTTACAATCATTGGTGATCTGCTGCCGTCTGGCGGAATGAAACTGGTTTCCAATACTCCTGATGGACCACCACCTGGAAATGAATTGTCCAAATATCGACCAGATACATCTACCCCAATTGTTGAAGACCCTTTTAGGGTGGGTACAAGCTCCACCGACTCATTGGCGGCAGCCAATGTCTTGACTTTCTCATCATGATGAAAAAACATCTCTCCCGAGTCTGACTCGTACACCAAGAGAGCTTGAATGAGCCGCTGACTTCCTTTGGGAACATCTAAAACAATAACCCCATCCGCTGGGCAGGTATTGCGATCCTTCCTGGATTCGCACTCGTAAATGATTCTATTTCCTTCAGGCCATGAAATGTTTAGAATCACCAAGTTGGGCCCTTCTGAGGTGAGTGCTCCTGCTTTCGCTCGGCCCATCAACTTAAAGCTCACCTGACTGTTCTCGCTTGGTCCGCGAGTACAACCTAAGCCAGTAGCGCCGATCAGTATCAAAACCATTAAAAAACCGCGCACGCAAGCACCTCAGTAAATAAATCAACTAGACTAAGAGCTTATCGGAGGGCCAGACTTTGATATTGAGGATATATGGATACGTTTTTAGCTGTTCCCAGAAAACGTTTTCTTTCGAGCCATCTCTTGCTCAAAAAGCCTTGTTTAGTAGTCTCGCCATAAGACCAAGTGTCTTTCTATGAGACTGATCAGAATTATTTAATCTTTATTCTCAAGCGCTGTGAGCTACGCGCAATCTTTGTTGAAATCGATAAATGCGTTCTCTTATGCGGGCTAAAAAAGAGGGTTTCGGATAATGCTCGAGTGAGCTTTTTAGCGTGGTCATGGATTGTTTTTCGGGCATACTATAGCCAAGCTCTGCGGCCACTCGCTTAAACTGCAAATATCTTTGTGCCGAGGTGTGAATATCAACTTCTTGGGTGGACCATTCGTTATATTCATCAATATGGTAACCAGCCGCAAGCATTTCATCTTCAAGTTCAGTTCCAGAACCCACGATCCCTACTCGCCAACTGACGCGTAAAGAAATATTTTTTGAGTGCGCTTTGTATCTATGAAGAATTCGTAGCGTATCCTCAAAATCCCTCTCAGTTTCCGTCGGATAACCCACCATGAACAAGAGAATGCAATGAATGCCGTTTTCTAAACTTTGCTGAACAGTGTAATCAAGATCTTCATTATTGAACAGCTTGCGCATGTGTTTGCGAACCGCCTCAGATCCGCTCTCAACACCAATCATGAGGGTATTGCAACCCGCAGAGCGCATCAATTGAAAGTGCCGCTTCGGGAAATGCCGCTCGCTACGGATAACAAAGGCTCCACTCCAACGGATATCCTCAAAATCTGGATTTTTTCGATATTCGCTTAATACTTCACAAAAGTGCACAAGATGCTTAATGGAGCCATTTACTAAATTGTCGGCAAAGTTAAATCTATGTACACCATATTGTTTGCGGTGCGAAATCATCTCTTCGGCAATGCGAATGCCGCTGCGAAAACGAAATTTTTGTGTGGATGATGGAATATTGCAGAACTTGCACTTGCGAACACAACCCCGACTACTTTCAATAAACATCCAGTTCCATTTGTGGGTCCAATGAGGGTTCTGACGGGTCACTTCAAAGTATTGGGGTACCGGAAAGTCTGAGTAGTCTGGAAATGGCAGGGCCGACAGATCTTCAACTTCCGTCGGTGAGCAGCCATTGATGCCCGGTTCGTTTAAATCGCCCAGCAAGACATTAATAATTGCCTTCTCGCCCTCCCCGCGCACATAAGCATCAATTAGCCCCAGACTGTAGAGTTCGCTAACCCAATTTTTCTGTTGCACTTGTCCAAACCGTCGCGCCTCACCGAGAACTCCACCTCCTCCGATCACAATTTTTAAGTCAGGAAGTTCGGCGCGAATGCGTCGACAAATTTCAATCGTTATATTTTTACAGCGATAGGTGATTACCGATAAACCTAACCAGCGAGGGTTTTTCTTACGTATCAAATCGATCCAGCTCACCATCACCGGCTCAAGGTACTTATCCCGAAAGTCCCTAAAGTTTGCTTCGTTATCAAACATGAAATCCGTGTAAAACCAGTCTTGGATATCTATTTGGCGAGATATCTTTTGGTAAAGATCCAAGTTCAAATCAAAACATTCACCACTGAAGCCCGCGGCGCGAACCGCAGCTATGACTGCCGCAGGGCCGATCGGCGGACCAGACAGAATGCAGGGTGGAACATTTAGTAAGAGAAGGTCCATGGCAACAACATCGAAAAATAGTTTAAAGTCACCACAATCTTTGATTCCTCCGTGCGCAAGGCTCTTTTTTATTCCATGATACCTCGGTTAAAGCTCATTTCGTTAGCGGAAGTTAAATCCCCCACTTGGCGGTACAGGCCTGAATCGTGACGGTGCCAGAGCTTGCGGTTGTGGTGACGGTGCACGAGCCGGCGGTCGTGACCGTTCCCGCTCGGAACGAGCCATATTCAAGATTGATTGCACTAAATGAGGACGAGATATTGCCGCTGAACGAGGCCGTGGGTGTGGCGCTTGCGGTTCCGCCATGAGTCACCACGAGCTCGACTTCGTCGGCGGTTTTCTGGGAACTGAAGTTCCAATTTTGAGGCGTGGAGCCAGAGAGGTAAATATCCCTCGTTTCATTGGGTAACCGACTAGCGGCGGTCAGCCTGTAGACTGCAATAAAACATCTGGTCATGGAATAACCCGCGGAGACGACCACGTTCGCGGTTGTTCCGCTGACCACTGGCGCTTGAGTGACAAAGATCCCTGCTGCAAGGGTATTGGTTGAACCACCTGTTTTAAAAACCAAAACGTCGCAAGCTTGTCCGGCGACTGTAACGGTGCAAGGATCCGTCTTTAATCCAACCGCGCGCCAAGCGACGGCGACCACAACGTAGCGATTGTCAGCGGCGGCCCCAATGGTCTTGCTCGAAAACGTATTCGAGGTCGAATCCGTTCCGGTCGAGTCGTTCGACTGATAGGTCAGTGTGGGTATAACCTTGGCCTTGCGCATGCGCGGCGCCACCCAGGCCCTGACCGCACGCGGCAGGAGCAAGCTCAACATCCCCAGCGAACTGACCTTAAGAAGGTGTCGGCGTGCCTGGCCTTTCATCTCAGTTTTCTTTCCACACCATTGAAGCGTACCAGGTCGGTGTTCCGCCGAAAGTGGTAAACTGAATAATTGTCTCTTTGTTGGCTCCAGACGCGATGATGGGCGCGCTGCCGCCATCCCATTTGAGTGTGTCTGACCCGCTTGCCCAGGTGACCGCGCGGCCGCCGGTGGCGTCTTGTTTCAGCTTGATTGTAAGGGTGTAAACGTCGTCTGCCGCCAAGGAGGTCAACGAGGGCAGCGTAAGGGTCGTAGTTTGGTTGAGCGTGATCAGGCGGAT
>JAYQON010000128.1:0-7803 GCA_038144835.1 Bdellovibrionales bacterium
GACGGCGGCAATGATCTTCATCTTGCTTCCACATAGATGGCAGGTCTCGATGTCGATCCCAAATACTCTTTTCAAGAGCCGAGCCCAGCTGATGCGGGACTTTGCGGGCTGATCATCGGCCTTCAGCTCAAGCTGCTCGGCCCTGGGCTTTGGGACCACCATGGCTCGGTGCTTAAAGTGCGGCGCAAAGACGCCGGCGAACCTGGTGAGATGTACTCGGGGCCTCGGTACGATGGCCGCCAATTGTTCGAGGAGCTCGAGATGGGTCATCAAAGATGAGCTTCGTAATCGTCATTTAAAGCAACTAAAAATATTTACATGGGAAATTCCAAACCAACAGGCGAACGATCGAGCCTTCATTGAAAAAGCTGTTCTGAAAATGTACCGCCTACGAAATGGCTCCTTCAATATTCAAATTCAACGAGCAAAGCGAATGATCTGGGTCAAAACCATCGCGTGCCAACTTTCCATTGGCGAGATCGAAGACTTACTCCAAACCAGATTTCAGATCGAAGGTAATTTCCAGGTGGAGGCCCAAACTCTTCTAGGCCGGAAAGAGTATCCGCGAAAAATAAGACATGAGGTTCGCGAACTACTCAAAATCAATGGTTGATCCAGACGCGCTCCAGCTACCCCTGAATGTGGCCTGTACGTTCCCGCTCGCGAAGCGGCCGTTTGAGTAGTGGTTTTGATCAGAGTCCGTGGAGAGTTGTAGCTGATAAGTTGGGTTCGTCAGACCAATGCCGACGATTCAGTTTATATTTGTATATATGGCGTGAGTATCAACATAAGTTGCTAATCTGGCATTGGTTCTGCAGGCATTAGCATCTGTGCAGAACAATATTACGAAACCCATTAAGCACCGCCAATGTAAAATCAATCTATTGCTTGATACAAATGGCGTAACCAGCTGCTGTCATGGTCGCGCCATGATCCCAATCGACAGTGACTTGACAGTACCATCCCAAATGGCTAGGCGTTGGTTTTGTGGCATAGACTTGATTATAAATCCCCCCACCAGCCACTTCACACCCACCCCCGATCACGACATATCCGGCACTGCAACTCGCTGTGCAAGAATCACTATTTGCAATTCCTGATCCCGTGCAGGTTTTATACTCGATTGAGTTAGATAATCCTGCTACTGAACCAGTGACATTCATATTCCCATTTACATCTAGCTTTTGAGAAGGATTTGTCGTCCCGACCCCGATGTTGCCGGACTCGGTTATTCTCATTCTTTCCGCACTGTCCGTATCAAAAACCAATCGACCAGAAGCTCCTGCGGCTCTAATTTTGAGATGGTCTGTGTCATACCAAATGGCACCTTTTTGAGAGCCACTACTTTGAATTTCGAGAAGGCCAGAATTCGTTCCGTTGAGAGTTAGTGAGGTAACGTTGGCGACCGAGAGCGGACTTGTTGTTCCAATACCTACATTTCCCGTTGCATCGACATAAACGCCTTCATTGCCACCATCACCACTCAAAAAATAAGAACCCAAAAGCAAATTTTGCGTCGCCGTGTGATTACCTAAGTTATCCGCTCCCGAGAGGGTACCAAGATTTTCCCAGCTATTACCCGAGTCACAGCGAAAGAAATTTGTGCCGTCGTGCTTAAGACTACCCTCTTGGTTCCTGATTCCAGAGAAACTACAAACAGCCCAGGCGGGCAAAGAAAAACTTAGGCTCAAAAAAAGAGTAAGCAATGCAGACCACCTTGTATGGAAAAAATAGAATAGATCTATTTTCAATCTACCCGGAGGCAAATAACCTGACATGAATTCAGGCTACAACATCTTCCGCAAAAACCAACCCTAGCCAAGATCTTAGCCGAGACTTGATTGAATTATACCCTAGTGAATATTTGACTATGGTTCAGTTGTTTTTTGATTTTTCAAAGACGGATCAGCTCGAGAATCGCTTTTTATAGAAAGCCGCCAAAATGTCATGCCGCCCTTGATGTTCTATGCGCTCTTCTCTCATTCGAAGACCTCGGTCAAAACCCGACCCGTTAAATGTTTGGGAGCTGGTATACCAAGAGCCTTCAGAATTGTGGGCAATTGATCGCGATGCTGAATGGGCTTTTCGATTGGATGTCTGCGCTTGATTCCAGGACCCCAAATTAAAAATGGCGTCTGATCGCAGTTTTTTTCTACTTTGGCTAGTTGCTTGGGATTTGTTTTTAATCCCCATAGGCGCTTTGAGGCGTCAATAGATTCAGTTAAGGCGTACTCAAAATGCGATTCAAGTACAATGTCGCCGAGGTTTTCGTCGGTCTCGATTGGCATGGCTACGGCTTCTTCCCTCGACAGGACTCTAAAAAATGGCGACTTTCCCGAGAGGTCCTTCAGCTCTTTAAGTGCGTTTAAAATTTGCTGGCGTAACTGCTCATATTTCTGCCCTGAACCTCTGACCCATTTTTTACCAAAGCCATTTGGACTTATAAACACTTGATTTCCATTTGCAAATACCGCCTTTGACTTATTCCAATTGATTTTCAGATGGCCGCTTTTTGTGTCTACTGTGTGATGTAGCCATCCCTTACGCGCGAACAAATTATTGATGTAAACCTGTTTTTTTGTCAGACACTGACCTTGCACTGCGCTTAAAACGACGATGGTGTTACCATGGGTTTGGTCGAGGATTTTTTTGAAAATGTCATCAATCCGCCGATAAGCCGACAGGGTTTTTTTGTGCTGGGATTGATATTGCTTCACTGAATTGGTTTTCTCGCCACGCTGATCGCTCTCATTTGCTGATAGGTAAGTTGCAATAGGTATGTAGTGAGTCAACACATCTGGATCCGGATCGACACTCGAATAAACATGAGACCTTTTATGCCAAGACAAAAATTCATTAAACTCAGCATCGATTGCAGCTTGAACGTCAGGCTCGGATTTGAGCGCCTTGGGCCAATCTAAAAATTGATTGATCCGCAAACCCATTGTGTCCGTCATTTCTTTATAATAATCATTTGTCGGCAACTTCATCTGATGGGGGCCAGTCATAAGTACTCGAATCCTAAAATTGCCATTTTTTGTTATTTTCAAAGGCAAGACACGCACGCTTGATGGTCCTGGATACTCCTGCAAGGGCAACTCAAGATGAATCCATCGGCTCGACTCTTTCTCGCCGAGTTCAAAAGTTTGTTTTGGAAATTTAAATTTAATCTTACTAAAGACGTCTTTTTCTTTTAATAATTGAATTGGAATCTCAAGCCCATAAACATCCAAGGTCGCTCTGACGGATTTATTCTTGGCAAATCGAGTTTTGACTATATGTGGGTAATTACCGGCTCTAGGTATGGGATATTCTTTACCAAATGAATCGTGTCTTTGCGGCCCCAGCCCCTCTGACTCGAACAATAGATGATGCACTCCCCGAGAGCCAAAGAAGTTGATCTTAGGCGAGGTCGGCAGGCGCATCGGAAGTGAATGCAAAAAAACACTCTTCCCGCTTGCTAAAAAAGTATCCCATGGGTCTTGCCAGGCTTTCGGCTGAGCGGCTTCATTCTGATCTCCATCAACGAGATTCAATAAATTAAGAATTGTGTTTGATTTAAAAATCGGAGCAGAATACCCGTAGGCACCTTCCTCCATCATTTTAGATAGACCGTGTAAGTCACCTTCATCCACGTTGCGATAGATATCTAAGGGGCCGTAAGCTGCCGGTAAACGATCAACGATAACCCATCTGAGTTTTCTTTTTTCGATTCTTGTGTCAGGTGAAGTAAAATTGGCAGCTCGATCTGCACTCTCTTTTTCATAAAGCAGGTTCAATTCGGCAGCTTCCTTGGCATATTCCTCTCTATAATCATGAGTTTCATAAGGATCCACATCGACCTTAAAAAGCTGATTATTATCCGGGCCTGAGCGAACCAACTTCCAAGGTGGCTTAATCATGGCGTTGACTTTGTATCCTTGCATTAGAATAGGCCCAAAGCGTTTGATCTTTTTATCCTCCATCAGAGGAACAAGAGAAACGCCCTCAATCTCCTTTGCTGGCTTAATACCTAAAAGATTTAAAATCGTGGGCAGTACGTCTGTTAAATAAACGGATGTTGAGATTCGCTTTGGGCTTCTGCCCGGAATTTTTATAATAAGAGGAACATGCAACTCCTCGCGGTAAGGTGCAGAATGCATATAAGATCCTCGTTCTCCAAAAGCTTCTCCGTGATCTGAGGTCACAATGATGATGGACTGATCGTAAAGATCCCTTTGCTTTAGAAGATTCATCAATTTGCCAAAATGCTCATCAAAAGTTCGGATGCCCCCGATATAAAGTGAGCGCACATGAAAAATATCTTTTGGATCATTGAGGTCAAATTGCCGCCAATACTCAGTTTTAAGCAGAGTGAAAACCTCGGGCCAAGTCTGAATGATCTTTTTTGAATAAGAAGGATCATAAGTTTCTTCATGAGGCCTTGAAGGCTTATAGACATCATGAACATAATAGGTGTGAAAAAAGATAAATGCGGGATTTTCTTTTACCTTTAAATCGGCAATTGCGCCGTTAATTTTTTCCTCTGACCAGCGCAGAGCAAAATCCATTGGCACTATTTGATCAAAGCCTCTCTCGAAGCCTCGACGAAGAGACAAATAGGGATCTACATTGATTGCCGCCCAAAGATTTTTATAGCCCACGCCTTTTAAATACTGAGGAAGAGTTTTGAATCTTGGATTTAAAACTCCCTTTGATTTGCCGTTTTCTTCACCCATGAACACTTGATGCGTTTGGGGATAAACTCCCGTAAAAAGAGACATATGAGACGGGAGCGTGTAGGCCGCAACCGATTGGGCGTTCTCAAAAGTGATGGCTTCGCGCGCGAACTTTGCCATTTCCGGAGTTGTTGTATCCGGATAACCGTAAAGGCTCATAAATCTGGCGCTCAATGTATCTACAGAAATAAGGATGACGTGAGGTGGATTCTTACCGGCCAATGCCGGTAGCGAAAAAACGGCAAATAAAGTGCAAACGAGAAATATTTTGATCATGCCCTGATTGTATTTTGCATTTTTAAATCAATGCAATTCAGGCATCCCTGATCTAATCAAACCTGGTCCAGTCTCTGACCAGCGACTTTAAAACACAACTGAAGGCAAATTAAATTAAAGAGCTTATGGAAAAAACAGATCTTAATCCTGATCTAAAAGACTATAATTAAGGCCAGTCCGAGGAGTGCCAGTGCCAAACCCCAAACAACCACTTTTAGCTTTCGTAACGCTTTACCCTGGACTTCAAGCTGCAACTTAAGATCGTTAGTCAAAGTCTGATCGGGCTGAGTTCGTGTCTTTAATAAAAGAGTGGCCAAGCCCGGCTCATTAATCAGCTTTTTCTCCAGCGCGAGATACCATTCTAGAGCTCTATATATATGCGGAGGCACTCGATCTTCATCGCGCATCCAACGCGTCCAAGCGGATGGATCAACCATCAAAAGTTGACACATTTTACGGCGCGAAAGACCCAGGTTTTTGCGGATATCTTCAATTCCACCGAATTTAGAGCGAAAAACTTTTACCTCAGCTTCATAGGTCATTCTTAGAGAGCTTTTAGAGCGAACCTGATCATCGTTCCCAATGAAATCCAGACTTTTGTCGACCTCAATACCTGAATCCATGCCTTACTCCAATATTGTGAAACACATTATATAAATGCGTTACACAATATTAATAGTGTTAAAGTACAATTTAGGTAATTGTCATTGGGCATTATTTATTATGTATCAATGAGATGATTTTTGACCCCATACTCGGTATATGGCTTTTTCAAATTCGACTGTGTAATATAACTATAAGTCACAGTGTTAAGTTATTGACTTAATTGATTTCATTGCGACAAAATCGATCAATAAACGCTGCTAAGGCTCTAAAAAACTAAATGCCTATATGCAGCAAAACATATTTTATATACACAAAAAGCGCTCGCGAGATTTATGCACAATGTCTAAAAATCGTACTCGTTACGCTCTCAACAAGAATAAATACTTACTCGATCCTGAAGTTGAGCGACTCAATCACATACTTGAATCATTCAAAGATAAGGATACTCGCAACTGCACGATGCTCTGGACCCTACTGCACACCGGGGCTCGCGCTCAGGAAGTGCTAAACCTGACTCCCGATGATCTCAATACTTATGATGAATCAGTTTTTATTCGAGGTTTAAAGGGCAGCAATGACCGTGAACTTCCAGTTCCATCATGGCTTTTTCAACGGCTTGCTAAAGAGATGCAAAGGTCGCAAGACAACATACTTTTCCCCATTTCATATAATCGCTTGCGACAAATTTGGGATTTATTTAGGCCCGTGCATAAAAAGCTTCATGCACTGAGACACACCTTCGCCATTCGGCTTTACAAGAAAACTAAGGATCTGCGGTTGGTCCAGGTAGCCCTTGGCCACAGAAATATCACCAACACAATGATCTATGCGGATTATGCTTACAGCCAGGAGGAGTTGAGAAAACTCATTCTTTGAAAGAGTAATTATCCCGCATCTTTTGACGGTATAACTTTTTGAAATTAAAGTCGCATCTGCTCCGATACAAAGTAAGCAGTCAGGAGGCAGCAATGATTGATCTCATTAAGGAACAGGCGCTCAATCTTTATGAGCGAAGCTTATCCAATGGATTTTGGGCCTGGCCTGCGGCTCTATTAATTGCAATTGCTTCAACATTCATGGTGCGATTTATTTTGCATCGGGTTGCGGTGCGGATCCGTCGATTTGCTAAAACAACATCTACTTGCTGGGATGACAGCCTCGCCAATTTATTCGATGGGCTTAAGACGCCAGTACTATTCATTTGGATTTTCTACTTTCTTGTCAAAACAGCTAAAACCCATCCAGAGGTCGAGAAAAGTCTGCTCGTAGCTGTGGTGATTGTCACCATCTTCCAAATTGCCCTTTGGGGGCTCACCATCATTCAAACATGGCAGAAGTTGGTATTAAATCCAAAAATTGAAAAAGATCCCTCCTCAGCTGCCGCCTTGGGAATCCTCAATACCACCATTCAAATGGCGTTTATCTCAACTCTTGTTCTGATTGGTCTGAGCAATCTTGGCATCAATATCAGCGCTCTCCTGACTGGTCTTGGAATCGGCGGTATCGCGGTTGCCCTGGCTGCACAAAATGTTTTGGGTGATCTCCTTGCCTCATTGTCAATCGTTCTTGATAAACCGTTTATTATTGGCGACTTTATAGTTTCGGGAAGTGAAAAAGGCACAGTCGAGCACATTGGTATTAAAACCACACGCCTGCGCAGTTTATCGGGTGAAGAGCTGATCTTGCCCAATAAGGGCTTACTCGAAAGTCGAGTTCAAAATTTCAAGCGGATGTGGAAGCGCAGGGTTATTCAACGGTTTGGCGTGATCTACTCGACGCCAGTTCAAAAGGTCGAAAGAATTCCCGACTGGGTGAAAGAGATTGTAAATAGGTACCCAAACCTACAATTTGACCGCTGTCACTTTGCAGGTTTCGGTGCCTCGTCCTTGGATTTCGAATTAGTGTTCTTTGTTAGTGATCCTGAGTACAATGTCTTCATGGATCTTCAGCAGGCGGTATTGCTCGAAATTCTCAAAAAATTTTCTACAGAGAGGGTTGAGTTTGCATTCCCGACCCAGACTATCTACGTAGAGAAGCTGGCACCCAGCCAACATTGATCTAAAACTGGCCCACCTCGCTGGCGCTCGTTGGTCCCGCTCTAAAGCGTAAACTGGCTTAGGTATTGCTTTTTTTAAAAGCATGCTGCCCCAATGCCCGAGATGCTCACCCTTAAGTCCCAATCGTCCGAAGATCGTTCGCGATG
>JAYQON010000129.1:0-7799 GCA_038144835.1 Bdellovibrionales bacterium
GTATTTACCTCGTCTCGCCAATGGAGACGAAATTCCTTGTTTTGGTCTAACCGAACCAGCGGCTGGTAGTGATGCTGGATCAATAACTTCTGAGGGCATTCTTTTCCGGGGTGAAGATGGTCAGATATGTGTTCGCCTGAATTGGCAAAAGCGCTGGATCACTCTAGCGGCAATATCGACCCTCATTGGCTTGGCTTTTCGGTTGCGCGATCCAGAGAACTTGCTGGGTCAGGGTGAGGATCTGGGTATCACCTGCGCACTGATTCCCTCCAATCTCAAGGGAGTCGTGATTGGACGTCGTCATGATCCTTTAGGAGTGCCTTTCCACAATTGTCCCACTGAAGGTCACGATGTTGTGATCAATGCTGAAGAAGCCATTATCGGTGGTTTAAAAGGCGCTGGTCAGGGCTGGACAATGTTGATGGAGTGTCTAGGTGCCGGTCGTGGTATTTCATTGCCTGCTCAGTCTGCTGGCGGTAGCAAGCTTGCGGCTCGCATAGCGGGAACGCATTCGGTAATTCGTAAGCAATTTGGAACGTCGATTGGAAAATTTGAGGGAGTGGAAGAGCCTTTGGCGCGCATTGCCGGTAATACTTACTTGATTGAGGCTATGCGCCGTTATGTTTTAAGTGCTCTCGATCAGCGAATTTCCCCTCCTGTGGTTACCGCCATAGCTAAATACAATGCCACGGAAATCGGTCGTACGGTGATCAATGATGCAATGGATGTGATGGGCGGTGCCGGAATTTCCATGGGAGCTCGCAACTCTTTGGCAGTGACTTACATCGGTACACCAATTGGTATCACGGTTGAAGGTGCGAATATTCTTACACGCACACTAATGATTTTTGGGCAGGGCGCATTGCGGGCGCATCCCTACGCTTTTAAAGAAGTCAATGCGGTTGAAAAAGGTGATCTAAAAAGTTTTGATGCTGCGTTTTGGGGCCATATAGGTCATATCGTACGCAACCTAGTTCGCAGTGTTGTTCTCAGTGTCACTCGGGCGAGATTCGTTTGGTCGCCAGTAGGTGGCCCCTCTCGCCGTTATATCCAGAAGTTGAACTGGGTTTCCGCAACCTTTGCTATTATGGCCGATATTTCAATGGGGCTTCTTGGTGGAAAACTGAAAATGAAAGAAAAGCTCACGGGCCGCTTTGCAGATGTGTTGTCGTGGATGTTTATAGCCAGTTCTGTAATTCGTAGATTTGAAGCTGAGGGCCGCCGTCCAGAAGACAAAATTTTCCTCGATTGGTGTATGGCCCAAGCGTTCGGAAAAATTCAAGAGGCATTCGATGGCATTTTTGGTAACATGGATGTTCCTGGCCTCTACTGGTTTTTTAAGGGTCCACTGCGCTGGTGGTCGCGGCTGAATTTTGTTGGTTTGGCACCCACGGATCGCCTTACTCATCGAGTGGCACAAGCCATGCTTTACGATGAAGATTTGCGCGAGCGCCTTCATGAAGGCATTTATGTTCCTACAAAGTCTGGAGAAGCTATCGCCCGTTTAGACCATGCTTATAAAGTGATTCGGCAAGCCGAAACTATTGAGCGTAAGGTGCGCGAAGCCATTCGTGCCAAAAAGTTAAATAAAAAGTCCAAGACGCTAATTGATGATGCATTAAAAGCAGGTGTCATCTCCCATGCTGAGCAACAAGCATTGAGTGAAGCTGAGCATTTGCGCTGGGATGCGATTCAAGTGGATGATTTCTCCGAAGAGGAGTACGTCGTCACGACCTCAAAATCAATGGCCTCTCCAGTTGAAAGATCACACGGTGGATCGGCGGCGGGAATCCCAGCAAAAGGTGCTGCGCAAGGAGTTTGAACTGATAAACAATAATCGAATGATTTCCAAGTCGGCTCCAGTACTAGTTGCTGGAGCCGCTCGAGCGAAGCTTTTCACCGCGGCCGCGTTTTTTTCCGGGTTCAAAAAATTCTCCATCGACAATTTGAAAACGCAATTTGCCAGGATTTGAGCGTGTAGCTCTGTCTCCACCGGTAAATGAAGGCGGCGGATAATCATTACTAGAGTTACTCGGTGGCATGGGAGGCCTTCCCATATTCGAAGGTAAGCCTGATGGTGGGGAGGGTGGTAAAGGGGGTTCAAACCCCTCTTCGTCCATTTCAACCATGTCTTCGTCGAAATCCTCAAAGTCCGAGTTGGTGTCAAGGGGCGGAGGTTGCGGAGGTTGAAAACGATAGTTGGGATCTGAGGGGCCGCCAAACCCTGTGTCCTGTGCGAGGCTGCCTTGGCTTGCTGCAAATAAAATTAGAAGGCCTAATAACTTCATGTTTAAAGTTCCTTACCTTAGTTTCTCACTATAGCACGGTTCGAGCTCGACCGAGGTCGAAGGAATGTCTAGGCTTATTATTTTTTGTCTGCCGGAGGTCGAAAAGACATCTATGTCCGAGGCTGCGCCAAAGTTCACAGCTGATTATGAACAGATCCTCGCAATTTTGCGAGAATTCGATTTATTTGCTGCATTTCCAGAGCGATTGGTTCTCGATTTGGCGCGCCACAGTGAAATTCTAGAAGTGCCCGAGAATACTCAAATTCTCAAGCAGGGACAACCCAATCAACACCTCTATTTTCTGGTCGAAGGCCGGGTGGGGATTTATGTGGATGGAGGCCGAGTTTCTAAGCTGCAACGGCGAGGAGATTTGTTGGGCGAGATGAGTTTGATTTCTAATAAGCCAGTGACTGCGACGATACTCGCTGAAACCAGCGTCACGCTTTTGCGGTTAGATGCGAGTGTGTTTGCAAATATGCAAGGTCCAGAGAGCGAGAGCTATCTTTCTGTTCTCTATCGTATTTACGCCACGGTTCTGGCTGAAAAACTGCATTCGACAAATCAAAAAGCAAAGCACTTTGAGGTGTTAGCCATTCAACTCAGGTCAGCACAAGAAGAGCTTGAGGAGATCAACAAGAATCTTGAGAAAAAAGTTGAAGAGCGTACCTTGAGTTTGGAACAACAAAAGGCCGAGCTGTTAGCAGGAAAGCGTAAGGTGGAGGAGCTTTTAAACAACAAAAAACTTTTGTTTCGTCGGTTGAATGATTTGCACTCTCAACACTTGATGCCACTCAAAAATTTTCTTGATGAAATACGTAAGCGGCATCCTAACGAAACGAGTATCGACGGCGCTCGCTCAGCGGTTTACGAAGTTCAGCGATTGTTGTTTCCTTTGGCCAGGCAGTATTCGACGGAACAGGCGGTTCAAGGAAAAAATGTGCTGATTGCTGATGCGAATAAAAAGCAGCAACTTATAGCGAAGATGGCTCTCGGAGGTACGGGAGTGCATCTTGATGCCGTTAGTAACATTGACGAGGGAAAATCGATCCTTAACGAAAAAAAATACGATCTTGTCATTTTTGATTTGGCAAACGTCGAGATTGGCAATTTGGCCAAGGCCAAGGACTCGTCGACCGACCTTGTTCTAATGACCTCTGATCAGATTCCGGCTTATTTGACGAGCCTTAAAAACCTTACCACAATTCCCTATATCGTATCGCGAGACGAAACTGATCGAACGTTTACAGTAAAAAACATAATGACCACAGTTACAAAACTACTTAGCCAGGATCTCTTTGGTTTAGAAAAGTACTTGAGCTGGGGAGTGGATGTTCAGAGTCGGCAGATTTCGGGGAGTCGCCAGCGACCTCAACTCATTGCGGACGTTGATGCCTATTTTGAAAAGCTAGGGATTCGTCGGGCTAACCGCGAGCGCATCGCCGCAGTTTTGGAAGAAATGTTAATGAATGCCATCTACGATGCCCCAACAGACTCCGAGGGGAAGGCTAGGTACAACCATCTTCCACGCACACAAGATCTCTCTTTGAAGCCTGAGGAACAAGGAACTTTACGTTTTGCAACGGACGGTATGCTTGTGGCTGTTTCTGTACTGGATCCATTTGGAAGTTTGAGTGGTGCGACGATTTTAAAGTATCTGGAGTACAATTATGCGGGCGCCCCTGCAGATCTGAATAGTCGTCAGAATAAGGGAGGCGCTGGACGCGGGTTGCATCAGATTGTCGAAAATGCAGACCTGGTGGTTTTTAATGTGGAGCCTAAAAGAGCGACCGAGGTGATAGCCCTTTTCAATGTGGAAGTGAATGAAAGACCACACCAGAACCCTTCGTTTCACCTCTTCATCAAAGGTTAGAATCCTAAGTATATGTAATTATTTAATTATTTTTCATTTGCGTCAAGCTGCGCAAAGTGATAGCTATTGGGCCTTCGATAAAAGCCCAGAGAGTGAAATATGAAAAAAGATCTCCATCCAGAATTTAGACCAGTCATCTTTAAAGATGTGTCTTGTGACTTTGAAATGTTAACCATGTCTACGATTAAAGCCAGAGAAACCGGCAAGTGGAATGATGGTAATGAGTATCCTCTAGTAAAAGTGGATATCTCCTCAGGGTCGCATCCTTTTTATACGGGTAAGCAACGCTTGATCGACACCGAAGGGCGCGCCGAGAAATTCCGCAAAAAATACGGCAAGAAATAACTTGGCAGGGCTCAGGCTCCTTCATTCAGGAGCCCCCTACAATTTATCTCTGTTGCGTGGGCATATAAACGATGTCCACGCGGGTACCTTTTCGAGGCAGTTTGTTGAATCGAATCGTCTGCCCCTCAATTGACCAAGATAGGTCAGGATCGAATGGACTCATTCTAAGTTGTATGGTCTCTGGCATAGGAAGTTCGCGAAGGGTAACCGTACTAGAAACCTCACGAACTCTCTCACCAATGCTCGCTAAAGTATTTAAGTAATCCGAGTCACAAATGCTGCCCGTGACGCCTCCCGTAAGAGTAGCAAGCTCGGTGGCGCGCAAACCGTAGTGTCCGCCAGTCTTCACTTGCGAGTCGTAGCAGGCCGTATCGCCAGGTTGGATAAGAATGCCGAATCCTGTGAGGCGTTTATCTACGCCAAAAGCCAAAGTAAAATGATCTAAGACATCGCCGGCCGAGATGGCATTTAGGCCGTCGCTGCCTTCGTCTTCGTCTGACAAAATAATTGTTACTAAGTCGGCATCAGGTCGAAAAAAACCAGCATTATCACCATTTTGTTTATCTATAGCCATGCGAATGGCTTCTAAGGGACGTTCGTCGGCGGATGGGCAGTCATTCGTGCAACCAATAACTTCCTCACGCACTACAGTACTTTTAAAAAGTTCCTCATAATCCGGGATGTTTTTGTTTAATATCTTTGCAGCGGATCCTTTCATGGTAACCAATTCACCTTTTAATCCATGCGGACCATTGGACACGTCGCTAGTAGTGATGCCGATTTGCCAATCTAAGCGTGCAATACTGCCGATAAAGCTAGCCAAAGCGGCGCTTAGCTTACTCTGTTCCTCAAGCATTGAAGTGGAGTTATCGATTACAAATAGAACATCCACCTTGGCTGATTCAGCATCTTGGTTAAAGGCAAACGATTCGTGGGAGTATCCCTCTGCAACATCTAACTCATTGAAGGGATTTCCGTATGGCGTGAAAGATACGCCAGAACATGCTGTGACCCATACGATACTGCTGGTGACACATATTTTTCTAGCCATGGATTTCATATACCCGCCTTTGCTCTTGATCCAGTCAAAGGCAATCTTCGTACCCTTAACTCGACTCGACATGGGTCGTGATCTTGATTGATAACACTTTAAAATTTCTGATGATTCTTTGTTTGAGGCAATTCGCCAATCTTTTGAAAAACGACTGAATTGAATGTGTTGCAAAAAATGGCGACGGTTTGGGTTAAATTGAGAGCCCCTTGAATTCGTCGGAGAGGTGAGCTGGGTAATATCAATATCCAGCGCACTGGTGAGAAACGCATACCAAGTTAGCAGGAGATAAAGATTTTCAGCCTTTTGTGCCTAATATTTTCACTTTGAGTCTTAAGTCTGTTCAAAAAATGAAGTGAATAGCCGATCTCAACTTGAGATGAATCGCGCGGATAAACTTCTTATCGCCATTGCCCTCGTGTTCTTCCTTTTAACGGGGCTTAGTATCGCTGGATATGATCACTACTTTGGTGACTTGGCGCGCGTCGATTCTGAACGTGATTTTGTCGCAGAAATTGTCGATGGACGGGGTGACTTTCGAATTAAATATCGTGATCAGTTTCATTGGGAGAAAGGGCGATTCAATCAGCGCTTGGTGTTCGATGATTCAATTTTTACCGGCGATGGTGGTCGTGTCGGTTTGAAGTTGGGTCAAAGTCGGCTAGAGCTGGAACCAAACAGCCTCATTGTCCTTCGTCAAAGTCAATCCTTCAAGACTTTAAATCTGAGTTATGGAACGGTCTCTGGCGAAATCGCTGCCGATGATCGTTTTATGATCGAAACTCGAGACGGTCAGCGTTTTGAGGTGGTTGCTACTGAAAAAACTAAATTAGCTATCGATACAAGATCAGATAAGATGCAAATCATTATAAAATCTGGGGCTGCGAACATTATCAAAGATGGAAAAGCACAAAGTTTGAGAACGCGCGAAAAGGTTGCATTTGAACCTCTGAAACGTGAGCCTGATCCAATTGAGTTGGTAAGCCCTCTTCAGATCAAGGTTTATTCGGTGTCTGAGCGTCAAGAGTTGCGCTTTGAGTGGGCCTACTCTTCGCGCAAGTCCATCCAGAGCACTGATGAATTTACTTTGGAATTGGCGTTGGATCGTGCTCTCTCGTCAGTTTTTGTTAAAGAGAGAATCATTGGAAAATCTGCTTGGCGAGGCCAATTGAATGTTCCAAATGAAATTTATTATCGTGTAGCTGATTCTAGTGGAAATTTTAGTGAGGTTCGTCGCCTAAAATTGCTAAAACCCCAGCAGGCAGAGCTAGCTTCTCCTTCTGACCAATTAGAAATCAACGTCACCTCCAGTACTGTTGCTTCAGTGCCTATTGAAATTGGAGGCGTGGATTTAGAAGGACGAGCAAGTATACAAATTTCTAACGATCCTGACTTTAGAAATTTAATCCGCGAAAAAACGTCAACTGATCCGCGATGGATCGAAACACTTCCTATTGGCAGTTATTATATCCGCGCTCGCAGCGTTTATGGTCAGGCCCAAGGCGAGTGGTCGAAACCACATTCATTTAATATCCAAGAACGAATTGATGACTTGAGATTGGCTCGTCTTAACTTTCCGACGAAGATCATCATTCCCAACCTGATCTATCCGAATAGAATTTACCGGGCTAAAAATTCTGTTATTCAAGAGTATTTGCGAGGGCTTGAATCCTTTGCCAACTATTTTGCGCACGCCAAAATTGAAGGTCACGATTTGTATGTGAGCCGCTCCAATGGAGTTGAGACCAAAATTGATGGATCAGCGCTGCCAATCGATTGGATTCAGCCTGACATTGTTCAATTTAGCTATAGATTTGCGGCTCTTGGGCGTGAGAGTGCTTTGCCTAGGAGTCATCGTTTGATTATTGAAATGGAGCCTCCCAAGTTTTTGTCCTATCAATCTAAAAAAGGTCTGTCGTGGAGTCCAATTTTGTTTGCTCGAGCTTACGAGGTGGTCGCCAAAGATACGACAGGAGAACAGTTGCGTTTTGTGTCAACGTTGCCAAAAATTTCAAGTCTTGTTGGGTTGAAAGCAGATGAGACATACCGAGTCTCTGTGCGTGCCATGGGCTCTAAAAACACCTCTATCTCGCCATGGTCAGAGGAGTTGGTGATTCGCGTGCCTTCTAAAAAGATCGGGCCACTGCCAGAGCCCTCTCCCGTAGTCCGTGATCTAGCTCAAGAGAGGGCCATCGAACCTTCATCGGAAAACAAAGAATCCCGAGCGTCGAATTTTTCCTTAGCC
>JAYQON010000130.1:0-7789 GCA_038144835.1 Bdellovibrionales bacterium
CTAATTGCTTTTGGCATTCAAGGATGGTGGGATGATACGTCCAGGTGTTGTCGCCTATCTGGATTAGTTTATCGCCCTGACACAGAACTCTCAAAAATTACTGCTTGAGTTGGAGGCGCGAGAGAAACAAGCGACTGGAGTCGCTTCACTGAAGGTGCGCTACAACAACGTTTTTGGTTTCTATATAGAAATGACCAAGACTCATGCGAACAAGGCTTTGGCACATTACCGACGTAAGCAGACTCTAACGACGGCGGAGCGTTTTACCACAGACGAGCTGGATCAGCTGGAAGAAAAAATCTTATCCGCACGTTCGCGTCGAGATCAGCTGGAGTACGAGATTTTTTCCCAATTGCGCCAAAAAATCATCGAACTCGCTCCTGAATTGCTACGTATATCGCGGCTGTGGACGCGGTGGGATGTTTTAAGTGGATTGGCATGGCTAGCTTTGGAACGTGATTATGTACGTCCACAGTTTTCGCAGGATGGTCGGTTGCATTTAGAGCTGTGCCGTCACCCCGTTATAGAACAAACTTTGAAGTCTGGTTTTGTTCCCAATACTGTTAGCTTAGAGCCTGGTGATGGACTTCTGCTGACTGGCCCCAATATGGCCGGAAAAAGCACTCTTATGCGGCAAGTGGCTTTGATCGCCGTCCTCGCTCAAATTGGATCTTTTGTTCCTGCTCAGACGGCGGTGTTGCCGCTGTTTAACGAAATTTTCACTCGTATTGGCGCAAGTGATGCCCTCAACGAGGGGCTTTCCACTTTTATGGTTGAGATGTCAGAGACTTCACAAATCCTGGCTCGGGTCAACGAGCGCTCATTGGTGATAATGGACGAGATTGGGCGAGGTACATCGACCTACGACGGCATGAGTTTGGCTCAGGCCATTTTAGAATACCTGCTGTCTGAGAAGCGTCCTTATCTGTTGTTCGCCACGCACTATCACGAATTAACCGGACTCAGTCAGATATTCCCTCAATTGCAGAATGCGCACATGAGCGTGCAGGAAAGGGGCGGGCAAATACAGTTCTTACACACCTTGCAGAAAGGTGCGGCCAATAGATCTTATGGAATTCATGTGGCCCGATTGGCAGGTTTGCCCTCCAAAGTGACTTTAAGGGCGCAAAGCATTCTGAGTAGTTTTGAAGGTCGGGGAGGCGATGGCGGGACGCAGCTCTCTTTCACTGACCCTGTGGCTGAGCCTATGTTTGCGCCTCAACTTTCATCAACCTCCTCGCTTTGGGTGGAAGAAGTGAAAGGTCTTAATTTAAGTCAGATGACACCGTTGGAGGCATTGAATAAGCTTTTTGAATGGCAGCGCGAAGTTTCCTCTTGAAAGAGGATCAACCACAGGCCCTTGATCTACTCACGAGAGATATTCGCTTTCCCGAGAACGCTGGTGATTTACGTCGTCAGTTCTCTGTTTGGCTGGAAGGTCGTTTAGGCGAACGGTTACAGGCACTGGGCGAATGGAAGGCCCTGCGACCGGTCTTTTTGGGGTCTTGGTCGCGTCATGAACTGACTCCAAAATCCGATATCGATCTTATTTTTTTAGGTGATGAGGCCTCCGTAAAGGACTTTGTAGGCAAAGCCTTTCGTCAGGGACTCAGACTCAGAGCTCGAACGCCTGAAAACCTAATGAATTGGACGTTGGGTGTTGAACCCTTTGATATTTTAGCTCTTTACTCGGCTATTGCCGGCGATGATGAAGGGGCTTTAGAACTTGAAAGACAGCGTGCGCTGCTAAGACCTCACCGCACCCATATTGTGCGAGCGATCCGCAAGGAGCGCGAAGAGAGACACAAAAGGCAGGACTCAATCTCGAATTATCTCGAGCCAAATCTAAAGTATGGTGCTGGAGGTTTAAGAGATATTGAGCAAGCCTTGGCCATGCGCCATCTTTACGGTGAAACTTTCGCGCATGAAGACGCCTATGCGTTCAAAGTATTGGCTGAAATCAAAGAAGAATTTTTGTACCTTCGCTGCCTGCTTCATACATTGGGGTCGGGAGATATTTTAACGGCTCATGACCAATTAGAAATCACCACGCTGTTAAAATTCGCAAGCGTGCGTGAGTTAATGACCTTGGTACAAAGCGAGTTGGAGCGCGCTAGTTTTTATGCGGATTGGGTGGTGGCTTACGCAACCAGTTCGCGTCGTCAACGCAGCGAGGCTCGACTTGGATTAGACTCATTAGGGCGAGCCATTCAAGCCTTAAAGGAGCGTCCGAGTTTATTGCGCCAATTCGAGGTCCGACGGCGAGTTGAATCCTTAAGTCGTCCACACAATCATCTTGAAAAGGGTAAATTTTTGTCTAGGGCACTCAGTCAAGATGTGGAAGATGCATTTATAGTGGGTCTTTATCGCACTCGGCTTTTTGAGGTTTTGATTCCGGATTTGAAGAAGATCCGAGGATTAGTGCAGCATGATCATTATCATCGCTACACGGCTGATGCGCATCTTGTCCAGGCATTGAGAGAAGTGCAAAGAGTAAAACTTAGGCCGGGGACTTTGGGAAAACTCAAGAAGCTGGTTCCCGAACTGACCGCGCACGACTGGTGGATTCTTAAGTTAACGGCTATATTTCATGATTTAGCGAAAGGGCGCAAAGGTGATCATTCCGTCGAAGGCGCCAAACTGGTCGATAAATATTTGTCAGAATGGGGTATTGCTCAAGGAATCACTGAAGATGTGCGCTGGTTGGTCGAGAATCATTTGATTCTTTCTACGGCCGCTTTTCGTGAAAATCCACAAGCACAAGCGACATGGAAGAGATTGTTTGAACGTGGGGTTGAGGGTCGAAGGTTAACGCTTTTGGCTTTATTCACTGCCATAGACATCCGCGCGACAAATCCTGAGGCATGGACTGGATGGAAATCACAGTTGTTGAGTGATCTCGTTCAGCATATGCGCTCGCCGCTGGCTTTGAGCCTTCAGGCACATCTTGATTACGCTCGTAAAAAAAATATTCCTCAGGCTGAAAAGTGGCTACTTGAAATTGATCCTGTACTCGCTGAATTTTTATCGCCACGGATTTTGATTGAGGACCTAAAGGAGGCAGCTCGATCTAAGGAGGATTTGCCTCCCAAGGTGATCCGCTTGAAAAATCGAATTTGGGTGCGCTTTCATTGCCGCCGAGACGAGACAGGAATTTTTTTGAAGTTCGTTCGTCAGCTTTACGGTTTGGGACTATCAATCCAGATTTCCTCGGTACAGACTTTAGAAGGTCTAGGTGTGTACGATTGGTTTTGTTTGCGCACTGAAAAGCCAGTGCGTCAAATCAGTAAATGGTTGAGTTATCCCGTCACACCTACATCCACAACTATGGCTACTCCTCAGGTGATTTTTCAATCGGTCGATCTGGTTGTCGCGGATCATGATGAATGGATTCTCAGTTTTCGCGGTCGGGATCAGCGAGGTCTGCTTTTGGCCGCGGCGCAGACCTTGGTAGAAGAGCAACTGTCTGTGCGTTGGGCTCGGGCGCATACTTGGGGCCAGCAAGTTGAAGACGTTTTTGGGATCAGGCCTTTGGGTGAGTCACAATCTTTGATTCAACGTTTGCGCAAACGATTTGTAACATAAGTAACCTTAATCATACCAAGGTCTTCAGCCATCAGCCTATAAAGGTTAATTCTCAAGTCGGGTCTGGGCTAAATTTTCCCTCTTGCACACAAAACCAAAAGCTGTAGACTTTAATACAGGTGGTCGTGTCGGAAAGGAAACTGGCGGATCATTGCTTACGTTAGGGTCGAGGGATTCAATAACCATTAAGGGGAGGGAGCAAGGATGCTCAGAGATGTCCTAATTCAAAAAGGTTTGTCAAACAGAGAAGCGGAAGTTGCAGAACTGGTGACAAAGGGACTTTCCAACAAGGAAGTTGCGAACCAGCTATTTGTCACTGAAAAAACGGTTAAGTTCCACCTGACCAACATCTATAAAAAGATGAACGTTAAGTCACGTGCTCAGTTGATCGTTTGGTGCTTGCCCCACCTTGGTTTCGTCGAAAAAGAGGAAAAGCCAATCGTGGAAAACAACAATGCCATTATGGGAGTTGGAGCTCAGTCGATTCCGACAGGCACAACTAGCCTCGCTCAAGGCGCAGGTCCCATTGGTGGTATTCCTCGCCGCAACGACTTCGGTAACGACGTCGGAGTGTAAGGCACGCCGTTCTTTTAAGACTTGTGTCAAAAAAGGAGCTGAATAGCTCCTTTTTTTTTAAGCTAGGCTAGTCTCATTGAGTTTAAGAGCTGATATAGTTAAGGAATGAAACCTATCCCTGTCTCCCAATCTTTCGTGATCATGACTGAAATGGTTTTGCCGCAGCATACTAATGCCTTAGATAGTGTTTTTGGTGGTGTAATAATGTCTTGGATCGATATTGCGGCGGCGATTTCTGCACAGCGTTTTTCTGGTATGCCGGTGGTTACCGCAAGCATTGACGCCTTGAGCTTTGTTGCTCCGGTTTACAAGGGCTGGGTCGTGAATTTATTGGCCAGCGTGAACTACAGTTCGCGCACCAGTATGGAAGTAGGCGTACGGATCGATGCTGAGAATCCAATTAATAAACAGGTTTTTCATACGGCCAGCGCATATTTGACTTTTGTAGCGTTGGGGGCTGATGGCAAGCCTGCTGCGGTTCCCCCTGTCCACGCGGAAACGCCGGAGCAAATCCGGCGTTTCAGAGAGGCTGAGATCCGTCGTCAGCGACGATTGGAAGAGAGAAAAAACCGCAAGAGCACCTAAAATGGTAGCAAGGGTGAAAAGCTTTACTTGTCTTCAGGGGGGATCGGCGGGCCGGCTCGACGAGCTTCTTCTCGTCCAAAGCAGCGGTCTACTTTAGCATAGATCGTGAGCATCAGTTTTTCATCAGCACGGACATATTGACGAGGTCTCTGATTTCCGTAAACCGTCAGTGTTTCGCCATTTTTCATTACGCGAGCATTGGAGTACCAAAAGTAATAAGGTCCTTGATTTTGGTCATCGTAAGCAAAGGCAGGGTTTGCGCGTAGGTCTCGACGAGTGAAGAAGCCGTTAGAGTCTAAGTACCCCTTGTAATAACCGTAGCGATAGCTAGCATCATTGGCTCGGTACATAGGCTTGTAGACCATAACTTCACCGCGGTGATTGATTAGCCAAGCATCAACAACGAGGCGATAGCGTCTACCATTTTCAGTGCCAATTCCATAACGTTGGAAATCTTCTGAAAGAGCTTGGCAAAAACCAGCCAAATTGCGTTGGTGTGTGCGGTAAGCGGAGTCGAGTTCTGCATTGATCCAGGCTCCGGTATAAGCTGAGATTTCGCTTTTTTCGTTGTTTTTATTTTCGGGGCACGCGGTGAGAAAAAGAGCACTCACAGGTGCAATCAAAAGGGCTGTCCACTTCATGGGCCACATAAAAACCACCTCCATGCGGTTCTAATCGATCTCCCGTCACTACACGATCCATGCCAGCAAGGCTGCAAATATAGAACTTATGAATCACTCAATGCATGAAAGGACTTCAGGCTTGTCTACCAAATGTCAGCTTGCCTTGATCTCTAGAGTCACATTGCCCTGAAATGTCCTGGCGACGTTGCCATATTTATCGAGAGCTTTGACTTGGATTCTTAAAGGGTTGCCAGCAATGTGTTCGCGAGGACCGTCGATGATGAGCTGCTCGGCCGGACCTGGTTGCCATTCCAGGGTCTGAGATTCTGGCAGGGCAAGGCTTAGCGGCGTTGGATTGTGGAGAGATAAGGTCCACAGCTCAGCTTTAGTGTGATTGAGTTTTACAGAGGCTACACCACTTTGCATCGTTACGGGAATATCTTGGTTTACTGTTCCGCGCACTTGCAGCAGATAGGTTTCACTATGTCCCGAACAAACGAGTCCACTCTTATTAAGGGTCTTTATAGATATGGAAAGGTCATGACCTACAGTTTGCCAAGATTGTTCTAGGGTTAACGTTAGTTGAGTGGGAGAATCGGGTTTTAACTCAATCTGCAAAGACTCCTGAACCTGAAGATTGAGGTCGGTCGGAGTCTCTCGTAGGCGTAATTCTAAAAGACCTGGCGGAAGTGCTGCCAAGTCAATTTCTCCAACTCCGTCGATCATTTGCACGTGCGCATTTTGGCTATCAACACTCACTTTTGGTAGAGGCGGCGGGTTGGATTTTCTTTGGGACTGATCTTGAAGAATAGCTGGTGTTAGCAATGCATCTTTTGCGGTGGTCCAACCGAAGCGTTCCGCAACAAGAACCCAATCTTGTTTATGTTCGTCATAAACGTAGTCGATCGGCAAGAGATCACCATTTACCCATTTCGTGCGCAACTCAGATTCGTCAAATGGGCCACTTTGTTGATCTAGATGAGAAATTACGAATTTTGCCTGGCGACTCATGTTAGCAGTATCGGCTTTTCAGCTCATAGATTGAGACTTAGCGGCAATACTCGACCTAGGGCCATGCATTTGCTACATTCGTTTGCGTGATCATTTAAGGAGGCAGGAAATGTTACGGACCAATTTGGTCGTTTTAGTTCTGTTTGCAGTTCTTTTTCAAACAGCTTGCGGTTGGCAAGCGATTCCGCGTTCTGAAAATAACGTTGAAGCAGCTTCGGCTGAGTTGACCAACCAGTATAAAAGACGCGCTGATCTTGTTCCTAATTTGGTCAACACGGTGAAAGGCTATGCTAGTCATGAAAAAGAGACTCTTACGCAAGTGACTGAAGCCCGTGCCAAGGCGACGAGTCTTAATATTGATGCATCGAAAGCAACTCCGGATCAGGTGGCGGCCTATCAGCAGGCCCAAGGTCAATTATCTCAGGCTTTAGGGCGCTTGATGGTAGTTGCTGAACAATATCCGAATCTAAAGGCGGATGCTAATTTTCGCGACTTGCAGGCTCAACTAGAAGGAACTGAGAACCGAATTACCGTAGCTCGTAATCGACTGATTGAAGCCATCAAAGAATATAATAATTTGGTCACCGTGCCGCCTACGTCTTGGACGAACGCAATTTTATACAAAAAAGAAAAGCGGGCGCAATGGGATGTGGCTGAGGGTGAACGTCAGAAGGTAGAAACCGCACCCTCCGTGAACTTCTAATGCATACGATATTTCTGGCTCTGCTTGTTTTGGTAGCTTTGCCCGTTAGGGCTGAGTTTAAAATTCCTCCATTAACGAGTCCCGTTGTGGACTCGGCATCTCTTCTTTCGCCGTCGACCCGACGCCGGTTGCAGGACTTTGCAACTCGTTTGCGAACAGCTCGAGGAACTCAGCTTCAGGTACTGTCTGTATCTGATCTTGGAGGATTAACTATCGAACAAGCTTCAATAAAGGTCACTGACGAGTGGCGTTTAGGTGGGGCAGAGACAGATGACGGTGTGTTGCTGCTCATAGCTCGTCAGGAAAAGCAGGTGCGCATTGAGGTCGGTCAAGGTTTGGAAGGAGTCCTGCCTGATGTTGTCGCCAGTCGTATCATTCGAGAAGTGATCACACCTAACTTCCGCAACAATGACTTTGATCGGGGAGTTATAGAAGGCGTTATCGCGATTGTGCAAAGGACGGATCCAGAGTTTTTAGGGCAAAGTTATGACAAGGGTTCAAGCGGACGTAAGGTGGCGGTCTCCGGGCGTAAAATAGAATTGATTATTTTTATACTCTTCTTCACCTTTATGTTGCTGCCAGCCTTGTTTGGCCGTCGCCGTGGCTTTCATCGCCGTGGTGTTTATGGGGTGTTTCCTGGCGGTATAGGATGGCCTCCGGGTGGTGGCGGCGGTGGCGGGGGTGGCTGGAGCGGTGGCGGTGGCGG
>JAYQON010000131.1:0-7585 GCA_038144835.1 Bdellovibrionales bacterium
GCATCAAAGCATGCTGAAGTTCGACACGCAGGTCTTGCGTGGTTTTGTCTAACGGGAAGCTAATGAGGTCTCTATAAAGAGACGAAAGATCGGCCCCGATTTCATAAATCGCCATCCAACGGGCCTTGTGTAGTAAAACCCGTAAACGCTGTTCTGGGTTTTCAGCGCGAGCGAGAGCCTTTTCAAAAAATAAGATGGATGGAGCCAGGCGGCCCTCTTCTTCAAGAAATTTTCCGACCATGATCTCGCATTCGAAGAGAGTGCGCTGGCTCAATTTTGTTTCATGCTCGACCAATATAATTTCCAATCGGTTCAGGCCGGCTCGAAAGCCGATCATGTCCCCTCTGTGGTACTGACAAGCAATGAGGTCTCTCAGGAGATTGGCATTTTCTCCATACTCATCAAGGGCTTTTTGCATCACCTCGCAAGCCTCGCTGTAAAGCGAGCGGTGAAACAGTATAATGCCCTGGTAGTGAGCCAAAACCCGGTGTTCAAGCGCACTATCGGGAGAGCATTCATGGAGCAAGGCCTGAGCGTGCTCAAGATGTCCACTATTTATGGATGCGCGTATTTCCTCAAGTTGATGCGTTAGACTGGTCATTGGCCACCTTTGTAGCACAAGATGCACGCGTGCAGAAATGTGCATATTTGTTTGTTTCAAGTTTTCAAATCGCTAGGTACGTTGCGTTCATCTTTGGTCTTCCTTTCTTGACACTGGAACCTCCTAAACGGGGTTCCAACTAAAGGGGCCCGAATTTCATCTGGGGGAAAACTAGGGGGGGATTCGGGTCTCCTTTTTTATATGTGACGTATCGCGCCAAAGACGTTTTTTTTCACGCCATCAAAAAGTTAAAAAAAGCAAAGCCCCGTAAAAACAATTTAATGCGTGCTCGCGCTTTGCACTACCCAGTAATGGGGAGTTTGATTTATGGGGCGAGTTGTCAGCAGTCTTATCATTTTAACGATGTTGTTGTTGGGTTGCGGCCAGCGCGCGATCTCCCAAAAGCCTGTTGGGGTTGCGGATCAGTTGCCGGACAACGGCGATGTGCCGCAGAGCCAAATTGACGATGAAAAAACTGCGGCCCCCTTGCTTGTTCGTCCTGAACGCACAGCATCCATAGAGCCTTATGAGATGCCCAAACCTTTGCAAGAACGTTTACAGCAGGTTCGACCAGATCTTATTCCCCCTATTCAGAGTAGTGAATTCAAGGTTGTGAATCAGCATTTAAAAATCTCCTCACGTGAATCAAAAATGACATTTACAGGGACATTGAAGATCAATGGTCGACAAGATGAAGTTCTCAATCTCACCTGCGCTTTCGATAAATCCAAGGTGCCTTGGTATTGCACGAATATGTTGCCCTCTGATGAGGGCGTAGCTGCCCAGCGCCGTTTGCAAGCCTCCGTGGAGTGTTCTGATTCCTACAGATGCAATCAAGTGAGTCTTGAGCTTTTTATCGTCATCGATGGAAAGACCCATTCTCAGCTTTTTCAATCGGAGAAATTTTTTATTCGCCGCTCGTCCTCCGGCGATATCGATGAGGCTGAAAATTTTCCACCGCGAGATCCACCTGTATCAAAAGGCTCTTCTGGCAAAAAAACTCCGCCACCACAGATGCCGAAAACTGTTGAACCCCCTATAAAAGTGCAAGAAAAACCCACGCGAGCGAAAGAGCCCTCCGCCAATACCGCGCATCCTTGGTTAGAAGATCAAGAGGAATCGGTTCTGCCAGAATTCGGGCCCGATCCCAGTGAAAACTCGGATCCATTATCTCCGCAAGAGATCCTGGAAATTATGGAAGATCCGAATGCAGCGATTGAATTCACGCCTCCTGTTTTGCCGCCCTCTCCAACATCTGAGCGCTTTTCAATTCCAGGGATCGAAAAGCTGCGCCCACAGATTGATAGCAAGGTACCTGAGCAGGCCATAGGTAGACATAATAATGGGTATTTGATGAGTCCCGTGCGTGTTCCCGATAAAGGCGAGGGATTTATATGTCGCAAACGAGCGAACCGCTCTTTTGCCGCTAATCTCATGGCTGAACTGTTACAAGGAGCGGCCCAGAAGGTTAAAAATTTGAGTTCATCGAACTCTCCAATGATTTTCGCCAATATCGCCAAGCAAACTGGTGGTAAACTGTGCAATGGTCCCGGGCGCTGTCATGCTAGTCACCAAACAGGCTTAGACGTAGATGTGGTATTTCCATCCACCAAACCGGTCTCAGATATGTGGAATGCGTGTTCGATTACGGTGTTAACTAAAAAAAATCGTAGTGGACGTGAAGTTCGTCAGACGGTTTGTCGCCCGGGCTCTGGCGTTGTACCTGAATTTGACGAATCGCGGTTCTGGGAGTTTTCTAAACACATCACCTGTGCCGAGGGTGAGCCTGTCATTGCCATGTTTGTCGATGCGGAAATTAAAAAGCATTTGTGTCGCTGGGTTCGGGCTCAGGGCGAAGATATTAATAGTCCTGCATCGTGTGCCTATAAAACTTTGCGGGCCATGAAGCACTCCAGCGGGCACTACAACCACGTTCATATCCGCTTGCGCTGTCCAGGCAACCGGCGCTGTCAAAATGCCGAAGTGACCCTTGGTAAGGGCGTAGGTTGCTGATAGCTTACCGCTCCTAACTTACCGCTTCTAGCCAATGTAGTAGGTTAGATGGCGAATCCAGAGGTCCTTAACGACCTTAAGGCGGCCATTCATTTTTTGTTGGATTCTGGATTTCTTGTTAAAATTCAAGGGTATCGCTCTAACAGTGAAAAAATTCGAATAGCTCATTGGCTTACCTCTTGACCTCAACGGTCTTAGCCTTTAAGTGTTTGGATTCACGTGAAAAGGTAGGTTTATGGCCAAGTTAAGTTCAGTGTTGAAAAACGAGCGCCGAAAAGCAATGGCGGAAAAATACGGTCGTTATCGGACCGAGTTGCGCAAAAAAGCCAACAATATCAATCTTCCCGATGAAGAACGCGCAGATGCCCGTTTAAAGCTGGCAAAGCTTCCGCGTGACACATCCCCCATTCGCTCGACTGTTCGCTGTTCGATAACTGGTCGTGCGCGTGGCAATTACCGTAAATTTGGTTTGTCCCGTATGGTGTTTCGCGAACTCGCTCACCGTGGTCTGCTCCCTGGTGTGACTAAGTCGAGCTGGTAAGCTGCTGTTGCAGTTTATCTGTTCTATAGAAGTTTTTATTTTTAGTGATAATTAACGTTTAATAAAAAAGGCCGGTCTTTCGGCCTTTTTTATTGTGGGCATTTTAGGGGTATCTTTTGAGGTCGTCGACGTACGCAGTTGACGACACCGTCTTCTTGATTGAACTGTGCTTCTTGATACCTCAGCAGCAGGGTATCGTTTTCTTGATGATATTCTAAACCTTCGAATGCGCAGGTTTGCTTCAATTGTAGTGTGCGGAAACTATTTGCCCCTGGACAACGCAATTCAATTTTCACAATCACATCTCGATTAACGGGTTCTCCCTGCCAGTCGTCAATTGAGATCCTTACTGAGGGTTTATGTTGGCCAAGATCAAAAACCTGCGCTTTGTGTGATCGTGTCTCTTTGAGTAAAACGAGATGGGATTCGATTGTGCTAGGCCGTTCAACGGGCCTAGAAGCCTTCAGGTTCTTAACCGAGGAGCCAGCGCCTTGAGCCACAGTTTCAGCAAACACTGATAGCGAAACAAATAGCCCTATCGTCACCAGGATGACTTTTTTCATTCGGACATTCTCCAATTCTCATCTGAAGTGTAACTCGTTTCAGCAAAGGCTTGCGGTAAAAGTAAATTCCAGAAAAAGAATTCGGCTCGATAAGTTGCTTTGCGATCATAGACTGGGCAGGGAAGTGAGAGGTGTAGATGATTTTTGTGCTTTCTATGCTCATTACCCACAGAGCCAGACTCATCTCCTTTTTCTCTGCAGTTACTGTGTGCTTTGATGGCATCGCTCCAGCAGCGACGAAAATGAATATAGAACTGCTTGGTTTGACTGTCTTTTTGTGCGTCAGCGTAACGCATTAATTGACCACCAACCTCAATCCCCGTGATATCAATCGCCAGTCCATTATTGTGCCAAGAGCCCGTAGATTGGTGGCGCGCATCACCGATGGTTCCGTGATGATAGACTTTGTTGGACTCGCTCGCAGAAATTAAAGCAAAGTTCGAGTTTGGTCCAAGAGCATTATCGCCCGCTTTTTTTACGCAGCCTTCAAAATTTTCATTCATGAAGTCAGCCAAACCCTTATGCATCCTTAAGTTTTTATCGCAGGAGGGTGGTTTGGGTTTAGCTTTATATTTTCGTGATCGGCGGGATTTGCCATTTTGATCACTGTTGTTTTGGCTGGTGGGTGGGTTGCCGTACGCAGTTTGGAATTTACCTCCGTTACATCCGTTAATCATAACCTGCCCTTTGCTCAAAGACCGGCTGATTATTAGCGTCGGTTTTGGGGTTATTGCACTTTTGATTGTGTCAATGATACCGGGATTTGCGACTTGCTCGGGCCAAGCTGTTGGAAGCATGGCAAAGTTTATAGTTATCATCAAAAGCAAGCGAAACATACCCTACGAGGTTACGAGAATTGTTCCAGCTCAATTTAATGATAAAGGAGTCTCAGAAACAGAAGGCTAACGGGTGTCAAAAAATCAGTCAGTTTTTGCGTCTTTTTAAGTGTAGTCGCTGATCTGCGTTGCAGCTCCTCTCAAGGACAATAGTTAGTTAATGTTCGCAAAAATTAAGAGGGTTTTATGCGTTTTTTTTCAATGATATCAATTCTGGGCGGCGTTTTATTGAGCGGCTGCGTGAGCCATCAGGTGCGCTTGGCTCAACTGAATCAGGCGGTTGATCAGGGGCATTTAGCACTTGTCCAATTATGCGAACAGCGTATGGACTCGGCCTGCGCTTTGGTGGGACGTACAGCTACCGTAAAAAATCCTCTGTCAATTATGCAAAGCGTAACCTCGGACAAATCATCACGGCTCGTTGTAATGGCTCCTAAGAAAATTCAGCCGGTTTACTTTTTGCGGCGGCCACAGGGGTTAGAGAGACTTGATTTTGATCGTATAACCCGAAGTTTTTCAGGTCTTGCGATCGATCACATAGAGGCTACCAATCTAAAAATTGGAGAAAGTTACGAGCTGGTTGTCGTTGGATCTGATGGCCAACTTTGGGACCGTCGGCTTTTTCGCGTTCTTGATTTGCAAGCTAAGCGCGCCAAAGTTTTGTTGGTGAGTTGCATGGATGATTCTCTGATGGATGTGGCTGAAAAAATTTGGCCCGAGGCCGTGGCTCATAAACCCGACGTTGTTATGATGATTGGCGATAATACCTATGCCGACAAGAAAAACGGTCAGGGAAAAACCGCCGACCCCGAGCAAATTTGGAATCGTTATGCGGAAACGCGGGGTCTACTCCCTTTCTTTAAAATCGCCGAATTAATTCCCGTTGTTGCCACTTGGGATGATCACGATTACGGAAGTAATGATTCAGACCGCACTTTTGTGCATAAGAATGCCGCCAGTGAAGCGTTTTTTGCCTTTTTTGCTCAAAAAGCTGAAACTTCAGGGTTTGAGCGTGGCCCTGGCGTGGCCTCTATCTGGAGAGCCTTTGGTGTTAATTTCGCCTTACTCGACGACCGTAGCTTTCGCTCGCCCAACAAAGTTGATGCCCCCGACCAAACGCATTTTGGACGCGAGCAGGAGGAGTGGTTGAAGGCCCGGATGTACGAAGCTAAATCTCCGTTTGTGTTAGTGAGCGGAGATCAATTCTTTGGCGGCTACCATTCGTTCGAGTCATTCGAGGGAAGCCACCCTAAAAACTTTAAAGAAACACTGGCGGATTGGCGAGCCGCACGCGTGCCTTTGCTATTTTTAAGTGGTGACAGACATTTGACTGAAATTATGAAAACTCCAGTAGATGCCTTAGGGTACCCCAGTTTTGAAATCACCTCGAGTGGCATTCATGCAAGGGTCTTTTCAGGCGCAATGAATAGAGATCCAAACCCAAGACTTTTGGTTGGCGCTGATGGTGTTTACAATTACTCCATTTTAGAATTTATGCGTTCAGGCTCTAATTTGCTGCAAGTTAATGTGACCGCGTTTGCTCCAGAACATAAACTGCTCTATCAAAAAAATTTAACGGTGAGGCGCCCATGATCGAAATCATATCCGGAACAGATCGACCGAATTCAAAAAGTTCTGAAGTGGCCAAGTTTATATTGGATCTTTATCGGGAACTAGGGACCGAGGTGGGTTTAATTGATCTGAGTCACTTGAGTCTAGGGGATGTTGCCGGTGGAGATTACTGGAAGGGCGCGCGCGGAGATTATGCACAAGCGGTCAACAGGATCACATCTGCGGACGGAGTGGTTGTGGTTTGCCCAGAATATAATGGCTCTTTCCCAGGGGCATTGAAGCTTTTTATAGATTACTGGAAATACCCTGAAACTTTTGAACATCGGCCCATCGCCCTGGTTGGTTTGGGCAATCGCTGGGGTGGACTTCGACCGGTAGAGCACCTTCAGCAAGTCTTTGGGTATCGAAATGCGTTCATTTTTCCGCAGCGTGTATTTTTACAGAACATCAAGGAAGCATTTCGCGATGGACGGGTGATGGACCCATTTATGCATGATTTACTCAAGAACCAAGCACGTGATTTTCTAAATTTTATCAAAGCTTTAAAGTCTGAAAAATTAGATGCAATGTCACGTCTTTCACTCTCATGAAAAGATGGATGTTGACCGCGTTTGAGCCTTTTGCCGGAGCTCAAACGAACTCCTCATGGATGATCCTAAAAGCTTTACAGCAAATGTCTCCTCAGTCAGAAGAAATTGTTTTTCGAGGTCCCGTGCCTGTGACTTTTGCGGGGGCATGGAGCTACGTAAAACAAGAGTTGGATAAAGACGAAAATTTAGATGGAATTTTGTGTCTTGGTCAGGCCGAGTCGCGTTCCAAAATAAGTTTGGAGCGGGTGGCATTGAATTGTATCGACGCAAGATTGGCTGACAACGATCAAGCGACGCCAGCACTAGGTCCAATCGCACCCCACGGACCCGATCTTTACTGGAGTTCGATCCCTTGGGAAAGACTGGCACCATTCCCATCGTGGGAGCGTTCCTACTCAGCGGGCACCTATGTTTGTAATACTCTTATGTATAAAACTTTGAGTTGGGCCGTTGAGAAAAACAAGATGGCTGGTTTTGTCCATATCCCAGTGCTTTCCACTCAGCATGATTCGGTTTTTGAGGACTGCCCCAAAATGGACGCGACAGAGGCGCTAACGGCCATGCAAAACATCCTCAGTTTTTTGAAAAGCTTATGAAGAGTCTGGATGTGGTGGCGGCCATAATTTTAAATACGCAAGGTCAAATCCTTTTGGCTCAACGACCTGAGGGTAAACATTTAGCCGGATTTTGGGAATTTCCCGGAGGTAAAATTGAATTTGGCGAGTCTCATGAAGAGGCATTGCATCGTGAGTTACTCGAAGAATTAAATCTTACGGTGCGCATTCGCCAGGCTATGGGAGTCTTCTCACATGCTTATGAACCGATGTTTCAGGTGCGACTTTCAGTTTTTATTGTGGAAGCTCTATCTA
>JAYQON010000132.1:0-7553 GCA_038144835.1 Bdellovibrionales bacterium
GTTCGGGCCTCCTGTCCGAACATCGTAAAGCATTGAAATCACTTTGAAATATAGGCTATAACACCAGACTTTCGGACTGTATTCCGAGAACTAGGAATGAGCCCGAACGCCCGCGCGGCCTAGAAGCCTTTGCCGTCGCGGCGTTTCGCTTCGGGCCTTTTGTTCAAATATGGGTTACAAAAACAATCCTGTCTTTGAAATGGTTCAATAAAGCTCAAGCATGATTATGCTTGAAAAGCACTATTGCCAAATCCCAGTTAAATCACTCCCGACATCCAAAGGTCATCGACTCCGTGCCTCCGCAGGCCGCAGAGTTCGCATTGACACCAAACTGGGCTCTGAAAGCCGCGCAGTCGGCGGCGTTAGTTGCCGGCACCAGGGCCTTCTTAATGCACGCCAGGCTCTTTCCGTTCAGTTCGCTCAGCCAATATTCAAAGCCGGCTGGATCAGGTTCGCGGCGAAAGAGTTCGCTGTAGGCCCGACAAAGATTTTTCTGGGTGAGCGTAACGGTCCCGCCCGGATCGGGTGAGCCAGGACACGGAGTCTCGGCATCGGCCGGAAACACAAAACACGCCGGCGAATAATGATTCGACAGCTGCTGCCCTACGACCGTCGGCAACGGGCAACCGGCAGAGGGCACCCACCCATAGCGACGACCGAAAGAGTCAACGGGCGCGAATTTCTGCATGTAGGTGGCGCAGTCCCCCTGCTTGGTCCCCTTGATGATTTGATGCTTCCAGCAAGACATCGGAAACCCCGACCTGGGGGTATTTCCGTCCGACGTCAGTTGCGACTTCCAATAATCGACGGAGCCCTGATCTGGCGTGCGCCCGTACAGTGCCTGGTAGGCCGAACAAATCTGCGTGCCCGCCGGGCCCGCGCAAGGATCCACTGGGGACGGCGACCCGCCGTATTTATTTAATAAGTCGTCCCACGAATCAGGCTGATAAATCAAATCACGAATGAAGGCATCGATATCAGTTTCACTCGCGTAGGCCTGGTGCCTCGCCTGCAAGGCTGAAGAAACCCTCTGGCGCAGCGACTTCGAGCGTACTTTGTCGCGACTCAGATCCACGCCCTCGTTGAGGAGATAGTGGTAGAGAGACGCTTTGGGAACCAGATCACTGGTGATGGCTCCGGACGTCATGTAAGGCAGATCGTATGTCGGTTTGGCGAATTGCTCGGTGGCATCGACAAGTCGCCAGATCATTCGCACCGGGGCGACCGCGCGAATTTCTTGATTCGTCAATAGCTCAACCCAATAGGTCTTTAGGGCCTCGCCCGTTATGATCAATCCCTGTTCTTTACAAAGGGACGGCCCGCCCAAGGGACAGTGCTTCGACGGAGTCAAATAGTTTCCGAATTCGCCCAAGATCAAATTGTTTTTATAGGGAGCCGGAACCACAGCGTTGACTTCCTTAAGGTAGCGAATCAGAAAGTCGCGATAGTCCGTAATCATAACCTTGCTGTCCGTGGGCTTACCGGGATTGTGAAAGTAGGCGTGGACGTTGGCCATAGCCTGGCCGCCGTACTTATAAAAATCCGAAAAATACTGCAGGTTGCCGGTCGCGCCTGAAGGCATCGTCACGATAAACGGCACCTGATAATGATTAAACACGTACTGAATGCCGCCGGTAAAGCTAGCGGCCCGCTTCCCGGTGGCGTATTTCACGAATTCGCAGTTGGGCCCGCCCGAGAACGAGTCGAATTCGTTGATGGGATCAAAGCGCAAGCGATTGCGCATCCAATCTTTGTTTAAACGAGGATCTTCCCATAACTTTTTTGCCATTAGGCCGATCGCCCATGACATGTTGTTCTTTAACTCCTCCCACGCGTCGTCGGTGACCGGCAAAAAACAGACGCGGCTACTTTCGTCGTAGGAGGGCTTGTACGAGTAAGAGCCTTTCAGTTCCGGATTCATCCAGGGGGCAACCGGGCTGCCGAACGAGATTTCCAGCGACGCATTCTGCGCCTGGTACAGCCGAAGAATCGCCACCAAATCGTCGAATTCAGCCACCTGATCCTTGGCGGGAAAGAAGCGGCCAAGCTCGATGATTTCTCGAAATTCATGCACCGACGTGCCGTTGATCATAGCCAGGCTGTTTTTGACTTGAGCGAGGGTCATCCCGTTGATCCAAGAGGGACAGTTCGTGCATGGGCCATTCTTGGCAGTCGTAAAATGGGAAATCAGCATCGTATTGACGCCCGCGCCGCCCGACGGCCTATAAATATCGGACCCGGCAAAACTACTTTGGACCGCAAAGCGGGCCACTTGATCGCGGATTAAGTTGTTTTCCAATGCGCGTCCCTTAAAAGACTCGAAGCTCCCGCTGCAGTTCTGAAAGAGGGCCGCGGTAACGAGCCCCGAAAAAAGGATAAACCCCAAAGATTTTTTCATCACGCCCCCCAGAAACAACACCCATCAGCACATTTTGATACTACGGGCGACCTTTCTTGAGACACAAGATCTCTGTTTAACTTAATGTTCAATTCCACGAATTCGTTTCGTTTTGAGACGGAATCAGTGGGCCGTGTCGGTTCGAATGACATCGACCTTCATAAGCAGAACCTTTTGTCTTATGCTTGAGACTATGAGTGTCCGGCGGGTCGTCCCTTTTTTTGCGTTTGGGCTCTTCCTGTTTGTTTTGGCTGAAATCGCCTTTAAGCCGCAATCTTTAAGCTCCCCCCATCGGCTCTCTTTCGAGGCCGGTCTGTACTCAATGTTTCAGGACTTCATAAAGAAGTTTTCTCCCGGTGGCTCCTCCGGAAATGTGCACTCGAGCGGTACTCAACAGCATAAGAGCTACAAGCCAAATGAGGACAAGGACTTGTTCACACACGGCGACGTCAATGCCCTATCGCCTTCGGAGTCACGGGAAATTCGAGCCTTCAACACATGCTGGAAAGTCAGCCACCATAATCTGCCTCCTTCCTCCGAAAACACCAAAGGCATAACAGACAATGATAAAACATCCTTTATAGGCCAATTGCACTCCCGAGTCGGCAATAATCCCAACGCGAATGTGAGCGGTAAAATGAACCCCGCGACTCAAAACTTACAGCTGTTCGTTCCTCACACAAGCCAAGCTGAATGGGATTGTTTTCTCGGAGGTAAACCACCTGGAGTGTCTCTGGTCGATTGCTCTGCTCCCCCACCGACGACAGGTGAATCCAATCGCTTCCGCTGCGCCGGTGGGGGCTGTTGGAATCGCACAGCCACTTGTCCTGGCGGCGCCACACCCACTGCGATTCGCGCAACCATGAACGCCGAGCACGTCGATAATCTTGAAGGAGCACTGAACAGCATGGCGTGGGGAAAGGCTTATCTTGAAGGCGCCCAGTGGGGTGATCGTGGAGACTCCGCCCGAAAGGGAGGAAAGAATCCTCCATTTTTTACGGCCATTATCAATGGCATTGGAATTAAGCCCTATCCCGTTGAAAATATAAAAATTGTGGACATTCCCATAACGGGCCCGACCGTGACATGGGGCTGCCGCGATGAAGACAGCACCAATTCGGGCGAATGCACTATGTACATTGACTTGGAATGCCCATCACAAACCCAACCAAGGCCAACGCCGCCCGGAGCGCAGGGAAAGAACTGCATGAATGGAATTTGATAGAATTGACAGCAAGAATGCACCCCGCGAAAATATTCGCAAGGGCTAAAGGGGGACGACCGATGTCGCACAGGGTTTTTCAATCTGAAAACGGGATGTCGCTCACCAGTATTCTTGTCGTCGTTGCCATTCTTGGGGTGATCACTACGGCTCTCAGTTCTTTATTGATTGGCAGTATTAACAACCAAATGGTCATTCAACAAAAACAATCCGTACACACGCTTCAGATGTCTTTGACCGAAGTGCTTTCTAGTGCCGCGGTTTGCCAGAGTAACTTCAATGATCCTACCGCAACGCCCGCGCGCAAATTTATTATCAATGACCCTGGCTATCAAGTGACTATTCCCTCAATTAAAAATGGCTCCACCGAGATATTCAAGCTAGGCGACAGATTTGAAAATGACTCTTTGGAGCTTAAGGAAATCCGCCTGATGAATTGGCGCCCACGCGTGGCTAAGAGTGCCGCTAAGGATCCCGACGAATACAAGGGCGCGATGGATGTCGTCTTTAATTTCCAAAGAGTGTTGGCAAACAGCAACGGCTTACCAAGCTTGAGCCGCACGGTTTCGCTAGCTGTGGAATTGGGCGGCTTTACGGCCAGCAATCTGAACACACCCAATGAATGGCGTATTGAAAACTGCGTAGCGCTCGGTAACGATTCGAACCAACCCTGGCGCGTCACCGCCGCCGGTGACATCCTTTACGAATCCGGCAATGTGGGCATAGGCATTTCGTCCCCGACACAAAGACTGCAAGTGAACGGCTACGTTTTGGCCAACGGCTATCTGTATCCCTCGGATGCCCGATTAAAAAGGGACATCTCGCCCTCACCCGGGCTTGAATTGATTGAGAAGCTGCAAGGAGTTCATTACCGGCGCATGCAGGACTTGTCCCCAGCCTACGGCGTGATCGCTCAGGACATGGAAAAGATCATGCCGAGTGCCGTGCTTACCGATCCAACAACAGGAATGAAGTCGGTGGACTACTTACAGATCATCGCGCCATTAATCGAATCCACCAAACAGCTGCAGCAGCAAGTCAAGGATAACAGCCAAAAACTGGAAGCCAACAAAGATCTTCTGCAGCGTTTGAAGCGGCAACTGCCAAAAGCAAGGTCATCGCAATGATAAGACTGCGGGATTCGCGAGGCTTTTCTTTGATCGAGGTTCTAATCAGTGTGGGATTGGTCGGGCTGATCGCCCTTGGTTTGATGCAGATTTTCTCTAATCTTTCTAAAACACAAAAATTTTCGCTTATTCAACATTCAGTGATGCAGTTCCAGCTGGGCTGGACAGATCTTCTTTTTGATCCGTTGATTTGCTCAAGCACCTTCGCCGGTATCAATCCCACGTCCACGGACATAGCCACCGCTCCGACGGTGAGTGCGGTAAAAAATAAACGCAACTCCAACTTGATTTCGGTTAATGATGCCTTTGATGCCAAGTCATTTTTTCTGAGAAAAATCCAAGTTATGAATTTTCGGGCTATGGGCAGCGGTACTGATGCCTACAGGGGATATGCGGACGCGTTTTTTTCTCTGGAGTCCTCGTCGGGCTCTGTATTGGGCCCCACTACCATAGTCAGAAGATTGCTTCTTCTTGTCGAACTCCAAGGCTATTCCGGTGGGGCACCTGCCATGAATATCAAAAACTGTCAGGCGGTCAGCAACCAATTCAATGTGCCATGGGTGAGATCGAGTCTGTCCTCACCCAATCAAGCCATCAGTTTTTGGGGAAACCATGTGGGCATCGGATCCTTGACGGGCCCCCCGGAGTATAGGTTGCATGTCGCCGGCAATATCCTGGCCAGCGGTTTTTACCACCCCTCGGATCGACGCTCGAAGGATTCAGTAGAACCCATGAGGACAAACGGCTTACTTGAGAAAATAAAGGCCTACACCTACCGATTCAGCGACTCAAAAAATGTCCAGTACGGTGTGCTCGCGCAAGAATTGAGCGACATTCTTCCCGCAGCCGTTTTACAAGACAATCGCGGTAATCTAGCTGTGGATTATCGCCAATTGATACCGTTATTAGTTGAGGCGCAAAAATCCCTTCACGCTGAAATTAACAATCAAAATCTCGCTATTCTTCGTCAGGAAAGCGAAATTCAGGCTATCCAAAGACAGCTCTCCAGTCCTTAATCGTTATTAAGAAACTGATCTGCTGAAACTCGCCGGCTGCGGCATGGATACCACCGTTGGGGAATGCCTTTCCGCTAGCCAACCTTTGAGAAAGAAAACCCGAATTCAAAGTGGGCACCGCAGGCGGCGGCAATGCGAGCCAAGAGGGGTATCGAGGGTACCCTTTTATCGGTTCCCCCTTCCAGGCGAGCTGTACGAACGGCGTAGGCGATTTCGGTTTTAGATTTTTCTTCTTCGAATTGGATGCGGATCTCTTTATCTTTAAGGAGCTTCTGAAAGAAGGGCTTCGCTGACCTATAATGCTTTTTGCTTTTCATAATTCTAAAACCTCCTTCATACGTTTCTCAGCTATTTCTAGATTACACGTCGGGGTCTTCTGAGTTTTCTTTTTAAAGGCATGGAGCCACACCATTATATCCGCCTCTACAATGACGTAGGCGATTCTAAAGCCTCCGCCTGGTCTGCCTTTGGCAGATCCTTGCTGGCGCCAATAAGGCAAGCGGCATTCTTGAAACACCCAGTCCTTTTAGAATACATTTTTTAACAAACTCATTGAATACGGGTGACTACTTTTTTGTAAAAAATGAAATGATGTATTTAGGATATTCCACGAGCATCTCTATACGGCTTAGTTGAAGTCGATTTACCTCGGTGATTTTGAAACTAAGTCGATCCACGATATAATTTGCGCTCACATATTGCCGAGGGTTTACCGCGGTAACCTGGCAAAGTGGACGCACGGGCAGAGGAAGCAAATTCCAAGGCCAACCGAAAAGCTTCTTCGGGTTTATCCAAAATCAAATGCAAAGGTATTTCTCGACGCAAACTATTGGCCCATTGAAATTCAGCGTGAGGAATTTTCGTCTTCTCATAAGCTCCAATTTTTTTTAGAAAATTCGCTAAAGAGCGATAAGGATCATCGCATAACTGTTCGACTGAGCGTGGCAATGTCCCTAGAGTGAATGACATCTCTCCCTCCGAATCACCTAAATAAAGCCAGCCCCTGCTCGACATTCGGTCGGCGAAGATTTCTTGAGTTAATTGGGACCAATCTTCGATAATGTACACATAAGCCTTGCGAACACCCAGTTTACTCAAAACAAAAAATTCGTGATGAGAATCCAGAATATAAATTCTTTGACCAGGCCCCAATACAGCTGGTGCGGGATCAGACTGTAAAACCAGATTGAGTTCGGCTGACGTCAATTTTTTGAACCGTGCTTTTTTGAATTCCGCCCATTCTAACCCTAAAACTCCTTGGGTCGGATAAACTTGCCTAGGATCCACCGACATTTTTGAAAATTTGCTGTTTGCAAGTGCGACTTCTTGCCCGCAAACAACTAGACATATCGCTATAGTCACTACCATAGGCTGAAGAAGCTGAATCAAAGTACGCATTTCATTTTTATATACCGATCTATAAGAACTGAAAACCCACACTCAAAAACCTAACAAAATCAAAAAATAAAGGGGGACTAGAATCTGCTATTCAATACTTACATGCCAAACATTCTTGCGCTTTCTACGGTTCTGAGGTTTTTTTCAAAGACTCTTCACTATTTAAAAAAATCGCAAGGAGACTCAGCCAACCTGGCGGATCTCAAGAGGTTGTGGGCCGAAGAAACCTTGAAAAATTTTAAAATTGAGACTTCTGTATTGGGAACTCCAATGCAATGCGGGCCTGTGATTTTTGTAGGCAATCATATGAGCTACTTAGACATCCCCCTACTCATGTTCGCTTGTCCGGAAGTCTCCTTTTTAGCCAAACGTGAGATAACAAAGTGGCCCAT
>JAYQON010000133.1:0-7202 GCA_038144835.1 Bdellovibrionales bacterium
ATCTCGAATTATGGATGATGGGCGCTTGGCTCGAGGCTCATACGGGGTTGAGTCTGTTGGATCTTTGGAGGCAAACAGCGGATGAATTAGAATTAGGACAACTATTTTTTCATCCTAAAAACGTTCCTCTTTACGATCGTTCACGTTATGCACCCACGGAAAAGTGTGCTTGGCGAGGAAAAATTTTGCAAGGAGAAGTGCATGATGAAAACTGCTGGGCCTTGGGTGGAGTGGCGCCGCATGCAGGGCTTTTTGGCACCATCGATGCAGTGAGTGACTGGGGACTTAAAATAAGAAAGGCTGTTCGCGGAGGTAGTAACCATTTTCGCGACGCTACAATGGTTGAGCGATTTGTTCGTCGGCAGCTCCCTCGCCGCGTTGGTGATTGGGGTTACTGTTTTATGAAACCATCTGAGGGGAAAGCCAGTTGCGGTCGGTATTTTCATTCCACATCCTTTGGTCACACAGGTTTTACGGGCACCTCATTGTGGTTTGATCCACGACGTGATCTTTTAGTTGTGATTTTGAGTCATCGTGTGCATCCCACCCGTAAAAACAATCTTTTTGTTGGATTGAGACCAGAGATTCATAATTGGATTTGCGAGTTGCTCTTCTAAAAGGCAACAGGCTAGGCTGGAGCTATGGAAAATTTAAAACCTGGAAGTCATATACACTTGATCGGCATTTGTGGAACAGCGATGGCATCTTTGGCCGGGATTTTAAAAGAATTGGGTTTCAAAGTGACCGGTAGTGATCAGAATATATATCCGCCAATGTCGACCCAACTCGAGAAGCTGGGAATCCCAGTTCTTCTTGGATTCAAGGGTGAAAATCTTGAGCCACGCCCGGATCTGGTTGTGGTGGGTAATGTCGTTGCCAAATCTAACCCCGAGGCGCAGGCACTTTTAGCTAGTGATATTGCCTTCACGAGTTTGCCGAAGGCTTTGGGTGAATTTGTAATTGCCAGACGCGAAAGTTTTGTGGTGGCTGGCACTCACGGCAAAACCACGACCACTTCGCTTTTGGCGTGGGTTACGGATGGGTTAGATCTTCAGGCGGGTTTTTTAATTGGCGGTATTCCTTTGAATTATGGTTTGTCGTTTCGCGCTCCCAAAGCCAATGCTTTTGTGATTGAGGGGGACGAATACGATACGGCTTTTTTTGATAAAGTTCCTAAGTTCATTCACTACCGGCCGAAACATGTGATTCTAACCTCGATAGAATTTGATCATGCAGATATTTATCGGGATCTGGAGCATGTAAAGTTGGCTTTCAAACAGTTGATACAACTAATTCCTGAAGATGGAACGTTGATTTACAATGCGGACGATCAGAATATTTTGGATTTGCTGCGTTACTGTAAGGCGGGCCGTAAGGCTGGGTACGGTTTGAAAAATGGTGAATATCAGATTGTGGATCGCGAAGTTGTACTTGGACGAAACCAGTTTACAGTGGAAAAAAATGGCAAGCGCATCGCTGATTTGGCACTAAAAGTTTTCGGCGAGCACAACTCTTTGAATGCCCTTTCAGTCTTCGCAATGACAGATCAATTGGGTTGGACGAAAAGTAAAGTTTTGCAAGCGTTGGCTGAATTTCAGGGAGTCAAACGTCGTCAGGAAGTTTTGGGAGAAGTTAATGGTATCACGGTAATTGAAGATTTCGCTCATCATCCTACCGCGGTAGATTTGACTCTTCGTTGCATGCGTGAGCGTTTTCCGGATCGTCGGTTATTGGCGGTTTTTGAGCCTCGCTCTGCGACGTCTCGGCGGAGAGTTTTTCAAGAAGACTATGTGCGTGCGCTTGCTCAGGCCGATCTTATTTTTGTGGCGCAGCCATACGATCAAAGTAAAATTGCCGAGACTGATCGATTTTCAACTGGGGAATTGATAGATCATTTGCGTTTACGTGGCAAAATTGCCGAATCAGGGCAAGACGTCAACGGACTTTTATCCAAAATGGTACCCTACGCCCAGCCCAAAGACGTGGTGCTTATAATGAGCAACGGCGGCTTTGACGGCATTTACGAAAAACTATTTGCCCAGTTGAACAACTAGACTCTATCTTGGTGAGCTTTTCTTACCGAAAAGCTCAATATGTTCTCATTGAAAAAAAATGCAACAGAGTCACCGCTACAAAAGGTCCTTGAGAACCTAGATTCAGTTATTCTGGGTAAGCCGGATCAGGTGAGGCTGTCACTCGCTTGCATTTTAGCGCGTGGCCATCTGCTTGTTGAAGATGTACCTGGAGTTGGTAAGACCACTTTGGTGCGCAGTTTAGCGCGTGTCTTGGGGTTGAATTCAAAGCGCGTCCAATTTACTAATGACTTATTGCCTGCCGACATTTTAGGTACGGCCATTTTTGACTCTTCGACACGTTCATTTCAGTTTCATTCTGGCCCAGTGTTTACCAATCTTCTAATTGCCGATGAACTTAATCGCGGCACGCCGCGCACCCAAAGTGCATTTTTGCAGGCCATGGAAGAGCGTCGGGTTTCTTTAGATGGAGAAACGCGTGAGTTGCCCGCACCGTTTTTCGTTGTAGCCACTCAGAACCCTCGCGAGCAGATTGGTACCTATCCGTTGCCCGAATCGCAATTGGATCGTTTTTTGATGCGCATACATATGGGATTTCCATCGCCACAGCATGAGATTGAGTTGTTGCGTGGAAACAGAAAAAATGAAGATGAAGTTCCGGTTTTGCTAAATGCCAGTGAAGTTTTGCGTCATCAGGAGCTCGTCGAAGGTATTCATTGCTCAGAGCCCGTATTGGTTTACGTTCAGAGGCTACTGGCGCAAAGTCGCAGTCTACGTGCAGATTTTAGCGGCCTTTCTCCGCGGGCAGGCTTGGCTTTGCTTTCGGTCGCGAGAGCTTGGGCTTACCTTAATGGACGTGACTTTGTCCTTCCAGAAGATGTTCAGGCTGTAGCACCCTGGGTGATCAATCACCGGATGCGTCTGCCATCTCATTGCGCTTTTGATAAATCCAAGGAGTTCATTCTCACTTTGCCAGTGGAGTAGCCATGTGGTCGCGGTGGCGAAAATTTTTTGTGCGTGAAAATCGCATTTATATAATCCCCAGTATTCGCGGGTTTATATTTCTTGCGGTTGTGGTTGTGATGATTTTGACTGCCTCCACCTATAATAACAATCTAGTTTTTCTGTTGGCTTTTTTTTTATTTTCGATCTTTGTGACCTCTATGGTGCAAACACACTTTATTCTCCAGGGTGTAGATTTAGATTTTGCAGGCGCCGATGATGGCTTCGAACAAGATCCGATGAGTTTGCATTTTCATCTTCGTCAGAAGCAATCCCGCAGCCGACGAGGGTTGAATCTTCGGTCCTTGTCCAGGAAGTTCATAGGTTTGAGTCATCGACTAGAGGAATTGAGCCCCATGGAGCTATCTAAAACTGTGCGTATCGAGGTTTTGGCATGGGGGCGGGGAGTTCATTCAGTTCCTGAAGTGGCCCTTGAAACCTACTACCCAATGGGGTTGTTTCGGGCTTGGAAGGTCTTTCGTCCTCAGGGTCTCTTGTATGTTTACCCAAGGCCTCATGCCCTGAGTCCTCTATTGCCTTCGAGTTTTGAGTTTGGCGAGCAAGAACTCGGATTGCGCAGCAGTCCTGAGGGCGATTTCGGCGAATTAAAGTCCTATCGAGAAGGTGAATCTTATCATCAGATCGCATGGAAACATTATGCTCGTACGGGCCATCTTTTTACCAAAGTGCATTGGGGTCAAGAGCACATACATTATCAAATTCCCTGGCGACCAGAGGGTCAAGAGCTGGAGGCTTATCTGAGCCAAATGTGCCAATGGCTCTTAGTTGCGGCTGAAGAAAATGCCTCATTCGAAATGGAGACACCTAGAGGCAAGATAGATGGAGGGCAAGGTCCAGATCACCTGCGGATTTGTCTGCGCGCTTTGGCGGAAGTGGAGACGGTGGCGTGAAACCCTCTTTACGGTATTTGGTTTTGCCATTGATCGCTTTGATTTTTTTTAGTGTCCTTCCGGCAATTTTTTTGCGACCGCTTTGGGCTGTGCTCCTCGCATTTGCTTTACTTGCTGCACGCGTTTGGCTGCATAGGCGTGATTTACCCATGCCGGCCAGATACTTCTTATGGACTCTTCAGTTGGCTGTGGGTTTATTGGTGTGGCAACACTTTCAATCTATTTTCGGTGATGAGGCAGCTGGAACACTTTTGCTTTTACTGACGTGCTTAAAAACTTATGAGCTAAATGGAAAAAGGGATTTTTTTGTTGCAGCCATTTTGTGCGCGTTATTGTTGATGACCTTTCTTCTTGCTGATCAAAGTCTCGCTCTGACGCTTTTCATGATGGTGAACTTGAGTTTCATTGTTGCCTACTTGAAGTCGCTAGAAGATGAAAAATGGAGGTGGGATAATCTCAGAGCCAATCTCACGGCAACCTTTTCTCTGATGCTTAAATCCATACCTTTAATGGTTTTGGTGTTTCTTTTGTTTCCGCGATTTTCCACCGGATTTGGCGCGGGAGATGACATCGCTGGAAAAACTGGGGTCAGTGACCAGTTGCGACCAGGGGCGATTTCTCAATTAATAACCTCGGATGAGCTAGTCTTTCGCGCGACTTTTTTGAGGGGTGAAATTCCGCCCCGTCATCAATTGTACTGGCGTGCAGCCGTACTTGATCGTGGGATTGAGTTAAATTGGGATCGTTCGCTTGAAAATGCCTCCTTGAGCGCCTCGGGGTATGCGACATCGGTTCAGGATATAGAAGTTTATTTGGAGCCGGGCTTCGATAAGTTTTTATTTTCTCTAGAAAACACCGTAGGGTTGATCTTTCCCAATGACTCTGCGGGAACAAAGGTCTTGGTTCGATCCGGAAGCACATTTGAGTTGCGGCGTTCTTTGCAGACTCGAGAACGATATTTCCTGCAACAGACAGAGGCGCGAGAGGCTAAGGAAAATGAGGTTTCTTTGCGCCGCTACTTGCAGTTAGGAAGTCGTCCGACTGCTGCCATGCAAAAGCTTCTAAGTCCCATGCGGGGTCTGCCCGTTGGCGAAACGGTGCGCCGTCTGATGGAGCACTTCAGCGCGGGGGAATACCAGTACAGTCTGCAGCCGCCGAAATCAGCTTCGATTGACGATTTCCTTTTCAAAAATAAGATTGGATTTTGTGAACATTATGCGGCCACTCTGGCAACAATGTTGCGACATTTGAATATACCGTCTCGGGTTGTTGTTGGTTTTCAAGGCGGGGTCCCCAGTCTTTTGGGCAACTACATCACGGTTCGCGGATATGACGCTCATGCTTGGGTGGAGTATTACGACTCGCTGAATAAACGCTGGAGACGGTTAGATCCAACGGCGCAATTGGCTCCGGCGCGAATCACTCAGGGTAGTGATATGTACTTGGAAACTCGAGGCTATGGTTTTTTTAATAGTGATTTTGGAATTTTTTTGCGACAGGGACAGCGAATTTTCGATGAGGCCGAGGCCGCCTGGATTGGCTTTTTGTTGCGTTTTGATCTGGCTCGTCAAAAGGAGATATTAGCGAGTCTTGGTATGGAGGTTGTTCTCTTTCGCGCTCTTCCCGTGTTCTTGATGCTTTCGCTGGCATTAATTTTATCAGTTTTATACTATTTAGAGTCGCATCGCTTAGAACCTTTACCCGAACAAGAGCGTCTTTATAGGTCACTGCTCCAGGTCCTGAAAAATTTCTCATTCGAGAAGGGTCATTATGAGGGACCTTTAGCTGTGATGCGGCGTTTAGAGGCCCATAATTCTGAACTTGCAGAAGAGGTTAGACCCCTTCTAGAGGCTCTCGTTGTCGCCCGCTTCGCGCCCGGCTCGAATTCGTCTATCGATTTGCGTGATGTGCGTCTTAGGTTGCGCCGTCTACGTCGCTTCAGACCGGTTGCAGCAAAGCGTTGACGTCAACCCGTCGGCAGCGCATCTTTCCTGAATGCAAGCCAAATTAACGCCCCTGATGCAGCAGTATTGGGATATTAAGTCTGAGCACCCGGACAAAGTGGTTTTATTCCGCATGGGTGATTTTTTTGAAATGTTTCACCAGGACGCTGAGCTCGCTGCTCCCATTCTTGGTATAACACTTACTCAACGCAACAAGAAGGACGCCGATTCCGCCAAAATGTGTGGAGTGCCACATCATAGTATTGCCATACCTATAGCCAAGCTTTTGCGCCAGGGTTTGAAAGTGGCGATTTGCGATCAAATTGAAGACCCAGCTCTGGCCAAGGGCATTGTGAAGCGGGCTGTAACCCGGGTTCTCACTCCCGGGATGGTCTATGATCCAGACACTTTGGATCAGTTAAGTGCCAACTACTTAAGCGCTTACGATGATCATCACCTCGCCTACGTCGATATCACCACTGGCGAGGCTTTTTATTATGACTTTGCGGATGTGGCTGAACGTGAGGAAATTCTTGCTTTGATGGTTCCGGCTGAGCTTGTTTTGAGCCGAAAGCAGATGCAAGAGCGAGAGGCTAGTGCTTGCGTTTCCACTGTGGGGACTATCTCTGAATTTGAAGGTGAATCAGGGGGTGGTTCACCCTCTTCCTCAATTTCTTCGTTGTCCGCAGTGGAGAGGTTAAAATTGTATATTGTCAAAATGCAGGGGGAAGAGACCTGCAAAATTTTGACACCATTTGAAGCGCGTCGTCGACAGACTCAGTTGCGCCTCTCGGCCACGGCCATTCGACATCTTGAGATTTTTGAAAACTCTCGGGGCGGTCGAGAGGGCTCATTATTCGCGGCCGTTGATCGCACTCAAACAAGCGCTGGCGCGCGTGCCTTGCGAAGCTGGTTGATGACTCCTTTAGTGAGTTCTGAGGAATTAGATTTGCGCTACGGCGAAATTCAAATGTGGCTGGGCGCCTCAGGTCTGCTGAAAAATTTTAGACAGCAATTGGCACTGCTGGGTGATGTGGAAAGGCGTTTAGGTAAGGTTCACTCAACCACCTTTAACGCTCGTGATCTGTTGGCCATTGCCCAGTCCATATTGATAGGTGAGAAGTTAACGCAAATGCACCCTTCTCAAGCGCCCATCGCTGGCCTTGAAGTTTGCGTTGAGCTCGGATTGCAGATCGAGCGAACCTTGAATGACGAATTGCCTTTGGCAGTCAAGGAAGGTGGGATGATACGTCCAGGTGTTGTCGCCTATCTGGATTAGTTTATCGCCCTGACACAGAACTCTCAAAAATTAC
>JAYQON010000134.1:0-4316 GCA_038144835.1 Bdellovibrionales bacterium
CACTTATGGTGGCGGTGGTGGTGGGGGCGGCTACAGCAAAGCCACTTTCAATTACTCGAGTCTGCCCACCTACGTCACTCTCACTGTTGGTGCTGGCGGAGCTGGGGCTGGAGGATCTTATCAGAATGGAGGCACTGGCGGCGCTAGCAGTTTTGGTTCTTACTTGGTCGCCAACGGAGGTGGCGGTGGTATCAATAGCTGCTCCGGAGGTTCTGGGGGTAGCGGAGGTTCGGGATCAACGGCATACGGGAGCTCGGGAGGAAACCCAGGTGGCGGCACCGCTGGCGGGCCAGGGGGCGGCTCAGGCGGAGGCACTTCAGGCACTGGCAATGCACCCGGTGGTGGCGGTGGGGGCTCTTTGGGCGGTGGTGGCGGTGGTACTTGCGGTAATGGCGCGGGAGGAGCTGGTGCCGGTGGCAGTGGCCGCTGCACTCTGACTTACTATTAATCTAGTTGAGCCCAAGCCAGCCACCTCAAATCTCAAATGCAGTTTTCCGATAAGCTAGTATGGCCATGCTCCTGATTCTATCTTTTTTGCATACCTTGGCTCGTGCTGAATACCGGGCTTTTGAACTGGTGATCACCAACCCGACCACTGGCGGGGAAAAAGTCGTAATTTCGACCCTCGACCCCAATCAGTACCGCCAATGGTATCCAGTACAAAGTGATGAGGTCATCACCTACAGATCAACCTGGATGTGCAAAGGTAACACTTCAGGGCTAAAACCCACCTGCCCTCCTCCTCAGCAAAACTAGACCCCTGAATTCATCCTGCACATGATAAATTTGAAAAAGAGACCAGGAGGGTCGATCATGGCGTCGGAGATTCAAGGCGAAACCTCGCGCCAAGCGCAAGAGCTTCGAGACCTACGCGAATCCCATCGCAAACGCAAAAAAAGCTTTCAACAAGAGGCTGAGCAAGACCTCGAGAGCACTCGCCAAGAAAGCGAGCATAAACTGCGCAAAGAAAAAAGCGCAGGTGAAGCGGCCGTAAATCATGTACGTAAACAAAAAGCGGAAAGCCTCTCTGAAATAAAAAACGAGGCTGAAAAAATGGTCACCTACGAACGTAAAAATTTAAGTCAACGGCGTCAGGATTTGCGTGAGAGCTCTGATCACCAAATTCAAAGCCTACGCGAGTCCGTCGATGGTCAAAAAGATTTTTTACGTCAAACGCTCAAAGATTTGCAAGAACGAACCATAGACGCCCAACACAAAGAAAGTCAGGTGACTGAAAAGGTTCAGCGCGATGAATCTTCTAGGCGTGAAGAAATCAGCCGCAAGGCTGCAGCCGATCTACGCCAATTGCACGAAAAAATTCAAAGAGAAAAAGCCAACATGAACGAGAATGCGGCTGAAGAACTGTCCAAAACGAACGAAGAAAATGGCGCAAAACTTCGTCAAGCCAAAGCTCGCCACCAAGAAATTTATAACAGCCAATCCAAGCACAGCCAAATTCTTCTAAAGGAGCAACAGGCCTCAAACGCGCAACGGCTCGAAAATGAACGGCAACGCTTCATGGAAAAACAAAAGCAACTCAAGACCGACGCCGAAACTGCACTTCTTCAAGAGACCTCTGAGGCTGAAGCTCGCTACCACAGCGTACAAAAGGCTAATCGCCAAGCTCTTAGCCAAGAGCGTGAAAAATCGTCCGCGGACATGGAAAAGACTCGCAGTTACTACGCCAATGAAATTTCCAAAGTTCATAAAGAGGGCCAAATAGGGCTCGACGAACAAAACCAAACCCACACCGCAATGATGCGTAAACTAGAGGCCGAAAATAAAATTGAAAAAGAAAACTTAGAAAAGGAGCACGAACAACAACTCCTCGATCAGTACAATCGCTTTCAAAACCAGACCAAGCGCAATGAACTTCTATACAGACAGGCACACCTCGAACAAAAAAAGGAATTCGACAAAACTTTTCAAAGCAATAATGCCGTATTTGCCAAGTCCGTCCGCGATCAAAAAGAGCGCTTTGCCAATACTTTGATGAACGAAAAGCGCGAAATCGCACACAGCATTGGCAAGTACCAGGAACGCCAACAGGATCCTTTTTACCGAATGAACGACGCGCGCTCGAAGCTCAACGAAACCGATGCTCACTACATCATTCAGGCCAATGTTCCCGAGCATGAAAAAGAGAATGTTAGGGCCTTTGTAAAAAATGGCCGTGCCATCATTCAAGGCAAAAGAGAGTTCAATGATAAAACAAAGTCTGAGAACAGCACCCTTTCGACCAACAGCTATCAAACCTTTCGCGAAGAGTTACCACTCTCTCGTCCAGTTATTGAAAAACTTGCTGAAGCCAAATGGGAAAACGGAATTCTCACTTTAAAAATTCCAAAAGCTTGATTTGGATCTCTCAGTTTTATTCTAGCGGCGTATAAGTCCACGTAACTCTGCGAGGACGAATCCTAAACGCCCCCCAAGATCTTCTAAATTTCGGATGTTAGCCTCCATTTGCTGAAGAACATCCTTAGTTTCATGCCGCAATCCGGGCAGTTCGTGATAAACGCGAATGGCTCGGCTCGCTTCACGAACGGGGGTAGACTCTACTGAGTTAGCCTGCAAATTGACCGTATTCATTCGCTCTCCTCTTGACACCCCATTATGTTATCCATCGAGGTCTAGTTCACAAACTTAAATTAACTTACATCCAATAACTTGGTTCCAAACTGCAACTACGCAAGGCCACAACGCCCTTCTCAAACTATAAAAATCAATACTCACAACTCAAATTCGCCAAATCAGGGCCACTGAGCTTGCGGCGATCTTGCCCACTACCCAAATGCGTATTCATAACACTTCCCGAGTTTGAAGTGTGAGCAAGTCCCAAAGCATGCCCGAATTCATGCACCAGAAGACTCGTCAGGTCGACCTCCCTAAAGGTGGACTCTTCACCATAGTGGTAGGCAAAATGGGCGGCATTAATGCGAATATCAGCTTCAAAAATTTGCGAACCTGCCCAATAAATTGTTGTGCGAGCCTGCTCTGTAGAACGCTTTGGATCCCATTGCTCGAGCCAGTAAATCACTGAGCTCCCGTCTTTACTTGGCTTAAGGTCACCATCGCTGCCACGAGCGACAATGCGAATCAACTCATGACCGTTGCCAAAGTGTTGATTGTACTCATCAATGGCACGGTCAATGGCTGCATAAGCCTCTCTCGGTACCGATTGATGTACAAAAAACTTCACGGGCAAATTTCGGTTCCATGAAACTCTTTGCAGATTCGAGTTCTGCACAAAATTGCAACTCGGCTGTGGTTCTAGTGGACGACTACAAGCCTGAGTCATCAACATTAAGCAACTTAATGAGGCCACGAGTGGCAGCGAAAAGCAAAAGCGCAAAGTCGGTAACTCCTCTACACTCACCCTTCGCAAATCACGGGCCTAGGGAATAGTTTTTAAATACCTGATTTTAATAGCTTTTTTAAGTATGACCAAAATTGGCTCGCGAACTCGTCGACCATAATTTATGCGCAGCGATAAATAAGAAACTGCGACATGCATCTAAGCATCTGTTTTTACTGAATTTTATTGTGTCTAAAAATGAGACAGTCAGATTACGCCAAACTGCGTCCCCAAAAACTATACTGAGTGACTTGATCTAGGCGACCTGATTATCGATTTTAGATACATAACTTCCATAATAAATAATTATTGACAGTGTCACTTCGTCACCATTTGTTGCGCAGCAAAAAGCGGTGTTTATACCACGAGCACAAAACTGGAACCCAACCGCAAGACAAACTGACCCCATCTGCATTGGTATTGGGATTGCCTATAGAACACAGGCAACAGTCCGGCTCATCCACACTCGTGGGGTCCACAGGAGCTGATCAACCCATCACCAATCCCATCTTCGCCAGGGGGGGAGGACATCCTCCCCACCTCTCGCCTGCTTTCTTTTTGCGGCCGACGAGCGCGAGTGGTATCCAAGTTGGATATCACATCTCGTGAGAAGCTTAAGGGAGAAAAGCATGAAACCGGCTGATCTTGATTCCTCAGTGCGTGAAATGGGCGAGCGTATTTTTAGGTCTTTAGAAGACGATTCCTCATCGCTCTTTAGCAAAGACACCTGGTATAGAAAAATTATGGACTGGTCGATGAAGAACGAACACTTCAAGGTACAGATGTTCCGCTTCGTCGATGTTCTTCCTTACCTCAACTCAAGCTCCGAAGTGGCCCGCCATCTGAAAGAATATTTTGCTGAGAGCGGAGATGATTTACCTTCGGTTTTTAACTTCGGCCTGGGTCTGGGTTCACTCGCGCCCGGGATCATGGCAGGAGCCGTTCGTAAAAACGTCACTTC
>JAYQON010000134.1:4326-6953 GCA_038144835.1 Bdellovibrionales bacterium
GCAAAAATGTTCATTACTGGAGAGAGTCCTCAAGACGCTTTGCCGGTTCTCAAGAAAGCTCGTAAAAACAAAATCACCTTTACAGCAGACCTTTTGGGCGAAGCCACTTTGTCCGAGAAAGAGGCCCAGGATTATCTCTCTCGCTATACCGAACTCATTCAGTGGTTAGCAGACGATGCCAAGCATTGGGAAAACATTGCGCAAATAGATGAAGACGAATCTGGTCCCATTCCTAAAGTTAACGTTTCTGTAAAAGTCACAGCTTTGTATTCGCAAATCGATGAGGCCGCATGGGATCAATCCCTAGAAGTAGTCAAAGAACGACTGCGGCAGGTCTTTCGTGTTGCCATCAAAAGCAATGTGTTCATTAACCTGGACATGGAACAATACGCACACAAGGATTTCTTACTGAAAGTATTCGAGGATCTTTCCCTCGAATCGGAATTCAAAAGCTGGCGTCACTTCGGAATTGTTTTGCAAGCGTACCTGCGCGACTGCCAAAAAGATGTTGAGCGAATGATCCGTCATGCCCAAACGCGCGGCACTCCCTTCACAATTCGATTAGTCAAAGGAGCCTACTGGGATTACGAAACCGTTCAGGCTCGACAAAAGGGCTGGCCCATCCCCGTCTTTCTGCATAAAAAAGAATCCGACGCGAGTTTTGAAGCGTGTGCTCGTCAACTGATCGATGCTTATCCGCATGTGCGCCTGGCTGTCGGATCTCACAACGTGCGTTCCATTTCGCTTGCAGCATCTTACGCAAAAGCCAAGGGTTTAGACCCCAGAGCTATCGAAATTCAAATGCTTTACGGAATGGCAGATACCATCAAAAAGGCTCTGGTGCGTGAAGGGTACAGAGTGCGCGAATACGCCACAATTGGAGAACTTATTCCTGGAATGGCTTATCTGGTTCGCCGACTTCTCGAGAATACTTCAAACGAAAGTTTTTTGCGCTCAAAGTTTGCAGACAATTTGTCTCCGGAAGTCTTATTGCGTGATCCACAACAAGACTTGATACGCTCAGAGAGCCAACCACAATCAAAACCAGGCCATTTCTTCAATGAGCCACCCACCGATTTTGCTGTTTCCGAACACCGCCAACGTATGTTGCTTGCTCTCTCAGGATGGCGCTCTCGCTTGGGCAAAACTTATCCGTTAATCATCAACGGGCAAGAGGTACGCACTAGCAAAACTCTGACGCGAGTCAATCCATCCAATCCCTCAGAGATTGTCGGAATAGTTAATGTTGCAGGACCCACGGAGGCTGAACAGGCGATTCAAGCTGCTAAAGTGGCACAAGCAAGTTGGGCCAAGACTCCAGCAGAAGAGCGTGCCCGAATGTTAGAAAAGCTCGCCGACAAAATGGCACAAGAAAAATTCAACCTAGCGGCATTACAAGTCCTAGAGGTAGGCAAAGGCTGGCGAGAAGCCGACGGTGATGTCGCCGAGGCCATTGATTTTTGCCGCTATTATGCGCAAGACATGCGTCGCTTGGCGAAAGCACAACGAATGGGTCACGCTCCGGGCGAAGTAAGTATGTACGAATATCAACCACGTGGTACGGTTCTGGTCATCGCTCCCTGGAACTTTCCTTTGGCCATTCTCTCTGGCATGGTCGCCGCAGCCTTGGTGACAGGTAACACGGTCTTGATGAAACCTGCGGAGCAAAGCTCTATTATTGCGCATGAACTCATGCGTCTTCTAATGGAGTCGGGCTTTCCCAAAGGAGTTGTGCATTTTCTTCCCGGGCTCGGTGAGGATGTGGGCGAATATATGGTGAACCATAAGGATGTGCATATGATTTCCTTTACTGGTTCAAAAAATGTCGGGCTGCACATTCTAAAACAGGCCGCGATTGTACAACCTGGACAGCGTCACATTAAACGCGTGATGGCTGAACTTGGCGGCAAAAACGCCATCATCGTCGATTCTGATGCTGATCTAGATGAAGCTGTATCCGGAGTTCTTCACTCAGCGTTCGGTTTTCAAGGACAAAAATGCTCCGCTTGTAGCCGTGCCATCGTACTCGAGCCACTTTATGAGCGCTTTGTTGAACGCATAAGCGAGGCTGCACGAAGCTTACATACAGGGCCTGCGGAAGATCCACGCGCCTTTATGGGGCCAGTCGTGGACGAAGAGGCTCACCGACGAATTCTCAACACTATTGACGAAGCCAAATCGTCAACCCGCCTGGTCTTTCAAGGTCAGATGCTTACGGGTGGCTATTTCATTCCTCCAACCATCTTTGCAGACGTCGATCCCAAGAGCTCGTTGGCGCAGAATGAAATTTTCGGACCTGTTTTGGCGATTATTAAAGCGCGGGATATAGACCACGCCATTGCAATCGCCAATGATACTGATTACGCGTTAACGGGCGGACTTTTCTCACGCAGCCCAGCGGTCATCGAACGAATTAAGCGTGAATTCGAAGTTGGGAATCTCTACATCAATCGCGGGAATACAGGAGCACTGGTTGAGCGGCATCCGTTTGGCGGCTTCAAAATGTCAGGTATGGGAAGCAAAACGGGAGGTCCTGATTACCTGGTTCAGTTTATGGAACCTCGGGTAGTCACTGAAAATACAATGCGCCTTGTTTTTTTCCAAAGATAATAGGCGAACGTACGCCG
>JAYQON010000135.1:0-6858 GCA_038144835.1 Bdellovibrionales bacterium
ATGGTCCCCAGGACTGGACTTGAACCAGCAAACCCTTGCGGGCGTCAGCCCCTCAAGCTGATGCGTTTACCAATTTCGCCACCTGGGGATGCGAATTGACGGACAAAGTTACCCGTTCTCCGGAGTATCTGTCAATGGCGGCGCAGCGCACGGTGTGCGACACCGCCATTGTGATCATATTTGAATTTGACCAACTAAGGTTGAGCAGATGGTTTGACTGGCTTTTCAGCTTCTGGTTGCAGAAGCTTTTTCTCACAAGCGTCTTTTTTATCGTGGTTTTGCCCCTTTAATCTGGCGGCCATTTCATCGACCACGGTTTTTGGATCAAATTTGCGCCCGGTGATTGTTTCAATGTTCTCTGGAAAAAGTTTTTTCCAGCCCACACTAAAAAAGCGGTCTGCAAAGATGGAGGCCAGCTGAGGTTGCTGGTACCAACTGCGTCGTCCGCTGAGCTTTTCAAGTTCATCTGAAATAAATGAGCTCATCATGCGCGATGCGATTTCAGCGTAAGTGTAACCAATATTACGTACATTTCCGCTCGTGAAGTGAGTCGTCGCAACATAGCTATAAAACAGCGGCACGGGTGACTCCGCGGCCGGGAAGCGTTCTGCCAATTGATGAATTTCAAGAGCCAAACTTTCCACTCGTTGCAAGAAAGTTTGAGCTCCTGGTTGAGCGTAATCGTAGTCCCAAAGTTCGGTGTCAAACAGCGCCTGCGTGGCCATATCAAGCAAAGTTACAATCTCATTCTTTTCATTGTTTTCGAGTAGGTCGCGAATCTCATCGATACCGGGAACTTGGCCATTAACAGGAGTTGTATTGTTGAACACCACTTGTGGGTCACGCATGAAACGTTCCATCGTCATCGAGGGTACTTCCACGTAACCGTAAGCTTCGTCCGCCGCTTGCTGCTTGAACTTGAGAATTTTTTCGAGCGCATGCCCGCCTTCGTGGAAGGCCGTTTCAAGATCGCGTATTGAGCCAGGGTAGGACTGAAGGATATAGGTGAAGCCAGGTTTCCAGTCAGGAGAATTTAGAGGTATTTCAATAAAGTTTAAACTCTTCGCATCTAGAGTCGAATATCCCGTGTAAGGGCCCAGCAGGCCGGCCATGTAAGCCATGGTACGATTTTTACCATCACGAAACTGATCGTCGACGAGAATCTGAGCCAGATTTGCTTGTGAAAATCCACTTTCTAGCATGGTCTTTTCCCAAATATCGGTCACTTTGCTTGCTGGGAAATATCTCTGCAATTGATCGAGGTCGGGAAGGGTGAGGAGCAACATGTGATTGCTGCGAAGAGTGTCACGTCTCCCTGAAAGCCCCAGTTCAGCGATACGCTCCTCAATAAGTTGGCGCTGCAGTGGAGCCAGAGCCGTAATGTACTGACGCAAGAACTCTCTTTGCTGCACGGGCCCTCGATAAGCCGGCTCATAACCTTGACCAGTCATTTCTAAAACATACTCCGCCCAAGTCTTAAAGCCCTTGGCCTTAGCAAGTTCTGTTCGCAAGATGGCGACACGATTGAGATTGTCTCCCTTTGCCTGCGCAGCCTCATAGCCTATAAAATGATAACCTCCGTGTTTGAGAAGTTCATTAGAGCGTCCTTGAGCCTCGGCAAAAGAGATCTCCCCTGCCTTGAAGGCTCGGCGCAGTTCGATACGGGCTTTGGTCAGCTCTTCGAGTTTGGCGTTTGAAGGCGCATCCTTCATGGCCAGTTCGTACTCTTTCTCTAAGAGTTCAATTTCGTCGAGTTTAGGCTTTAGGTGCTCTGGAAACGACTCAAGGTCGCGTTCACGTGCAAGACGGCGAGCAAGGTCTGGCAGTTGCCCGCTCAGCCCCTGTGCAAGGCTTGCCCACTCTTTCAGCTCCTCAGTATACGATTGATCGACAAGAAACGAATTGTATTCTTCTGCCGCCTTTTGCCACTCTTGTTGAAAAATTTTGTACTCAGCTTCATCGCGGTAAGAAGCCGAATCCATGAGTAGACGATAGGTTCGGTAGCGCATCACGAAATCGGTGATATGTTCGTCGCGAGGATAAATTTTAGTTCGGTAGAAATCTACGAACGCTTCAGCTTTGGGGTTGGCAAATGCTCCTTCAATAATGAGGCTTTCCTTGGGTGGCTGTTGCCCAAGATTTAACAAGAGTGCCCGAGTTTTTTCTTTGTCGTAACGTTGAACTTGCGCTTGCACCGACAGAGGAATCAATGTCGTTGCGGCCACAATCAGTCGGAGCACCATTTTACGCATGCAGTTTACCTCTTTATGTTACTGAGCCAGCATCTGAATTTTCTAAGGCGGTGTCTTACCGTCACTCAATTGACGTGTAAAGCCCCCATTCGGATTTACAAATACGAGCAAAGCTTGTTAACCCGAAGGCATCAGGCTTGTGTCCCCAATTTAGGGCGGTAGGAAGCTGCTTAGAGAGACCCGAGTGCTGGGGGGCAGGAGGCTCCCCTGGGTTTTATGATGGGGGAGCATGCCATGGAACAATTTTTTGTGTACTCTTTTCTCGGACTTATGCTGTTCAATTTATTGGCCTCATTTGTCTATCTTATGGGTGTCAATCAGTTGGGCACAATCCTGCGGCGAGCTCTCAAAGCGGCTTTCTCTCAAAAGCCTCGCTAGACAGCATTGCGTCGAGACATTAAGATCCCGACTTCATGCTCATCAGTGATTTTGATTTCCATTTTCCTCCAGAATTAGTGGCGCTTGAACCTTCGCGTCCAACGCGGGTGGCTTACGTTGAGGGCGAAGCCGATCCTGTGGAGCTCACTCTTTCTGGGCTGCTCGATAAATTCGCACCTGCGGATCTTCTGGTAATGAATCAGAGCCGGGTCATTCCTGCGCGGATATTTTCTCGCGAAGGCATTGAGATTTTATTTTTGCGTTCTCGCTCTCCGACAACGTGGGAAGTTTTATTTCCGGCCAGAGATTTTAAGCCGGGAAGTCAGTTAAGCTTACCGGCAAATATTTGTCTCACCCTGTTGGAAAAAGGCCTGCCTCAGATTGTCACTGTATCTGCCGAATTGAACCAAGATTACTTCGAAAGACATGGCGAGTACGCGTTGCCGCCGTATATTCAGCAAGCCCGGGGTGAACGTCACAATCGATCTTCAGATCGAACGTGGTACCAGACATCCTGGGCTGTTGAACCGGGGTCTGTAGCCGCGCCAACGGCAAGCTTGCATTTTCAACCCGCTGACCTCGCAGCCTTGCAAGCAAAAGGGGTCAACTTGGCTTATGTGACTTTGCATGTTGGTGCAGGAACCTTTTTGCCTGTTCGTGCATCTCGTCTAGACGACCATCAGATGCACGCGGAGTGGGTTAAGGTGCCTCACCGCACAGCAGAGCTTATTAAAGAAACTCGTCAAAACAGAGGGCGGGTGTGGGCTCTGGGTACAACAGTAACCCGGGCGTTGGAGTCAATGGCCTGCGGGTTGCTGCAGAACGACCACGGAGACTATTGTGGTGAGACCCGTTTATTCATCAAACCTGGCGACTCCTTTCGTGTGGTAGACGCTCTGTTGACTAATTTTCATCAACCAAAATCGACTTTGCTTTGTTTAGTATCGGCTTTTGCTGGCCTTGATCAGGTTAAAAAAACTTACCGGTGGGCGATTGAGCGTCAGTTCCGGCTATTTTCTTATGGAGATTTGAGTGCATGGACACGGCGTTTGTAGGGCAATTCGAATTGCAAAAACAATCTGGTCAGGCGCGGGCTGCGCGCTTAAAAACGGCCCGCGGTTGGATTGAGACACCAGTGTTTATGCCTGTGGGCACGAAGGCCACCGTAAAAGGTATGCTGCCCGAAGAGCTTAAGAGCTTGGGCTCGCAAATCATTCTCGGTAACACTTACCATCTGCATTTGCGTCCAGGTGAAAAGATTATTGAGCGGCTTGGAGGCCTACACAAGTTTATGAATTGGTCAGGTCCTATTCTGACCGACAGCGGGGGCTTTCAGGTTTTCTCGTTGTCCCAACTGACCAAAATTCGCGAAGAAGGAGTGGAATTTCGTTCACATCTGGATGGTGCCAAACACTTTTTAAGTCCAGAAACAAGCATGGAAATTCAAATGGCGCTCGGTTCGGATATCATCATGGCGTTTGATGAATGTCTGAAGTATCCGGCGACGCCTGATGAAGTGAAAACTTCTATGGATCTCACATACCGGTGGTTATTGCGCTCAAAACAGGCAATGACTCGCTCTGAAAGTTTGCTCTTTGGCATTGTGCAAGGCGGGTTGGAACTGCGTTTACGCCAAGAAAGTTTGCAGCAGATCACCTCTGTGGACTTGCCCGGTTACGCCATGGGAGGGTTCAGCGTCGGCGAGCCCATCGAGCTAATGCATGCACTGGTTAAAGAAGTTGCGCCTATGATGCCGCAAAATAAGCCCCGCTATTTAATGGGTGTGGGCACACCTTTAGATCTTGTATTGGCTGTGGACGCCGGTATGGATATGTTTGACTGCGTGATGCCCACTCGTGTTGCTCGCAATGGCACATTGTTCACATGGCAAGGCAAAATTTCGATCAAAAGGGCAGAATATCGCGAGGACGGTAGTCCTTTAGATCCAGAGTGCTCTTGTTACACTTGTCAGAATTATTCAAAGGCTTATTTGCGCCATCTATTTTTAAGTGGAGAGATTCTTTCGGCGCGTCTCAATACTATTCATAATCTGCATTTTTACTTGGATTTGATGAATCGAATGCGCATGAGCTTACTTCAGGGAGATTGGGAGCGCTTTCGTGATCACTGCCTAACGCGCTTTGTAAACCAGCCTGAACGTTGATTTTTCTGCCTCCGAATGTTCATTAGTGACAATAATTTAGGAGGCACACCTCATGTTTTCGACTTTGGCATGGGCCCAAGGGGCCGCTCCCGCCGCTGGACCGTCTTTGTGGGAAAGTCTTTTTCCTTTTCTCATCATGGGTCTTATTTTTTTCCTCTTTATCCTGCGACCTCAGCAGCGCCGCGCTCAGGAACAAAAGAAATTCTTGGACAAACTCAAACGTGGGGATTCGGTTTTGACATCGAGTGGGATTCTCGGGACCATTGAGGGTCTGACAGATCGCTTTGTCACCTTGCAAATCGCCAATGGCGTGAAGATCAAAGTCTTGCGCTCGGCGATTGCGGGCGAAGCTATGGAAACTGCCGAGGTAAAAAAATGATCGAAAGTATGCGCACACGCACCCTACTGATCTTCTTGTTTTTTGTTTTTTGTGGGATCTATCTTCTGCCCAACGTGGTGACCTTGCCAAAGGGTTGGTGGTTCCATAAAAAGGCGCTCAGTTACGGGCTGGATATTCAAGGTGGAGCCCACTTAATCTATGGCGTGGACGTCCAAGGTGTACTTGCTGAACGTACCGAGCGAACGGCTCGGGCAATGGCTTTAGAGCTCAATCAGCAGGGAGTGATGCCTGAATCTGTTGCGAGCAATGACAAAAAAGATTCCATAATTATAAAGGTGAAGTCCACTGCTGATGTTAAAAAAGTAGAAGAGCTGCTGAAGGATCAGTACAGTGCGCTTTTGCAAACAGTCAGTTCAGCGGACAATCAAATCGAGGCACGCTACTTCGATGCTGTTATGGAGAACTATCGCGAGCAGGTCATCGGTCAGGCGATTGAAGTGATTCGAAACCGAGTGGATGAGTTTGGAGTTGCAGAACCTGTTATCGCCGCTCAGGGCCGAGACCGGATTCTCGTTCAGTTACCTGGTATCTCTGATCCGGCGCGCGCCAAAGAACTGATTAACAAAACGGCAAAACTTGAATTCCGGCTCGTCGATGACAAGCTTTCGAGTGATGAGTTGATGAAATTGATCACTGAGGCTGAGACTGCCGGCGGGTTTGCCCTGGCAAAAGAGGGCATGAGCTATGGGCAGTATGTGAAAAAAATCAATGAAGCCCTCAGGTCCAAAATGCCGGCTAACACAATGGTTGCGTTCGAAAAAGCCCCCAACGCTGTTAGTATGGAGGCGGGTAAGCTACCCTTTTTACTGCGCACGGACACCGATGTCTCCGGTGACCAACTTGAAGATGCTTTTGTAAGTTTTGGACAATTTGGTGAGCCTAAAGTCAGCTTTCGCTTCAATGCGGAAGGTGCTCGTCGGTTTGGTGAACTCACGGGAGCCAATGTTGGACGCAATTTGGCGATTGTTCTTGATGACGTGATTTACTCTGCTCCGAACATTCGTGAGCGCATCAGCGGTGAAGGGCAGATATCGCTGGGATCAAGAAACTACGAAGAAGCGCAGAAGGAAGGGCAGCTGATTGCCACGGCTTTGCGTGCAGGTGCATTGCCGGCCGCGTTGCAACAACTTGAAGAACGTACAGTTGGACCATCTTTAGGCGCAGATTCGGTAGAGAAAGGCAAAATGGCTGGCTACATCGGGCTAGCTATCGTCGCGCTTTTTATCATTTTTTGGTATCGACTAATGGGGGTGGTTGCAACCATCACCTTGGCTTTAAACGTAGTCAGTCTGTTGGCCGTGCTGAGTGCTCTTGGTGCGACTCTCACTTTACCGGGCATAGCGGGAATTACTCTCACAGTGGGTATGGCTGTTGATGCTAATGTGATCATCTTTGAGCGTATCAAAGAAGAATTGTCGCGTGGTGTTTCGATGCGTCTTGCGATCAAAGATGGTTTTGATAACGCTTGGTCTTCCATTTTTGACTCAAACTTGACAACCGCGATAGCGGGCGCGGTTTTAATATACTTCGGTTCTGGCCCTATCCGAGGTTTTGGAGTCACCTTAATCGCTGGTATTATCACCACCATGATTACGGCGGTTTTTGTAACTCACTACCTACTGGATTTAATTTATAACAATTCGAAAAACGTGAAGGCATAGAGG
>JAYQON010000136.1:0-6533 GCA_038144835.1 Bdellovibrionales bacterium
TCACCGGGTGCGGGATTACTGGCTGCCTCCACAAATGCAGCTGAGAGAATACGTATCGATGCTTCGGGCAACGTCGGTATCGGAACTACAAGTGCAGATGCAAATCTTTCGGTGATTAAAGGAATCTCGATTGGAGCAGGATCAGGTGTTTCGTCAACAGACGGCCAACGAAGAAGCTTACAGTTTTTAACAGATACAAATTATGGCGGCAATTATGATGCACACTCGGGTTATCTTGTTTACAGCACTATGACCGGTGGGTGGGGTTCTGCTCAGTTAAATTTTGCAGTAAGTACGAACTGGGGTGTGTATAATACAGCTTCTCCGACTATGACTTTGTCTGGAAGCAATGTCGGAGTGGGCACCACAGCTCCCGCATCGGTGCTTCATGTCGCTGATGGAACCACCAGCCCTACCCTGACCATTGCGGCCGACACCGCTGGCTCAAATGCAACGACCTATCCCACTATCAATTTCACATCGGGCCCCTATTACACGACATATACGGCTGGCCAGATTCAGGTTAGGGCCGCACCAACACCTTTCACAAACGGTTCAAGTTTATACCTCAACGTCAGCGCACCAGGTGCAACCTATAGTAATAGCTGGATTTTAAATGGCAACGGCGTCCTACAACAGAAGGCCGGTATATGGAACGGAATCGGATCTACGGGCGGAATCACTTTCGATAGTTTGGGAACTTCCGACCGATTGATCCAGATTGGTCAACAAGCCGGCACATACGTGCCAGGGCAAAACCTCAAAGTGAAAGCTGGCGACGGCTATCCTGGTGGAAACGCGGCGGGTGGTAAGCTCTTCCTATATGGTGGTACTCCAAATGGAACGGGAACCCCAGGCGCCGTGATATTGGCCCACGATGGCACAGGCGCGATCGGAAGCGGCGGTATCGGAACAGCTTCGCCAGAGACGAAGCTGGACGCTAGGGGAACAATTCAATCTCGCATTGACGAGGTCAATATTGGTGGAACGCTGACCCTCGCCAACGGAGCGAAGGCGGCGGGTACATCGCAACGATGGCGCATATATAATATGGGCGGGGCATACGGAAACTCTCTTCAATTTTGGTCTTACGACGACCTGTCTGGAACTGGGTGCGCCGTGGGTGGGCTGTGTACAAGTCGGGTCACGTTTATGGACAGTGGCAATGTCGGCATTGGCAACTCAGCCCCTTCTGAAAAGCTAGAGGTTTCGGGCAACGTTAAAGCTACGGCGTTCATTTCAACCTCTGATCGACGTCTCAAAATGAATATTGAGACATCTGAGGGTCTCGAGAAAATATCCCAGTTAAGGGGAACGAGCTTTCAGTGGAAAGACAGTGGAGTGAGAGAATTGGGTTTGATTGCTCAAGAAGTTGAGGAAGTTTTTCCCGAATTGGTCGTGACCAATCCCGAAACGGGACTAAAGGCGGTCAAGTATCAAGGTTTAATAGCTCCCTTAATTGAGTCGTCTAAAGAATTGAAAAATCTATGTGAGATGAGTCAAAATCAAATGAAGAGCCTTGAAGAAAAGCTCATCGACAATGCACGACAAGTCGATCTTTTGCAGCAAAAGGTGCGGGAGCTGGCTGCGGAGAATTTGGCTATAAAACGACGCCTATTTGAATTGGATAGGCGTTTAAAAAAGTTGGAAGGGCAGTAGTTCAATGCGAGCGGGGTTGTTACTGGCAATGGGATTGTTCATTGTGACCCCAAAAGGGCACGCGGCCTGCGCTTCGCCAACAGCCGACGCCGGTCAAATGCAATATATAAGTGGTGTTTACAAGTTCTGTAATGGGACGACGTGGATCTCAATGGCAGTGACAAATTCAGGGGTCGCATGCTCTTCAGCTGGAGAACTGCGCTATCAGAATAGCGTTATGGAGTACTGCAACGGAAGCACCTGGTACAAGACGGCACCCACTACCAATTATGGCACCTGCGTGGTTGCTGATACTGGTCGATTTTATTATGGCGATGCCTATTTCTGGTTTTGTAACGGAGCCAATTGGCGGCGAATGGGCCCCTAACAACAATTAAAAATTCGGATCGAAATCGAAAATTTGATAGAATTTTTTATTTTCAGGAAATTCAATTGGCTTAAAAGGTGGTTCGCCAGTTTTATGGCGACCATAGACTCCGCTTCCGAGGTCGACAAAGCCTTCTTCTAGTAAGATCTGATAGGCCTCGTGCCCTAAAAGAAAAAGTCGATTAGCAAAAAATACTAGAGAGATAGAGGGATCGCGAAGAGTTTGTAATACCAATTGACGATTGCCTTCATGCTCGGGTGCGGGCCAAGCAAAGATCTCATTGTTGCGTGGCAAAATAGCAGAGGGATCGTAATACCGTACTCCCGGATAGTCTGACAGATATTCTTCTATGATACTTATCGCAGTTCTTTGCACATCATTGTTGCTTAGAGTGGTCGCCTTCCAGGTGTGGTAGCCGGCATTAGTCACAAGTAATACGGAGCAGAAAAAAATCAGTTTAAGGCCGTTTTTTGGCTGTTGAAGTGTCCACAATTGCACACCTTGGTGAATCATGAGAATGGGAAATGGCAACATACTAACAATAAAAAATGGCAAGCGATCGTTGTGAAAAAAAATAAAAATGAGTGATGTTAGGCCAGCGGCGACCAGTGCTCGCCCTTGGTGAGAAAGGCCGTGTCGTTGACGAATGAGAATGCAAATTGAGAAGGCGAACAGCAATAGTAGAAAAAAATTCTCAATGGCAAAACGTCGTACGTGCATAAAGCTCTTAGCTGACAAAAAACCCGGATGATAGATTTGATCACCAAATGAATTGAAGAAAAAAAACAGGGCGCTTTTATAGTGCAAATCGCCTTTTAATAAAAAATACGCGAGTGCGGTGATGGCAGGCACCACCGAGGCTAATACAAAATCCTGATTTTTCTGCCATGAATCTGAACTCCGTGCATAGATCGTATAAAATATGAGATTGGCAAACAGATTATACGCCGCTTTGGGAGTTGATGCGAGCAACATGAAGTGTAGGGCTGCAGCACCTAGCAGGATGAGGCTTCTTTGAGGATGCTTTTGAGCAGACAAAAAAAGTCCAACACATGCCATCTGAAGTGCGCAGGCCAAAATATCGCTGCGGACTCTGAAACCTTGGCTAAGAAAATATGTTGAACTCGCAAAGAGTAAAATAGCAAACCATGATCTGGAAATGAACCAAATCCACCAGCAAATACTAACGCCGATGGTGGCAAAAAGTATTCGCGCGGCATCCAAGGTCGCGGTATTGCTCAAGTCGAAGTGATAGATCTGACTGAGTAATCCATAAAACAGGGGCTTATAACGAATGGAGTACTCTGCCCCCGTAATGCCTAGCTTGGCCAGACTAATGACCCAAAGCTCTGAGTCTGACCAGTGCATTTTGAGGCTAAGGTAAAAAAAGGCTGAAATCAGTGCGATTGTGGAGAGAACCATTAAGCGCTGAAGCGAATGAGAAGTCATAATGGTATTGTATTCTTGGGCGACCAATTCAAGCAAAGTGAATAATGCCGCGCAGAAGAGAGTTCTAGCCGTTGAAATCTGGCGTGCTTGTTAGTTAGCTGAGCGTTGTGGACAAAAAATCTTTAAGTGTCGTGTTTCCTTGTAGAAATGAAGAAGGTGCAGTTGCGGAAATGTTTGCGCGCTTGGCACCCATTCGCCAGGATTTAGAGAATCAAGGTTGGGAAGTGGAGGTCATAGTTGTAGATGACGCCTCAACTGATCGGTCGGCGGAGAATTTGCTACGTTACGAGAATATTTCAGTAATCACTAATGATCGAGCTTGTGGTTACGGTGGCGCGCTCAAGCGTGGATTTTTAGCTGCGCGAGCGGAGTGGATCATCTTTCTCGACATGGATCGAACCTATTGTGTTGAAGATATTCCGGCGCTACTCAAAGTGGCCGTAGATGGGGGCTTTGACATGGTATATGGTCGAAGACCGTTTCAAAACTCAGGCATGCCCATAGTGCGGCGCATTGGCAATGCCGGTTTTGTATTGGCTTCTCGCTTGTTGTTTGGTGCTCGGATTCGAGATGTGTGTACCGGATTTCGTGTATTTCATCGGCGACGGTTGGCGGAAATTCTAGCGTTGAGTGATGACGGCCTAAATTTTTCCATACAGCTCACCTCAGCATCCGTTTTGAGACGATGGAAAATTCATGAGATTCCTGTTCGCTATGAGGAGCGTTTAGGCGAATCCAAATTGAGTGTTTTTGCTGACGGCTTTAGATTTTTATGGACTGTTCTGCGCGCCAAAGGAGCTAGGCGTTGATCAGCGTGATCCGGGTTACGGGAACCCCTTTGGATCGACCACATTTGATCGATCGTAAGCGGCAGGGACCACTAGAATTTATCAACATTCGTGCGTCTTTTAATGTTTCTTCTGGACGCAATTTGGGTGCGACGGAGTCCAAGAATCCATGGCTATTGTTTTTAGATGATGACTGCTTTCTCTCCGATCTGCACCTATCGCAGCTGGCAGACCGACTTAGCCATGAAAATCGACCTCTTTGGGGAATGCTTTATAAGCGTGACTTGAAGGGGGCTGTTCCGACTCGAGCCTACAACTGGATTCAAAGAGCTTGGGCTAGGGTGCCTTCTTATTTAGAAGAAGACGGAAGTCGCGTCGTCGCCAATGTACTCGGGGGAGCCCTGTTGATTCGTGCGGACCTGTTTCGTGCTTTGAACGGATTTGACGTGACTCTTGCTTGGGGTGGTGAGGAGACCGAACTGCTTCGTAGAGCTCAAAACTCGGGAGTGGCTGCGCATTTGTTGACCGATTTTGAAGTTGTGCACCAAAATTGCCTGCGCTGGCGTGGATTTTTTAGGCGTGCTTGGATGCAGGGCTGGAACAAGGGCCTTCGCAACCTAGGTAGTCAGATCCCTTGGGACTGGAAATGCTTTGAGGGCACCGATTTGATCACGGCTTTGGCTATTGCTCAGTTTTTAGCAATAATGATGATTTCTTCAATTTTGGGTTCAGTGTTTTATTTTTTTAAATTCAACCAGCGAGATATTTCCCAGGCTGCCCGCGAGGGGTGGGCCCAACGTCGGCGTAGGCGTTCGGCCCAGGCGAAGGTGTGTATCCGTAATATTCCGGGAAATACATTGGGGTGACGGCGATAGTAATCTCGCCCACATTGAAAGCTTTCATCGTATTCGTTGACCCAGATAAGCGCATCCGGCTGCGTGGAGATGAGAGGACGCCTGGGGGGATCGATCAGTATCCGCCGAGATCGTGTGCGCTCGTAACCATATCCCTGTAAGAAAGCTTTGGTGTGCAGTTGATTTGCAGAAAGATTATGGGAGTGTCTCACACTCAGATCTTCGATGAATCGTCCTTGTCCTCCACTTCGGAGCCAACGAAAAATGAAATCAGCCTCGGCCCCTCCAAATAGAATTTCACTGTCAAAAGTTTGTTTACCAAAGACTTCTTTGGATACTAAGAGGTTGCCTCCTAGAAGGTGAATCCAGCCGAAATCGGGATGTGAACCGCCGCGCACCCAGCGTTCTTGAATATGATGATAGGCGCGAGAAATCGGATTGGCTGTCTGAGCGATCGAGTAAGGTCCGCCGATAAGAGTATTTGGCTCACTGTTTGCCAAAACAGTTCCAACTTGCGCTAGATGCTTAGGGTTCGTCAAAACGCAGTCAGCATCTAAGAAGTAGATCCATTCTCCCAGAGCCCGTGAGGCTCCAAAATTGCGGGCTGAGTTCACTCCACGTTGACTATGCGTCCAAAGATGTAGGTTCTCATACGGGAGAGTGGGATTTTCAATTCTTCCCGAACGCGGATTAAACACTACATGGATTTCATGAGGTGGGGCATCCGTTTGTTCCCTAAGACTATTTAAAAGCAAATTGATTCCGACAGCTGGAGTGGCTGCCGGAATGACGATCGATATTTTTGGCTTTAGCGCACCCATCGATTCACCTGAGGTAGTACACGTTTTTGCACTTGATATTCGAGGAACCAATAGGTTTTACGTAAGGGATAGAAAACTATAGGTAACAGGCGTCCCCAGATAAATCCTCGACCTATTCGCCAACAAATTAACGCGATAAAAAAATCTCTCCAAATCTTTCCGTGAAGTCTGAATAAGATAAGTTCACCAATAATCAAATGGCGTAATAAGTCCCAAAAGAGAAAAGCGACAAAGAATCGTCGCCAGATGATGCCGTAAAGGAAGCGTTTTACGAAGGCACCAATGATCCAATCACCAATGACTCGCCAGAAGAGGAAAGCGACAAAAAATCTTCGCCAGATAACTCCATGCAGGAAAGAGCAAACGAAATCTCCCCAGATGAGTTGCCTAAAGGCACGCCAACTGAGACAGGCGACAAAGAATCGTCGCCAGATGATGCCGTAAAGGAAGCGTTTTGCGAAGGCACCAATGATCCAATCACCAATGACTCGCCAGAAGAGGAACGCGACAAAAAATCTTCGCCAGATAACTCCATGTAGGAAAGAGCAAACGAAATCTCCCCAGATGAGTTGCCTAAAGGCGCGCCAACTGAGGA
>JAYQON010000137.1:0-6484 GCA_038144835.1 Bdellovibrionales bacterium
GACGAGCAAAGCTGAGCAAGAAGATGAATGGCAAGCCACCACAAGGCTGCAACGCAGGCCACTAATAAAACGGTATGGGTAAGGTCGCGCTGCGACTCCCAAAGTATTTGAGGAAACAAGGCAAGCCCAAGGGCTGCCGCAACAGCCTGGTTTTTTGCAAGCACAAGACTGGCAGCCTTATAAACACACCAGTAACTGAGCCAGAGCAGCACTGCCTTGAAAAGCGCCAACCCAAAGACCGATGGGCCGCCTGTAAGCTGAAAAACAATCCACTGAAGCCAGGTATAGAGAGGGGGCTGAAGGCCTTCGCCAAGGCTGAGACTCTGGGCTAGAAGAACCTGCTCGGCCTCATCAAGCTCAAGACTGGGCGAGACCCAGACTCGAGAAATAAGATGAAGAAGAAAATAGAGGGGCAGACCAACCGCAAAAAAATAATTTGAACGCGAACGCAAAAAGAGAACGAGACTCACTCGCCAACTCGACTAAAAGGTAACAATCTGGCCTGCTACGTTGTCTACCATGACGGGTGCATGCATAAAGCGAAGGCTTGGTGCGACACCGTACTTTTCGGTCACAAACTTTTTCCAGTCTTCGGTGTACAACGCATCAGCATCTTGGCGACTGCGCCACAAATAGACCGCTCCGACTGTCCTTCCGTCATCACTCACCATGTAATTTTTGCGCAGCAAACCTTCAAGGCTAAGGTACTTAGGCGCAGTGTTTTGAAAAATGGCAGCTGCCTCTTCAACACTCATAGGGGCTGTTATTGGAAATGTCACGATGGCAAGAATCACTTTACTTTCCTCCTTCTACAAAAGATTACAAAACCCCAATCCTCAGACGAGCACCCTTCTCCCTGCGTCGCAAAAGGCCATTTGAGTTTACAGCGCCTGGTTTTGAGTGCACCTTGGTACGGCTTGTGCTTATGACAAAGTAAGGCCGACGGTTCTCTGACAACCTACTTAATCGACTCTATCCGAAGGGTCAGAATGAAACCAGTCGGCCTTCCTTAACTTAGACAAATTAAGAAGGAGACTGGGCTATGGCAATCTTCGAACTTGAAATCTTTCTGACTGCGGTTGGCTTATTTGGTTTGGCTTGTTGGGCAATTTCTAAAGCCCTGCCGCCTAGCTCGAATCGGAAACATTGACTTGCCAGCAGAGCCAAAGCCCTACCCCTGATTTTTTAGGCTAAAAAAGACCGCCTTATGCCCCCTAGTCACGCTGTAGGTTCAGCTTGCGACCGGTTGCATCCGCCTTGGCGATGAAGCCTGTTCTTGGTTTTTGGAGTTCTAAAGTTGACGAAGGTATGAGCATGGTGGGGGTTGCTGCTCGGTTACCGATTCCGAGGAGTTTCGATCCCTGTATGGCCAAAGCCCCACTAACGGCGAATTTCTAATCAAGGTATATAACAATGTTCTCAACAGGGAACCCGACTCCAAGGGCTATGCCTGGTGGATGGAACAATTTCAAACAAACCCAACCAAAACTTGGCCCAAAGTGCTTGCTGATTTTGCAGAGTCTCAGGAAAACCTTGAAAATGTAGCGAGCTTAGTCGCCAACGGTATTGCATTTGAGCCTTGGCTTGGCTAGCTCTAAACTTGGCGTCTTCTAGAACGCAACCACCCCCGTCAGAAGCCATAAGTATTAGCGAACTTACCCCTTCAACCTTGTGAGTATCAGCGCATGAACCCTTCCGTTGTCATTAAAACCAACTTTGGTGATATTGGTGTCGAACTTTTCCCCGAGGCCGCCCCGAAATCGGTAAGTAACTTTTTGCAGTACGCCTTTGATGACTACTACGACAACGTTCTTTTCCACCGCGTTATCGATGATTTTGTTATTCAAGCGGGGCTTTTCAGCTCGGAGGGAAACGCGAAAACATCATCCCTGCGAGCACCAATTGAGCTTGAATCAAACAACGGACTTTCAAACCTGCGGGGCACTATTGGTTTCGCAAGAACCGACGCCTTTGACTCGGCGACGTCTCAGTTCTATTTCAACCTTGTTGACAACACATCTCTTGACTATCAATCCGCTCAGCGTCCTGGCTACACCGTCTTTGGGCAGATCACCTCTGGCTTAAGCGTTATCGATGCTATCTCTAGTGTTGCTGTGGCTACAAATAATGGGTTTGAAAATGTGCCCATCGACTCGGTTGTGATTACAGACATTGCTCTTGCAGAGGGCGCAGACCAGTTTTTTGAGTTACAAGCCTTTGTCGCAGGGGATGATATTTCAAGTGCTCGGCTTGAGTTCACCTCGGAACAAATTCGAGTCAAAGAACTGAGTGATGGTTCATGGGCCGTACTTGAAACGGGCGGCTGGTCGATCGCAAAGCTTGTGGGCTACGAGCGCGTCTTACTAAACGACAAGGCCATTGGACTTGACCTTGATGGAAGCGCAGGCCAGGCTTATCGCGTCTACAAGGCCGCATTTGATCGCGATCCGATGCAGGGGGATACCGCAGGCCTTGGTTTTTGGATTGCCCAAATTGATAACGGCATGGACATGGTGGAAGTTGCTGCGCGCTTTATCGACTCCAATGAGTTTCGAACCCTTTACGGCGCGAACGCGTCAGACGGCGACTTTCTTATTGGTCTTTACAGGAATGTACTTGACCGTGCGCCCGATGCTGGTGGCTACGCCTGGTGGATCGATCAGCTTGCGAACAATCCCGAGAAAAGCTGGGAAAAAGTCCTTGCCGATTTTTCGGAGTCACCCGAAAACCAGGCGAATGTGGCCGAGTTAATTGCCGGCGGAATTTATTACGACCCATGGGTTGGATGATGCTATTGCTTATGGCAAATCCACTCTCATCCCAGTTCATTCGTACTAGCATCGGGAGTTTCAGAGTGAACCATCTTGATTTAGGCATCTTGGTGCCGGAGGCGAGACTCGAACCCAATCTGCTAATGTCAACTTTGGCTTAAAACCTAGTACTCAAAACATCTTGAACATATTATCAGAAGCCTTTAACTTTCTGCAGTATGCTTTGTACCTAAAATGTACCTAAGTTTTCTGGCCAATCTCGCCTAAATCAATCAGATACCGGGGGGGAGAGGTCGTTGCTAGTAAGTGATGTCAACTGCACCAGCCTTCGTTTCCGAGAATAAATCGGTACTTTAGTCATTGACCATGTCTGGTGCGATCGAATTAACGGTAATCACGATTGTCTTTCCCCTCACTCGTTGGTGGACTTAACACGATACTTTTTGGTTTACTCTATTAGGGTTTTAAAACGCTGTTCAGCCTTAGCTACTGTCTGAGGTGCAGGTTTGGATTCTAAAACTTCATAAACATCACACGAAGCATAAGGAAACATTAATGGCCACTCATTATTTAAAAAAAGGTCAAGATCAAAATACTCTTGACAGCATTGATCAAAAAGTCACTGCGACAGTGAGTCAGATCATAGATGACGTCCAAAAGCATGGTGACAGCGCGGTAAAAGAGTGGTCTCAAAAACTTGATGGCTGGGCACCTGACAGATTTGAACTTGATCAAAATGAAATTAACTCGGCACTGCAACAATTGACAGCACAAGAGTTAAAAGACATTGAGTTCGCACAAACGCAAATTCGAAACTTTGCGCAACGGCAGCGTCAAACCTTGCAGGACTTGGAAGTTGAGACAATGCCCGGCGTAGTTCTTGGCCACTCACATATCCCCATGAATGCGGTTGGCTGCTACGTACCTGGCGGGAAGTATCCAATGATTGCCTCGGCTCACATGAGCGTCTTAACAGCAAACGTTGCGGGGGTGGCTAACATCACGGCAACTGCGCCCCCGTTCCAAGGTAAACCTCACCCAGCAATTGTGAGCGCAATGCACCTGGCAGGCGCTAACCGTATTTTGGTAATCGGTGGGGTTCAGGCTGTAGCGGCCATGGCAATTGGTACGGAGACCATTCCGGCTGTCGACATGCTGGTGGGTCCTGGCAACATGTTTGTGGCCGAAGCTAAACGCCAGCTTTATGGCCGGGTTGGCATTGATCTATTTGCTGGTCCAACAGAGACGCTGATCATAGCTGATGAGTCGAGTGATGCGGAGATGTGCGCAGTCGATCTGCTAGGTCAGGCTGAGCACGGGCCCAATTCACCAGCAATCTTGCTGACTACGTCAAAGCAATTAGCGCAAGACACAATCTTAGAGGTCGAACGCCAGCTCACCATTCTTCCTACAGCGAGTATCGCTCGGGAGGCTTGGGAAAAGTATGGGCAAGTAATTGTCTGCGAGGATATTGACGAGATGGTTCAAGTTGCGGACGAACTTGCGTTCGAACATGTCCAAGTACTTACCGAGGACCCCGACTACTTTCTCAAAAATATGACTAATTATGGTGCCCTATTTTTAGGCGCTCGAACCAACGTCTCGTTCGGCGATAAAGTCATTGGAACTAACCATACTCTGCCTACGAAGCGCGCAGCTCGCTACACCGGCGGCTTGTGGGTGGGTAAATTTCTCAAAACCTGTACTTATCAACGCGTACTCACAGATGAAGCGTCGGCTTTAATGGGAGAGATTGGTTCTCGCCTATGCCACATGGAGAATTTCTCGGGGCACGGTGAACAGGCCAACTTACGCCTGCGTCGTTATGGTCACCAACCTGACCTGCCTTGGTACCAAGCAGCCCCCGTGGGTGCAGCATCATTGGGCAAATGATCTAAGGCATTTTGCGTATGAAACTGCCTAGTATGCGAATTGATGGTAAGCAAGCCCTCGTGACGGGTGCTAGTCGTGGCATTGGGCTTGCATGTGCAACAGCGCTTGCGCAGAGTGGTGCTGATGTTCTTTTGATCGCGCGTCAAGCAACTGCTTTGGAGCAGGCTGCCGAGCAGCTCAGGCTAAGCGCGACTAGTGCACGTATAACCACCCTCTCTCTCGATGTCACCGACACCAGTTCTGTGAACGCTTTATTCGAGAACCATGCACCTTTTGATATTCTGGTTAATAACGCAGGCACTAACCGGCCGGCACATATTCGAGACACGCCAAATAAAGACATCGACGATCTAGTTCTATTAAATCTAACCTCGGTAATGCATATTTGTCGGGCGTTTGCTAGACAACCTCGGCCCAAAGGACAGGAAGCAAGTATCATCAACATCTCGTCACAGATGGGATTGGTCGGCGCGATTAATCGAGTGGTTTATTGCGCAACCAAGCACGGCATTGAAGGCCTAACTAAGGCTCTAGCCTGGGACTTAGGTGCTGAAAAAATTCGTGTCAATACCATTTGCCCTACATTTATAGAGACAGAAATGACAAAGCGAATGTTTGAGGACGAAGCTTTCAAAGCATCTGTATTGTCCAAAATAGCACTTGGCGAATTGGCCACCTTAGAGGACTTAATGGGCGCTGTTGTTTTTCTAGCTAGTTCGGCCTCAAGAATGATGACCGGAAGTTCCATCGTTATTGACGGCGGCTGGACCGCCGCTTAGTCCAATTGACTCAGTAGGTTAGAAAACAAGTTCTGCGCCCCACTGCTCAGCCAAAGAACGTCACTCTCACCACCTATCATTGATACGTTGATTTTTGGAGAAATTTGATGACTACATGGTTCGTATCACGCTCGTCGATAAGTCGCTTACTGCTTATTACTTGCGTCGTGATGGCGGTCACCGGCTGCTCCTCTGCCCACTATGAGGGAGGGTTTAACGATGGTGGATATCATGGGCAAGGTAAATTAACCTCGAGTGACCGTGAAGTCTATGTTGGCGACTTCGTCAATGGTTTAAAACAAGGTCTTGGAAGTCAAACCTACCCTAATGGCGACAGATATGTTGGTGAATGGCAAGCCAACAGAAAAGAAGGGTTGGGTAGCATAAGCTTCAATAATGGTGATCGATATGTTGGGGAGTTCAAGGAGGACAAGTTCTCCGGCATAGGAATACTCATTTGGGCTAATGGCGACAAGTATTTTGGTGAGTTCTTAAATGGAAAACTTAATGGACATGGGACATTCACTAGTTCGATGGGAAAGGTCTTTACAGGGAAATTCAAGGACGATCAGCCGTTGGAATAAGGTATTTAGTTAGGCCTCATAATCCTTTGGTCGTAGGTTCAAGTCCTACACGGCCTACCAATCTGCAAGCCATTCTTAGTGATCTCAAGATTTCATTGAATAGCTTTTTACATTTTTAGACTACACATAGACTACAAAATCTCGGCCTAGCAGAAAGCATGCTTGCTTAAAGCGATTCCTACAGTAAGACAGGGAGGTAGCTTTACCTCGACACAGTAGTTTGGTCCTGGCCGAATACACAAAAGGAAGATTTAGCATATATCCTTGGGTCGTCTAAGGGGCGCTTACTCCTAGCCCTAATCTCTAATCGACTAAATAAAGTCGTTGGTTACTTGAGATTTTTATCAAAGAAAATTTCTAAATCTTTCATTCCCTTAGCAGTCACCTCAGGATTGGATTCGTTTCTATTCAAGCATCCGTTTCCCTCGCAGGCCATACGGTCAAAAAATTCCCGACT
>JAYQON010000138.1:0-6454 GCA_038144835.1 Bdellovibrionales bacterium
CCGTAGAACCGTAGAACCGTAGAACCGTAGAACCGTAGAACCGTAGAACCGTAGAACCGTAGAACCGATCGTTGAAATTTGGAGGTGGCGGGCGGAATTGAACCGCCGTAGCCGCTTTTGCAGAGCGGTGCCTAACCACTTGGCTACGCCACCAAAAACCCACAGTGGCCTGAGTGAACCATTTCTCCCTCAAAAAGACAACCCCCTCGCACAGTATTCACGCTCAGCAATTTAGGATTTGTCCCGCACGACCGCTTCATTATGCATGGCGCCAATAATGAACTACAAGTTCCACTCCTGTTCCAAGGCGGCGCGAGTTCCATAGTAGACATTGACATCCATATCGAAGAGCGTACCGGGTACGTTGTACAGACAGGAACCCGTTTTGGAACAATTGATCTCACTAGAGAATTGCCACAGGAAGTAGGTCGACCAAATTCCGACAGGGAAATCCGGTATATTTGATCGAAAGCGTGCATACCAAAGACGTGCCTGCTGAAATAATGGACTATTTCTTAAACTAGAGTTCAAAGCCTGAGTGACAGAATGATTGGCATAAACAACAGGCACTTTCCCTGTTTGTTCAAAAACGTACTGCATGAATTTTTGCGCACCGTCTATATCCATCATTGAAGAACTAGATGTGTCTTCAAGATCCAAGACCAACAGGACGTCTTTAAAATCTCCAACTGTGGCTAAAAAAAGCTTTGCCTGAACAATAGGATCACTGCGATCGCCGAGATGATACGCTCCCCAAAGATAACCTCTCGATCGAGCGATCACTTGTCGAGAAGCGTAGGCGCTATCTACCCTTTGCCCAATCGTGCATCGATGAATGACGGCCGCTACTCGCGCATCTCCAGCCATCTTATCCCAATCGATAGAGTTCCCCTGAAAGGCATCTATCACAATAGCTGTGTCGGAACGTTGCCAAGCCCGATCCCATTTGCGGGAATCATCCTTAAAAGGCTCCTCGATCATATTTGGTGGAGCCCCACCACCTTCAGAGGCTAGCGGGCTTGACTGAGAACTGAACTCAACCTTCCCGTAGGGAGAACAACCAAACATCACCACTAAACAAGCGATCCAAAGTCCTGATGATTTCATAAGGACTCTATCGGCCCCGAAAATGACCAGCCTGAGCGCTTTGCAAGAAAATCAATGCATTGGATTTTATGACCAGCAAATCACTGATCTTCAAAAAAATTGTAGAAATCTTTGCTGGCAAATCTCGCAAACACCAGCAAATACGGTGTTTTTAGCCAGTCTAGAACCACGGGCGCAACTTTAAAAAACTGCGCATGCAATGCCTCTCCCAAGCTGGCTTCACCTGCAAAACGCTCTGATGACCAACTAGGCAAAAAGCTGAGCCAATGAAGTCATAGCTAGGGTCGAATGCTCGGCAGCTTTTTGAAAATGCTCCGACTTTATGTCTATGCTTTCTTCATGATCAGCCAAAGTCCTGGCCACACGCAGTAAAGATCTGCGCCGTCGATGACTGAGCGGTAAAGCACTGTAGTCTGAAGGCAACTTGAGAGGTCGATCCCCTCGTTCCTTAGCAAAAGTCGCCATTCGCAAGATAGTTGCACGAACGTCCTCAATAGGAACGCAGGGTCGTTTATCGAGCCATGAATGTGAAAATAGCAGAAGATCAAAACGATCTAAAAGCGGGCCGCTCAAACGTCGACAAACAGAACTACAGCGAGAAAGACTTCGGTTACACCCTTCAAACCGCCCAGGATAAAGCTGTCCACACGGACACAAATTTGTCGTGGCCACAAGCTGGAACCGAGCAGGAAGTCTCTCTCGATAACCATGCCTTGCAATTTCGATAGAACCATTTTCAATAGGCTCACGCAAAGCCTCTAACACTTGCGGATGGAATTCTAAAAATTCATCCATAACCAGGAGCCCTCCATGGGCCCGTGAGATCACACCAGGTTGCAGTGGTACACCTCCCCCAATCATGGCTTGAGGAGTGATCGAATGATGGGGCTGCTCTAATGGACGCCAGCGAGCGGCTAAGGCGCGCTCCCCAAACATGACTGCCAGATCTTCCATACATTCGACATCAGGCTCGGGACTTAGGGCATAGAGAGCTCGTGCCCAGGTGGTCTTGCCTGAGCCTTGGGGGCCAGCAACCAGGACCGACAATCCAAGATGGGTCGTAATCCAAAGTGCACGAGCGGCATCGGGATGCAAATCAAGCGAGGGGAGTATCGGCGGACTCCAAAACTTAGCCCAATCAAAATTTTCTTCCCGCCAACGTACGTCCGGACTTGCCAATGAATCCCACTGCAACCAACGCCCGCCCCGTACGCCTGACTCGCCGGCTCCAGTCAATACAAGACCTTCACGCACCGCACGTAAAGCTTGTGCCAAATCATGGGTTGCATTGACTCGACCATCTAATGAAATCTCACCATAAACAACCGCCGTACTCAGCAGATTCTCAATGCCCTCGGGCAACTGCCGAGTGAGCGCCAAAAAAGCTAAAGCAATAGCTAAATCAGCGCCCGAACCGCTTTTTCGAAGATGTGTGGGTCTCAAATTGACAATGATTTGCTGACCTTCAGGCCACTTTAAGCCACACGCGCGCAAAGCTGACTTCAACCGAACCCCAGCCTCACGAATTCCGACATCAGGAAGACCGACAACATGCAACTGCGGAATACCGGGAATCAAATTGACTTCAACTTCACCAGCCTCAAAATGTCCTGACGCACGAAAAAGTGTTTTAATAATCATGCTGATTGAACATGCAAGTTGGGCTGCACGCCAATCTACAAATAGAATTTCTTAAACGTCTTCGAGAGTACGAAAACCGGACAAGGGATGATTCTGATCAACCTCATCACGCAGTTTATGGGTAGTTACGCTGGTGTAGATTTGGGTTGTTTGCAAACTTGAGTGCCCCAATAAAACCTGTATCGTGCGCAAGTCCGCTCCATTTTCTAGTAGTGCTGTTGCACATCCATGGCGAAACTGATGCGGACTTACAGCTTCCTCAAAGCCGGCTTTGGCAGACCAGGCTGACAGCCACCGCCACACATCAACTCGCGAAGGCCGATGACCACGATCATTGATGAGGATGGCTGGTGTTTCCTCTTTAACAAGCGAAGGGCGTACGTCAGTCAAGTAGGTCTTCAAAGTTTCAAGCAAATTTCCCGACAGCGGCACGAGGCGCTCTTTTCCACCTTTGCCCAAAACCTTGAGCCAAGCATCCGTGGCATTGAAATCATGCAAATTTAATCCAACCAGTTCACTCACTCGACAACCTAGCCCAAAGAGCAATAATAACGTCAGCTGATTGCGAGAACTGCGCAGCGAATCTTCGACTTGGCAAGCTACAAGAAGTGCTTGAAATTCCGAAACTGTTATCGGTTTTGGCAAATTTGGCTTGACCCGCGGTGGACGCAGCTCACGTAACTATGGAGCCTTGACTCCATTGGCTTCAAGAAAGCGAAAATATGTGCGTAAACTACTTATCACTCGCGCCTGCGATCGAGGAGAGAGCTTGCGCTCTTTCATGAATTCATAGAAATTGCCGATTTCACGCCCAGTCTCGCTAAAATCCGCATAGAGTTCAAGGTCCCTACGGTAAGCCATCACCGTATTCTGGGAACGGCCGCGAACGTGCTGCAAATCTTCGAAGAACTCCACCCAGAGCTTTAATGCCATATCAATATTACGACGAATTTTAAAAAAAAATGCAAGGCTTAGATACAACCGCGCAACAATCGAGTTTCAGCCACCAAATCCCACAAGCGTCGAAAATTTGCCTATGTATCTTTCATGTCCGTTGGAATCAAAGCCGTAGACCCGCAATTGAATCACACCCGAAAGGGCTGCACCGTCGATATCAAAACTACGCAATATAAGTTTTTGCAGACCGCCGCTCGACATCACCGCTTCAAATTCACCATCGTTAATCGAAGATGTGCCAGAAAATCCATAAAACTGAAAACTTTCGCTACCACTATTACAAATGCCAATCAGCAAAGCATTTTCGCGCCCGACTTCAGTGGGTCGGTCAAAAAAGAACACCCGCGCACCAACAATTTCGCGCCAACTGAGCGACGCTTGGCCAATAAATTCAAAATTCGTCAAACTTAAGACACTTGCGACTGATCCGATCGGACCTGGCGCACTCGCAAAAAAGATCGCAGTGTCTGATTCGTCTTTAAGGCGCAGGGCTTCATTCACATCACTAGCGGTCAAAGAATCGTCTTGTTGCGATTGAACTTCTGAAAGCAGGTGCATCAATTCCCTTGGCGAAATGCCGGCCTCAGCCTCGCGCCACTGATTGGAGCACCCCCACATGATGGGCAAAAGTACAGATAAAGCTACAAACTTAACCAACCATATTGTTTGCATAGCCATACCATCCTAGCGCCGGAAATTATGACAACCATAAGCTATTCATTTTCCCAGCAAATAACTCAATACACGCCACCCACCGTCAAAGAGACAAAGTGTAAGTCAAAATTTGACTTGGAGACCCAGGAAGGAATTGGTAACTCTAAATCTTAAAAAACTTTACAGAGTTGATACCAATGAAAAGCAAGATTGCTAGCATTGAAGAAGGTCTGCTCAATAAGTTACGGGGCAACCCACACAGACAAACGAGCGAACGACTTAAACAACCCCTTGCCGAGCCGATCGCTCCTGAGCTTCTTCAGCAAGATTTAAAAAATTGCGAACTTCTGGTCGACACGGCACCCGACCGGCCCGAAAAAGGCATGGCTGTTTATCGCGCCGTAGGCAGAGATATTCCCAACCTTGTACTTGAACTTGGTCGACTCCGCGAAGAGACCTTTCGTACGGTCGGTGAGGGCACAGGCCTACAGCGCGACAACGATCAATTCGACGAATTTTATGATCACTTTATTGCCTGGGACAAAGGTGGACGCAACATCACCGGTGCTTATCGTATAGGTCGCGTTGACCGGATCCTCATTGAGCATGGGGCTAAAGGCGTATACACCAATACCTTATTTAACTTAGAGGCTTTACTCGCAGCCGACTTTTCTCAAGGAACTTTAGAAGCGGGACGAAGCTTTGTTCGGCCTGAGTATCAACGCGGTCCCAGTCTGTTGGTTATTTGGATGGCCTTTGGTCGCTTTCTTGTCACTCATCCTGAATACAAATACCTGATGGGTCCGGTGAGCATCTCCAACGAGTTTCAGGAAAGTTCAAAACATCTGATGGTCAGTTATTTGATGACCTGCTATCCACACGAAAAATCAAACATGGTCAGCTCGAAAAACCCTCCTGTTTTCGAAACGGGACTGAAGCCTGAGGAGCTCACAGAGTTGGTAAATGCCTCTCTAGACCTGAACGGTCTTCAGGAGTTTATTCGCTTTGCTGAGGACAATCCACGCGCTCAAATTCCCCAGCTCATAAAACTTTACCTTGAGCTTGGAGTTCGGTTTTTGGCTTTTAACAAAGATGATGAATTTAACTCTATTGATGGATTGATTTGGCTAGATATTCCAAAGGTGCCGGCAAAAATCCTCTTGCGTTACATGGGAGATGAATACAAAAAATATTTAACTTTCCACAATATTGAGATTCTTTAATTTAGCTTTTGGATAATAAAATTTTAAAATTTCTTTAAACCCCAGACCTTCATCGGCTAAAGCCCGAGCACCCGTCTGACATAATCCAACTCCGTGGCCCGCGCCCGTACCTCGAATATGCAACTCATCACCTAGCCACTGTAGAGAAAAATCGTTACTGCGAATTTTTTGATAACCAAAAATCTTGCGAAACTCCTGAGCACTCAGCGTATGTACTCGCGTTTTTCCATCAAAGTTCAAGGATGCAACAACCTCTGCCACCCGGCCAGAAGGAGTTCTACCAGCGACATGAATAGCCTTAAGATTGGCTTTTAGGGGAAGTTCTAATGCTGTAATCAAATTGGCTCGCACATCGACTCGATTAAAAATCACTTGCCAAGTTAATGGCTTGCGCCGACTACAGGTAGGATCCTTAACGGAAACAAAAGAATCGAGTTTGCCCCAAACAAATTTGGGATCCTCTGACTGACATCCACAATCTGCCGAATAAAAGGCTCTAAGGATTTGTCCCCGAGTATCCGCCAAAACCTGCCCTCGCGTTTCTTGCAGGGCGCGGTTCAACTTTTTTTTCATAGCGGGATCATCTTCAACTTCGTGCAAAAATTTGTAAACTTGATCAATGATCGTCGAATCAACATCATAGTGGCGCTCCCGACGTTCGCGCGCCATACTAAGCACGTAAGAACGGGCTGCCACAGCTTGTGCTTTTAGGGCCTCCAGAGACCAAGAGATCGGCATTTCTGCCGGTAGTACACCAGCTAGATAAGTTTCCAAATCAAGGCGAGCCACGACGTCCAAGCCCCGTTTGGGATTACTCACCACCTCTAACTCATAAGGCACAGGCTCGCCACCTAGACGCAAGAATTGGCCTC
>JAYQON010000139.1:0-6356 GCA_038144835.1 Bdellovibrionales bacterium
TGATTACCTCGGCTGCATTCGGGTTTTTAAGATGCAATACAACTTCCTGCGTAAACACATTTGGAGTCGCGGCGGCTAAACTTGCTATTATGTTCTTTTTCATGAAGATCCTTTCTAAATAGCCATTAGCTAAAAATGTGCCGTCTTAGATATCGAATCCGAGCCTGTAATTCCACATATGGCTATAAAACTGGGGCGCCAAATTAATCCGACTCTTTACACCAGTGAAAATATTTCGTGTTTAGTTTGTTCCTGGTGTACGTCCAAATTCATTCTTTTGCCAGAACTTAAGATCGTAACCCACTGGCAAAGCGATAAGTTTAGAACCCGCTATAAATGCATGAAGGAATCTGAATTCGAGATCTGCCCTAAGTGCGCGTCAAAATGCACTTCGGTCCATGACCGGCGCTGGGTCAAAATCGAAGATCAACCCATTCGAGGCAGCGGCGTTACGCTTGAAATCCTAAAACATCGAATAGGTTGTGGATTCACGGCCCCACGGTGCCGGCCGGCCACCAGACCAACGCCTTTTAGGTCAAAGCCGGCCCCTCATGCTGGGGGCGGGCGAAAGCGCCTTCTGGCATTTTGCTGGTCTTGACGCATCGAGATCAGTTGTCAGCCATCAGAAAGAAGTTCTCGGCGTCGACGTCACCGAGGTGCCGCGCATGACCTGTGAAGTGTGATGATCCTCTCTGGGAGACGACAATTCGCAGCGAGATCAAAAAATTCCGCAAACGAAATCGGAAAACGAGCGTCTCCGTTTAAGACGTTTCAAAATGAGACTGGCCCATCAATTGCTGTTTAAGTTGTTGAGTCTTTGTATGGAAATACAAACGACATAGCTGATTAGAATTTCACCAACTGACAGGGGGAATTGGTCAATGAAAGTAACTATTTTCATAGCTTGTATGACAGCAGTCTTCATTGGGTCAGCCTCGAGCGCCTAAGACGGTCGCGATGCCTGCATTCAACAAATGAAGAATTTGGGAATGAGACCAGATTCAAATGTCATCAAAACTCCGAAAGTCGTTGCCAATGGAGATAAAATTGAAATTTCAGGGCCTATTTCACCCAAAACAGCAGATGATTTCTTTAACATGGTTATTCAAGACAAATATAAAACCGTCATCCTCAATTCCCCGGGCGGGGATATCCAAGCAGGCCAACGCATAGCAAATGAAATCAAGCGACGTCATTTGAACACAGAGCTGAGTGAAAATTCGATCTGCATGTCAATTTGTACCGGTATGTTTCAAGCGGGCGAGAGTCGCAAAATGAACGACAAATCTATTCTTGGCTATCACAATGCCACTGTCGAACTTCTGCCGGACTCAAGCCCCCTTGGCCGATTTGCAAATGCCTTCGCATCAAAGACGGCGACCTCTTTTGGCATTGACCAATTGGAAGAATGGGGACTTTCTCCTAGCCTTCGAAGTCAGATTATGAATACGCCTGGAACCAGCTTCTACTGTTTAAATAAAAAAGTCGCTCAGCGTTTCAACGCGGATAATAGCCAAGGGGTCGGTATGCTCGACCAAGGAGGCGGCGGCATGCTCGACGAAGTTCCTGCCACGCCTGGAGAAACAGTGATAATGCCCGGAGTGACAAGATAAAAGTGTTACCTATGTCTCCGGAATAAACTGTAACCCATGTCTCCGGAATGGACCGTGGCGAAAGCAGAAACTGCGTCATAAAATATACCGACCATACGGCGGCGCTGGCACGGGCCTGTGAACCTAGTTTGCAGGTGCGAATGATTTTCATGTTTTTGGTTCCACCTTACAATTTCAACAATTTTGGTATAGTGACCGTCCCTAGGTCGTTTCAAACATCCTAATTCAGGAGAGTTCAATGATGCGCAAACTATCTCAATCAGTAAAGGCGATTTCAGTAGCAATCCTTGCCCTTTTGGCGGTAGGTGGAGTGACCAAATCCAAAAAAGCAGTCAAACAGGACCTGGCATTTTTAAATCAGGTTGGTGTGACAATTTTGCCTGACAACACCCTAACTTCTGCCTCTCAGCCGTCCAGACCATCCTGTCACACTTCTTGCAGCTAAGTTGGAGAATATGTGGGAAGGGTTTGTGAAAGGATTCGTTTCTAAGATCCTAACATGCGCGGCAATGCTCAATCCCTCTGGTGGTGGTAACGTGACTCTAAAAGAAGTATCCACTTGGCTTCCTGGGGCTACCCAAATTCCGTCTCCGGCAAAGGTTGAGTCAACCTCAGATTGGTATCTGTTAGACCATCTTGCTGCTAAGCTCATACAGTTTGATCACGTAAAGAATGAATTTGAACCCATGTTAGCTGAGTCGTGGTCGATTTCGGGCTCCACTTACACTTTTAAGCTGCGAGATAAACTGAAATTCAGCGACGGTACGCCCATTAGGGCTGAGGACGTTGCCAATAGTATTAAGTTTTTGATCGCGAAAAGAACCTCGACACATTTTCCAGTGTGGGACTTTTTTGGTAACCATTCGAGACTCACCAAGTTTGATGATCCATTCGAAGATATATCAGTTGAAGACGAGCGGACGATAACATTTCGTCTGCGAGAGAGAACCCAGTCGTTCTTTCTGCTCCTTGCGAGCCCTGAGGGGGGAATCTGGCAAACGGCGGACCTTGAACGGTTTGCCAAATCTCTGCAGCCAAAAAGGTTCTCCGGTCCCTACCAACTGGACTCCGCTACTGAAGATCAGCTGTTGCTCATTAAGAATTCTAACTTTGGGGTTCCAAATTGGTTTGCTGATCGCCCTGAAAAAATCCGCGCTTATACTGGCAACTTGGAAAGCACTAAAAATCAGATGAAATCTGGAAAAGTAGATATTTACTTCGAAGCTGGTCGGCCATTTGCGAAACATGACTACGAACCAGATGACTATCGTGTCGCGTATTCAGCGCCCAGTACAATTCTCTATTTATTCCGCGTTGGCGCTAAGTCGAATCTGATTGGTCGCGATTTTGTCGAGGCCATTTGGGATGGGGCAGCCAATCCGGAAATGATCCCAGCGAATACTTTTTTACCATTTACAACTCGGCAGGGCGTTGATCGTGAGAGATTTCTGGAAAGTATGCCAAAAGCAGTTAAGGAACCTCGCAAAATTCGAATTGCAACTCTTGAGAAATATTTTTCCGATGGGCTACTCCACTTTATAAAAGAACGAGCGGCGAAGTCTGGATATGAGTTCGAATACGTCAAATTGAGCTCAAAAGAATGGTTCGAGGCTTTTCGCAAGCTGGGGACTGATAAATATGATTTTATCTTGAGCGCTTACGTGGCGTCCGAGCGTTTTCCTTCTGTGCAAATTCGTTATCTTCTCGAGGGCTACGAGATCCCATTTAACCTGAGCCCATTGGACGATCCGGACTGGTCCAGGGAGAATTCCGACCTTCTCAAGGCCGTTCAGGCCCACATGCTTCAACACCAGATTGTCGTTCCCATGTTTTTTGTTAAAAATCAGATTCGATATAGAAGCGACATCGATATCGGTGACCAACCCATCATGGACGCAGATATTCAGCTATGGCGCCTGAGGGGTGGTCTTCATGGTAAGCGATGATATTGAGCAATCTAGGGAACTGCTGAGCGCGAAACCTCAGATTGTCGATCGTCTTGGGGCACATGAGAAATCGAGTATATCCAAGTTCACGGTGTTTACCGGAATCGGTTTGTACAGCGCAACAAGTGAATTGACGGTTGATGGCAGCACCTACTTTGGCTATGGCCGAAGTCAGTCTGCAATTGAGGCCGCCTCAAAGGCTTTTGGTGAGGCGATTGAAAGGGCGATTGCCTTTAGATTTATGAATGGAGACCGTTCAATTGCATTTGAGTCATGTGCCGCAGGAGTCTCAGGGGGGCAGGTGTTTGTCACACATCCTTCTTCCGATATGAAGCTCCCGCCACGTGGGTTAAACTCATCAAATGGGTGGGCCGTTCAGTTTACTCGTGAAGCCTCAATTAAAAATTCCGTAATCGAAAGCCTCGAGCGGACAATCCTCCAAACAACATTTCTCAGTGTCGGATGGGATGGCTTTCGTCTTCAGGAAAGGTTTGAGGTAGGCGGAAGAGTATTTTCCGTGTGGCTCACAATCGACCCGGCCTTTGGGTATTATGGTGGATTGATCGAATGCACTTTGCTCGGATATGCCGGAAAAACATATGGATATTTTGTTCATCCAGAGGGAGTTAAGTTCAAGCTGGCTAATCATTTGCATTCGGTATTCGAAGCATTTGAACCCGCCCTCTTTATTGACCAGAACCCTACATTTCGACCGAACAGCCAAGATCTGATTGCGTTGAGGCAGTATGAGCATGCGACATGTGGTCCTCCAAGCATTAGGTTTGAGCCGCGAGAGTTAAGGGGGTCTGGTACCTATCGCGTCGCCACGATTATTCTTTCCCTGGCGGAATTCTTTGGTTTAAGTACACAACTTTTTGCTTCATGGGCCTATGGCGGGAACTCCGTCCCATTGTTGGCAGCAAAGGTGAGTGGTGGCGATGTAGAACCCTACATACGGAGTCGATTGGACTCTTATGGTCTTGCGGATCGGTGGAATGTTGAAGTTCAGATCGTTTAGTCTTACAGCATTGGCCATTTATTTTGGGGTGCAGTTCGCCGCTGTTACGCTGGACTATTTTGAGGTGAAGGGCCTTGAAGGATCTGCATGTAGCGCGGTGAAAACTGGTCTCCAAACCGGGGCGGTGCGGGAGGTCCTAGATTACGCAAGTTCCTTTCTGCGTTTGGCGAGGCCTGGCCGGCCAATCCATCTTTCGTTGAGGGAGAAAGATTCCGCTAGTGAAATCGGAAGCTCGATCCAATGGCCAATCCAGCATGTTTGTACGCCACCTGGAAGGGAGGGGGTTAGTTTAGTGCTTGATGTTTCGAGGCGCTCTTTCAACCACAATTGGGCATGGATTATTCTGGCGTCCTTCTTTGCAACTTTTTTCTGTATCTTAGCCTTGTCCAGTCTTCGTAAAAAGACCGAGTCGCTCACGATGGCTCTGGTGGAGAAAGAAGTGCTCCGAGTCGCTGGCGAAAGGGAGCCAGTTTCGGCCCGTCGACCATGGTTATCGCGATTTTATGACCAATCAAAAAGTGATCTTACCGAGCAGGTTCGTAAAAAAATTGAAAACCTCAAGCTTAGCCTAGACCTGCAATCTGAGCAGATCCGCAAACAAGAAATAAAGGCCGCACTTGGTGAGCTAGTGGCCCAAGTGGCTCATGACATGCGATCACCACTGTCTCTCCTGTCCATAATTGCCAAGCGCGGAGCAGGTGAAGAGTCGAACGAACTTATTGCACAGGCTGTCGAACGTTTGAATGGGCTCGCGGAAGATATTTTGTCGACGCGGCGAAATTTGGCCGCTAAACACGACCAATTCTGCGAGATTGGGGGCTCAGTTGAAAAGCTGATACGTTTCTACCGCGCCACAAACCCACAAAAGATCTCATTCAGAAGGCCTGAAGGAGAATATTTCATCCATTCCTCGGAGACCTCGTTGATGAGAGTCTTGACCATTCTGTTCGATAACGCCCGTGATGCGATGGGCGCGTCTGGGGCCATCGAGTTGACAATAGAAGCATCCAGAGAATCTAAAAAAACTCTATCGATAAGTGTTCGTGACCACGGATTGGGATTTCCAAGTGAATTCCTAAATGGGGATCCTGATCAGTGGGTGACTACGAAGGCGAAGGGAAATGGCCTTGGCCTTAAGTTCGCTCAGAATTGGACTAGGCAGGTGGGGGGGCTACTTGTTTTGTCAAATATGGCGAGTGGCGGAGCCCAGGTGAAAATCACGATTCCATATCTGTCTCGAATCGATGCCAATTCCGGTCAGCACATGATTGTTTAGTGCGAAATACAAATCAAAATTGGTTGCGTGACTTGCGCGTACGGCTTCAAGCGGACTGTTGCGGCGTATTAGGCCAGTCTCAGACCGGAAATCTTGGCGTCGATAAGCCGCTCTTGTTCTTTTGCTGATTTTGGTGTTTCGTTGTCTTGCATTTGTGCTCTCTCTGACCGGCTCCCCAAAATCTAGGCAGTTTACAACTTAGCTCACTCCGTGTCATAACCGCCCGTTCTCGGGCAAGGAGAGAGCATGAAGAAGCGTTTTACGAACGAGCAGATCGTTGCGGTTTTGCAGCGACTTGAGCGTGGCGAGAAGGCCAAGGATCTCTGTCGCGAAGTCGGGATTTCAAGCCCGACATTGTATGCGTGGAAGCAGAAGTTCGGTGGACTTGAACTAAGTGATGTCAGACGCCTGAAGGATCTCGAAGTCGAGAACTCGCGACTTAAAAAGCTTGTTGCCAATCTTATGCTCGACAACGAGATCCTCAAGGATGTGAACAGCCGAAA
>JAYQON010000140.1:0-6112 GCA_038144835.1 Bdellovibrionales bacterium
ATTGCCGCCGTCGATAGGGATTTGGGCACCGGTGGTTTTGCTGAATGCGGGACCCACCATCGCACAGACCAAATCGGCAACATTTTTTGATGTGATTTCGGTTTTTAGTAAGTTCTTGCGTTTATAGTCCTCAATGCTCATCCCATAATGCTTCGCGCGGTTGAGCAGTACCTCGTCATTCCAAAGACCCGTATCAAAAACAGCATCGGGATGAATGGTATTCACTCGCACTCCATGGGCCGCCAACTCTAAAGCAGCAACACGTGCAAGTTGAGTTATTCCAGCTTTAGCCGCACTGTAGGCTGCTGCTCCAGGGCCAGGTGCGGACACATTTTTTGATCCAACCATGATGATGGAAGGGTCAAAGCCAAGTTTTAGCAGGGGAATTGCGGCTTTGAGAACGCGCCAGTGGCTGTTCAAATTGACGTCGATTGTCTTTTGCCAATCTGCATCGCTCATTTGCTCTAAATATCTGCTGATAGGAAATGTTCCTGCATTTGAAACTAGAATGTCCAAACCACCGAAGTGTTGGGTCACTGTATGAAGAGATTGAGCGATGGCATTTTCATCGGTGACATCACAATTGATACCGATTTGCCCTTCACCCTTAAAGAGTGTGCCGACTTCTGGGTGTACATCGAGAGCCGCCACGCAGGCGCCTTGGGATTTTAATTCCATGGCAATGGCTCTTCCTATCCCACTGGCAGCACCCGTAACCACTGCAATTCGACCTTGCAGTGGAGGGGTGTTTCCGCCAATCACTTTAAGTTTGGCTTGTTCTAGCTCCCAATATTCAACAGCAAACAAATCTGATTGACTTACGGGTCTGAAACCGCCCAAGTTTTCTGCCCATTGTAGGCAGCGTCGCGAGTGTTTGGTGATATCATCAATGATTCGCAAAGCTTTACTTGATGTGCCAATGCTGAGGCAGCCGACATGGGGCCAAATCGCCCAGCGCGGACACACATCGAGTTCTTTTAAATGCGCCATTTTGTGCTTCTCAAAGTAGGAGTGATAATCGGCTGCATATTTGGCGATGTCGGCATCAGGGTCCTTAGTGATGATCATCGGTCGTGGTTTGATGTGAATGACATGATCTGGTGTCACCGTACCCATGGCGCTTACCGCAGAAACCTTTTCCCATTTCGAAAAGCCAACGGCCTCTTCACCGCGGTCGAGACGCATGAGCATGGGTTTGCCAAGTGCCTGTGATAGCTTTTGGCGTAGGCCTGCCAACTCGATAGGAGTCGGTAGAGTCGTCGTTGAGCTCTTGCGGACTGTAGAGGCACCTTTTTTTTCCAGAAAGACCTCGGCTTGGGTGACTAATTGAATCATGTTTTCATACGAGGTTTTTGCCTCGTCATGAAAGGTGAAGATGCCATGATTGAGGAGGATGATTCCTTTGAGTTGTTCCCAATTCACATCGCGTGTGCGTTCGAACACTTGGCGAGCCAACACAAAACCCGGCATTACGTAAGGTAGGATTAAAACGTCGGGTCCGAAAACTTCTCGTACGTTGCTTTCACCTTGCGGGGTGTTGGTCATTGTGACTACGGCATCTGAATGAGTGTGTTCCACGAACTTATAGGGAATAATTGCGTGAAGTATGGCCTCTACCGAGGGGGTTGGTGCTGATGGGTTGATCATAGCGGCTTTTTGTTCTCTGACCATGTCACTGTCTGAGAGACTCTCGAGTTGGGCCATTCTCTGCAGTACGTTGAGGCGAACGGGCGCAAAACCTTGAGGTTGAATCGTCGCGAGGTCCCAGCCGCTCCCCTTAACAAAGAGGATGTCTTCGTATTCACCAAAAATGTTTTTATGCAAAGTTTTGACTGAGGTATTGCCGCCGCCGTGTTGAACAAGGGCAGGCTCCTGACCTAGAAGACGGGACGTATAAGCACGTAAAGCGACTGGATCGTTAGTATATTTTTGGGCTTCGACATCGTTCCAACGACTTTCCATTGCAAGCACTCCTGCTAATAAAGTGAGAGAGTGCCCGATATTAGGAAGGGGTGAGGGGAGCGGTCAACTCCGAGAAGTTTAACGTAACGATTAGAAAATAAAAAAACCCGCGTCGTCCCTTACGCGGGCCCACCAGTCGTCAACTTCCCGTTAACTTGCTAGGCCCTTTTTTCCTCTGGCAACCCGGCCGGCATATATCCTCCTTCGAATACGTTAGCCCCGTTTGGTTTTGCGTCCCACCCTTTCGAATGGTTTGCCCTTAGCAAAGGAAGTCACAACGGTTGTTGTGTCTCTCGATACCTCCCTGAGAGATTGAATAAATTTTTTGCGTCCCTGACCACCCACCTACTTTGGTGGTGGATCTAGACGCCACTCCTTAGGCATCTTGTGCATCGGGGTCCTCCTTGCTTTCACCCGAGGATCCTTTACCTCATGAACACAAGGCTATAACAATATGCGTTAATTTTCTCGTCAAAAAATATAAAATCTCATAAAAATCATATATTTGTATCGACTTGAGAAACCTAACTGCAAGAGGACTACTTAAGATCTCAGGGCTTGACCCCAGGAATAGTTATAATTTGCTTGGCCACATCAATGAAAACCTGTGCTTCTGGGTGTCCTGAGTGACTTTCAACAGCGGGGACGCCGGCCTCGCCACTTTGTCCCAGTTCCGGGAAAAAAGGTATTTGCGCCAGTTTTTTTATTTGTTTTGCATCTAAAAATGAATCGAGCTCGCCACGCGGAAAAAGTTGGATTTTTTCTCCTGCAGGGGTTGTCAGGTAAGCCATGTTTTCCACCACTCCAAGAATCGGCACATTCGTGCGCTCAAACATATCCAAGGCCTTTTTAGCATCGGCAAGTGCTACACTCTGTGGAGTCACCACAACAATGGCTCCCTGCACGGGTACTTTTTGGGCCATTGTCAACACCACGTCCCCAGTGCCAGGGGGCAAATCGATAACGAGATAGTTAAGTTCACCCCAAAGGACATCACGAAAAAATTGGTCCATGGCTTTAAATAGCATTGGTCCGCGCCAAACAGCGGCCTGACTTTCATCAACCAGATAGCCGAGACTCATGGTTTTTACGCCAAAGCGGGTTACGGGCAAAATCTTATTGTCCGCAGTGACCTCAGGTTTTTCCCCAGTTGTCCCGAGCAGGCGTGGTACGCTGGGTCCATAAATGTCTGCATCTAGTAGACCAACTTTGAGTCCAGACTGCTTGAGAGCCATGGCCAGATTAACAGCTACCGTGCTTTTGCCAACACCACCTTTGCCGGAACCCACGGCAATAATGTTTTTTACTCCGGATATAGGGGACTGCTGAAGAAAAGGATTCATGTTTTGGGCCTCCTGACTCAACGTTGGTCATATTCGCTGGTTGGGGTGGAAACAAGGGGAGATTTATCTCTCACCATTCCTTTTTGTTTTTTTGGCTGTTAATCTTTTTTAAGGGGGTAGGTCATTCAGCTGCAACCAAAAGAATTCATGCTCTATTATGCGGCTTTCACTTTGCTGGCGCTGCTGCTTTTTTTGCGCCGCAGGCCCGGCGGCAGAATGCGATTGCGATTGCGTTGGCGAAGTCAAAAAAGCGTATCGGCTGATGAACGCCTGCAAGGGCAGCAGCCCCCCCAGTCCGCTCAAAACCAGCCTGCATACAGTCGAGTGGAGCGACCACTTAACGTAGTCTTTAATTACAATGGGCATTCTTGGGATGCCTATGAAGTTTTGGGGCTGCCTGCGGGTTCTGCGCCAGAAAAAGTGGAAGCTGCCTTCGCGATGAGTATGGACTCGGTTGATGCCGGATCGCGTCCTTTTCTCGAGGCGGCGTATCGCGCTATTCAAAGCGAGTGGCAAGTTTTTAAGGTATCAAGCGAGTAGAGCTCTGCGCTCAAATTGACAGGCACCCCCTCAGGTTGTACCCCTCAGAGAACCCCATTTCGCGGAGACATTCATGCAGGTTTCTTATCTGAAAGATCTGGCCACCTTGGTATCGTTATGCAAGCGGCGTGGATTTGTATTTCAAAGTAGTGAAATTTACGGCGGTTTGAACGCTTGTTGGGATTACGGTCCTTTAGGCGCGAATTTTAAATTGAAGGTTAAGTTGGCCTGGTATCGCGAGATGACTCGCCGCCGGGACATCGTGGGTCTTGATTCAGCGATTTTAATGCATCCAATGGTGTGGAAAGCTTCGGGCCATGTTGACGGATTTACTGACCCACTCGTGGACTGTAAAGCGTGTAAGACTCGTTTCCGTCAGGACACTGCGATCGTTGATGGTAAAGTGACCTGTCCGAGTTGTGGCTCCCACAATGTAACTGAGCCGCGAAACTTCAACCTCATGTTCAAGACATTCATGGGTCCAGTTGAGGAAGATGCGTCCGTGATTTATCTGCGCCCCGAGACGGCGCAAGGGCATTTTGTCAATTATGAAAACGTTCAGGTCAGTATGCGTAAGAAGATTCCCTTCGGCATAGCTCAGATAGGAAAGTCTTTTCGCAATGAAATTACCCCCGGCAACTTTACCTTTCGGACACGTGAATTTGAACAAATGGAAATGCAATATTTCGTGAAGCCGGGAAGTGATGAAGAATGGTTCGAAAAATGGAAGCAGCTACGGTGGGATTACTACAAGACGATCGGCATTCGTGAAAATAAACTACGCTTTAAAGAACACGGCAAAGATGAATTGGCTCATTATGCCAAAGCTGCTTTTGATGTTCAGTATGAGTTTCCTTTCGGTTGGAATGAAATCGAAGGAATTCATAACCGTTCTGACTTTGATCTAAAGCAGCATCAGCAGTTTTCGGGTAAAAAAATAGAATATTTTGATGAGGCTACAAAGGAAAAATTTATTCCCTTTGTGATTGAAACCGCTGCAGGTTGTGATCGAATGGCCCTTGCTCTTCTTTGCGACGCTTATCGCGAGGAGACTGTGGGTGGCGCCGACGGGTCTCAAGGCGAGGGTGAAGGCGATACCCGCGTAGTGCTTGGTTTGCATCCGCGTTTTGCTCCGCAGGAGCTGGCTGTTTTGCCGCTTTCCAAAAAACCACACCTGCAAGAGCTAGCTCTTAAGGTGCGGGATGATTTGGCCATCGACTACGATGTCGATTATGATGAGACTGCGAGCATTGGCAAACGTTATCGGCGGCAAGATGAAATCGGCACCCCTTTGTGTGTGACTGTCGATTTTGATAGTCTTGAAGACCATAAGGTAACAGTACGTCATCGCGACAAGATGACTCAGGATCGAGTCGCTCTAGAGCAACTGAGCAATTACGTTAAAGACAAGCTTTCCAATTACTGATCCGGGGGGATCTAAAATGAAAGAGATGGGTACTGTGGATTCGCATTCGAATAAGATCAAATTACCAGAAAAATTTGTTTACTTTTTTTCCGCAGGTGCAACCGAAGGCCATGCAGGCATGAAAAATATCTTGGGAGGCAAGGGTGCAAACCTGGCTGAGATGACTGCGTTGGGGTTGCCGGTACCTCCTGGATTCACAATATCTACTGAGATGTGTCAGGTGTTTTTTGATCACGGCGAAAAGTTGCCCGAGGTCGCAAAGGCCCAAGTTATGGAGGCTATGAAGAGGATTGAAAAACTGATTGGCAAAAATTTTGGGGACATCTCTAACCCATTGTTGGTCAGTGTTCGTTCGGGGGCGCGAGCCTCTATGCCTGGAATGATGGATACGATTTTGAATTTAGGTTTGAACGATGCCACGGTGGAGGGTTTGGCAGCAAAATCGGGTAACGCGCGTTTTGCTTGGGATTCTTACCGCCGATTTATCACTATGTATTCTAATGTGGTAATGGGTATGAATACTTCACTTCTTGAGGTTGTTCTTGAAGATCTCAAGGAAAGCAAAGGTTGCCATCTGGACAGCGACCTCACAGCCGATGACTTGAGGGTTGTCGTGCATAAATTTAAAAAGCAGATTCTTGAATCAACGGGCAAGAGTTTTCCGACGGATCCCGCGGAACAGCTTTGGGGTGCAATTTCAGCGGTTTTTAGGAGTTGGAACTCGCCGCGCGCGATTACCTATCGCCAGCTGCATGGTTACCCAAGCAGTTGGGGAACTGCGGTGAATATCCAATCGATGGTCTTTGGTAATATGGGCGAGGATTGTGCAACGGGCGTGGCC
>JAYQON010000141.1:0-6018 GCA_038144835.1 Bdellovibrionales bacterium
TGATTAAGAGGGCTAACAACAGCTGAGGTTTTGACCCAGCTCAATGCATGGGTCTCTATGGTGTGGTCGCCAACGCGAATTTGCATAATGAGAACTAAAGCAACCGTTAAAAATAGAGTTTTTATGAAAAAAAGAAAATCCATCATTGGTTTACCCCCTAAGAAGCGTTTCCTGCAGCCGCTCGTACGGCTTTGAGGACATCTTCAGCCTTGAAAGGTTTAGTCACATAATTACAGCATCCTGCCTCGAGTGCACGCATAACCATATTGTTTTGGTCTAAGGTGGAGCAGGCGACTACACGCGTTTGAGGGAATTCCTTCAGGATTTCACTCGTGGCTTCAATGCCGCTTTTTTTAGGCATAACAATATCCATCAGGACAACTTGCGGTTGAGTTTGTCTAACTAAGGCTACAGCCTCAACTCCATCCTGTGCCTCCCCAACGACTTCAATCTCGCTGCCAAAAAAAACGTGACGAAGTACTTCTCGAATGAACGGGGCGTCATCCACAATCACTAGTCTAATTCCCATAGATAGTATTATAGTGTCGGAAACTTCAGCTCCCAAAAGGTTTCTAAGCGGTCCGGTATGTTGGCTTTAAAAGAGTATTTAATCACGACCTTATCACAGCTGGATGGCTGGACTGCCTACAGTGCTATCGTCGGGTTACTCGTTGTATGTGGTCTAGGAATACCACTGCCAGAGGACATCACCTTGATAGCTGCCGGGATTTTATCAGCTCTAGGCTCTATCTCGTTTCCTGGAGCGATTATTGCGGGCTTTCTCGGAGTCATGGCTGGAGATGCTTTTCTCTACACGGTTGGTCGTGTTTATGGTCGGAAAGCTTTCCAGTTGCCAATAATACGTACCATCATGACTCCAAGAAGAATTGCTTTGGCTGAGCGAAAGATCATTCGCAATTCCCATTTTATTTGCTTCACTGCCCGATTTTTGCCGGGCTTGCGTTCACCCATATTTTTAATGTCTGGAATTATGGGCGTGCGTCCAATCATCTTTTATGGGTTAGATGGCTTTGCAGCTTTGATTAGTGTTCCCTTGTGGGTTTGGGTTGGCCATTGGGTAGGCGAGAATCTCGACATGGCGATGGCGATCGCTGAACGTATCCAACTGTCGCTCGCTGCGGTTCTTCTATTTTTGATTGGACTTTATGTCGGCATCAAGCGTTGGCGTAAAAATCGTCGCGCACAACGGCTGATGTTTTATATGAATTCCAAGTACCGAGATGGTTCTAAGATCCCCACCTAAACCCAAAATAAAAAATCAGTAGGGAATTGGTGACACTGACCCCTTCGGGTTTTTGGTTGCTGATTGGATCGGTCGTGTCTGCTTGGTTGTCAAAAAGATTACGTTCAATGGTGTAGCGGGTTCGCCAGAATAGTTGGTTTCGTCTGTCTAGATTCCACTGCCCGCCAAGAGAGAAGCTCATCGAGTTGGTTTCATTTTTGCTGCCCGACCTGGCTTCAATGCCTGTGTTTTGTTCGGAGTGTTTCATGCGTGGACGAACTTCCAAGGCGAAAGTGTTGGCGTATGCCGTTGAATTGGGAATTGTTGCCTCCAATACAAAGCTCAGACCTGAGGTTTTATGTCCTAGAGACGTTGTCGATAGTTTCGATATCTTATTCAAATTGTCATTGTAATCGACACCCCAATTTAATGTTGGAGCTTTGCGCGAAAAGCCAAAGTGCTTTCTAAAACGGAGGCCTGCTTCGAACTCCTGAAGTTCCGTGGGAACAGAATTTACGCCGCCGTTGTTTTGACTGGCAGAAAAACTTGTAAAAAATTTTGACTGCATACCAAAAAAAGGAGTGAACCATAGGTTCATGCCCAATCCGAGTCCTGGCGCATGCGAATGGTAGCGACGAAAGGAATACTTACTGGAAGAGTCGTTATAATAATAGGCTGGTGCAATAGCAATATCGAGCATATTTGAGCGAGGATCTTGAGGATGGATCTGCTTTCGATATTCTTCGATATCCTCTGTGCTACCACCTAAAATAAGTTCACGAACTTGCTCTGGTACTGAGGGATTGGGCGGGTTCGGCTCGACGGTTTTATTCGAAACATCTGAGGTCTGAGTTTGATTAGTCAAAGGTGTCTCTTGCAGAGTGTTATCGGCCGCTGCTGGTGTATCAGGTGGTAGATCCTCAGCTTCAGCTGGAGGGGTCGCGTTGCTGAGATCCTTTTTCATAGATGGAGTTATTGAATTGGTGCCTTTGCGAATTGATCGATTGGGCACAGGTGTCGGGATTACTGTACCTAATGTTTCCTCCAGATCATCGTCATCGCGGCGTGATTCTGGTGATCGTACTTTGTAACGTGAACTATTCAAATTATCGGTATTAGTGGTTCTCTGTCTTGACCGCAATAAGACAGCAGAAGAGGAGTCGAGCTGAGCTGTTGCCGGAATGACGGCGGTAAGCAAAGATAAAATTAAAATTCCACAACCGTTTAGCATGACTTAGGTATATTCGGCTTTCGGCGAGTCGGACTTTATGCGAATTGACCTGTATACAGGCGTCCATGCAGACTGTTTAAAGGGGACTCCTGGTGAATTGCATAATTTTTCGACGTTTTATTGTCATACTTTTGCCTCTAGTGGCGTTGCAGCTGTCCAACAAGACTTTGGCCCAGACTGCCTCAGGGGCAGTACAGGCCAGGTATCGAAGTGACGTCGACGAGATGCTTTCGATTAATAAAGTCTCGGTCTTGCCATTTACTGACAATCTACAAGGCATCTACTCCCGACATCTGGAAACATATTTTATCGACCAAATCAATGGGATGCATCGCTGGGACTTTGTGCCCGCAAGTGGATCGGGACCAGTGTTGACGCCAGAGGAACTTGAGATGTCTCCCGAGAAAGCTCGCCAAGCTGCCGAGGGGCTAGGAGTTGATGCATTTTTTTCGGGGCGCCTCTCAAAAGGGCCAAATGGAGTTACAATTCATTTAAGTCTTTTTTTGAGTGAAGATGGAAAACTACTCTCGCAAGCAATCCTTAAAGATTATAAGCAATTTCAAATAAGTGATCTGCAATCGCAAATGCAAAAAATGCTAAATGAAATCATAGCGCGATTGCCGTATTCCGGCCGCATACTGAGTCGTGATGGAAATCGAATCACTGTCAATGTTGGCAAAAAAGATGGAATTCAAGAAAATCAGATTCTCAGCGTAGTTCAAATTATTCAAATACAGAGGCACCCGAAGTTTAACTTTTTGATCAAAACTGAAAAAGAAGTTTTAGGTAAAGTTAAGCTTCTCAAAATCGATGATACTTTGAGTTTTGGCGTAATTGTCACTGAGCGCGAACGCGACACTATTCAAAAAGGGTCTAAAGTTGGAGCGCTAGACTTTGTCACATATGGTGCAGCTCAACAGCTCTCCTTGAATTCAGAACCTGAGGAAGCCTTGTCTCAGCGAGAAGACGGAGCCATAGCTTTTGGCAAAGATGCGCATGCATGGAGGCCTGAACGGCCGGCATCGTTTGGACAAATTGGTGGGCGCTTCGGGCTGGGTAGTTTTAGTGGCAACAGCAATATTTCCACTGATCCCCTTGAGGCAAAAAATAGCATTGCCCCTCATATTCAGCTTGATGGAGAGATTTGGGTCACGCCTGAATTGACTTTTGCTGGACGCCTCAGACAGGGCGTGATTCCCATTTCCAACCCAAGAGAGGGGTCTTCTCCTTCTGAACTAAATCAATCTTTGAACTATTACGAAGCTTCTTTGGGCTACCGACTACGGCTCGGACCGCACGTTTGGTCAGCCTATTTTGAGCCATATTTGGGATACTTTAATTATAAGCTTTATGTCGACGACGCCAGCCCTCAAGTTTTCACAACAATGCAGTATTCCGGAGCTAAAATCGGAGTGCGCGGTTCTGCTCCCTTGGGTGGCGAGAAAGGCTTATACGGATTTGGCGGAGAGTTTGCGTTTGGTTTTAAGCCGAGCCTCAAAGAAACGCCTGTGACCAGCGGCGAAAGCTCCGAAAATAGTATGACTCAATTCGGGATTTTTGGTTTTCGAAAAATCAGCGAACGTATGAAAGTCATAGCTCAGTTGGATTTTGAAATGTACGCATCAAATTTTTCTGGAAATGGTACTCGTACGGAATCAGCGACCAGCGCTAGCCACAGGTATACAACTCTGAGTGGTGGCATTTTCTATATGTTTTAAGTTTAATACTCTTGGCCTATGTCGTCTAAAAATGTCATGTTTTGAGACAAAGCCACCTGTAGACGTCTATGGTTTTGTGGACGTATGTCTAGGTTGACGACACCTCAACTCCCATAAATTGCCGTCTCATAACAATAATTGAGTATTTTTAATGAGTTACAGGTTGGCTGAAGCGTTGCTCTAAAGCACTGTATGGTGCATTTAGTTAGAAACCCTCAAAAAATAGCCAGTGCCGCTTTGTTGCTCTCTTGTGCACTTGGTAACTTTCAGGAAATAAGACCAGCCAATCAAGATCCGGCGGCAAAACTGCCTCTGGTGCGAACTGATCTTCAGGTAACTCATGCTCTAGAACTTCTACCAGAATTGTTGCACGGGCAAGCGCAGGGTATCCAGGGCCATGGAGACCCGCGCTCATTAATTTTGAACTTTGTGACCCGGGCGCTTTCAGACAAACAGCGCTCTTTTGCTTTCGAAATTGCTCACTCTGTGATTGTCGAAGGCAATCATCATGGCCTGGATCCCTTCTTGCTTTTGGCTGTGATGATGCATGAGAGTCGCTTCAATATGAAAGCTCGTGGATCAGCTGGTGAAATCGGCTTGATGCAGATTATGCCGCGAACAGCTCAGTGGTTGGCTAGCCAAGCCGGTCTTCCTGAACAATTTGATTTGGAAAATCCTTCGATAAACATTCGTATCGGCGCGACTTATCTTGCGTCTTTACGCAAGAAATTTAAGAGTCACCGTTCACGCTACCTTGCGGCCTACAACATGGGCTCTCGAAATGTAAGACGGCTTCTAGCTAGCGAGATCGAACCGACAAGGTACTCCGACAAGGTGATGAATATTTACCAGAAATACTACGAGCAGATCGGAAATCGGCTCGCCTCTATGCCCGGCATGAGAACGGCTGCGAATTGACCGAAGTCATACTTAAAGTAAAAATGAGTAAATGTCGGCATATCGACTTATTCGTAGCTATGACCCAGGGGCCTTTTTGCAAGTGACTGGGCCCTTCCTCTACTCACAAGAAGCTGAGAACAATTTGATCCTGAGTTGGGCTGAAGGTTTGAGGGCAGGTGGATATATAGAAGTTCACCCCAATATGTTGCACTTAAGTTGTGATGGGAATGTGGTCGGCGTCATAGGGGGGACTGATAAAAGGAGGGTGGCTGTTAGCGACTTCCCAAGGGAAGCTTTACCTCTCATAGCGCGTTCGCTTCTTTCTTTGAGTCCAAGACCAAAAGTATTGATCGGTCCAAAATCAGTAATGACAGATCTTGCCCTGCGCATTTCTACAGAAACTCTTCAATCCATTAATTTGAATATGAGCCAGAAAATTCTCAAGTTAGCTGAAGTAAGTATGCCGCTATCTTGTGCAGGTGAGATTCGTTTAGCAAATACTTTTGATGTTCCTAAGGCTACACGTTGGCTGTTGGACTTTATGTTCGAATCAACTCCCAATGACCTTATTGACCCGAGCCGTACACGTCAGTTGGTAGAAAATAAAATTTCTCGCCAGCAAGTTTATTTTTGGTGTGTCCAGGGTAAACCAGTCAGTTGCACTTATCTTGGACGTTCTACCAAAAATGGGATAACAATTAATTCTGTTTATACCCCAAGAATTGAACGTGGTCGAGGTTACGCATCAAATTTAGTTGCGGAGGTTAGTCGTCGGATGCTCCGCAATTATAAATTTTGTGTTCTTTACACCGATGCCGAAAACCGAACTTCGAATAAAATTTATCAAGCTATTGGTTATTGTGTGGTCTCTTAAACCCAAGCGTATGTTTTGGCGGAGTCGGGTGAGGTACGCCGTACTATTTATC
>JAYQON010000142.1:0-5540 GCA_038144835.1 Bdellovibrionales bacterium
TCGGCTTAAATTTTTAAACGTCCGGGCCGCCGGATGTATCTTGGGGACCGGTAGCACCAGGCATGTGGGCCAGTTTGAGTTTGATTAGTCCTCTTCTTCGTTCCGCAAAACCTCTCGAATATGATCTATCCTGTAACCACCATCTTGATCCAAGATCGTTAACCCCATGGCTGGATTGGAACCCACTTCAGCTCTTATCATTTGTAGTAACTGCAGAAACCCAGAAAAGTCCTGCGAGTGTAAGCCAGCTACAGTTCCGAAAAATTCACTATCTTCGAGCAACGACTTAATTGATGCAAAAGCCTTGTCTGGCGAAAAGTCTTCCATATCGCCCATCAAGAATGTGTAACGATCCCAAACCTGGCGAGGGTACTTTTCATTAAACAACCACTTCGCTTTATCCGTACCCGTATGATAGGTCGTACCGCCTCCCAGTTGAGCTCTGAAAAAATCCTCTTTGTTTTTCATCACGTGCGCTTGTGTATCAAAAATAATATACTCAAAGGCAAAACCTCTGTAGTGAGCGCGAATCAACGTCTCGATGTCATGAACAAAACGCTTAAAGGCCTCCATATAACGAGCCGTACTTCCAGAAGCATCAAGAACAAAGGTTACCGCAGCCTTTACTTCCGGCTTTTTGGTGATTGTCTTACTTTTGACCACAAAGTCGCGAGGATGCATAAGGCCAAAGCCTTCGTCAAAAACTCGATCCACATCTTCTGAGGGATCACGTCCATCGCGGATCGCTTCTTCTAAACCACGCTTAAAAGCATTTTCGGCAATTTCCATAGGCAGCATCTGACCAAACATTCTGTTGATGCGCTTGCCTGGCTTATATTTGGTGACGCGAGAAAGGCCGGGCTTTGGATTAAGAATTGGAAGTTTTACCTTTTCACCAAGAAACTTAGAGTACAGGTCCTGAGGGATATCAACCCAGCTGGGATCATTTGGATCCTCGCCCGGTTGTGTGCCACTTGCGCCTCCACCTTGAGGATTGCCTGGCCCCCAAAAACGATCTCCTGGATTACCATCAATCTCACCCACTCGACCATCCTCACCCTGATAATCACCAACGGCACCTGAGGCAAGGACTCCATCATCCTTGAATGTGCGATTCAGGTGTATATCCACTGGGGCACCTTTTTTGCGCTTCCGCACTTGCTCCATGTAATCGCTATCGAACTGAATATGAACTTGCATAGGTAAAGCGCGAATACGTGGTTGTCCATTGACCATGCGAATGCGCTGACTGTCACGCGATGCCAACTCTAACGCTTTCAGCATTCGCCGTTCCATCATGGTTTTGAATTCCAAAATTGCTCCCGCAACATTGGGAGCATGGATCAATAAACTGTCATAAGGCGTATCGTCGATCATACGCGCGATCATTTGAGCCGAAATCTCGCGCATCGACTGAGAGCCTGAGAGAATGTGGTCACGCTCATCTAAGTCGTCCATGTAAAGATCCTGCAAATACGACTTAAGGTAAGCACTCAATTCAAGAGATAGATTTTGATCTGGAGACTCATTGAAAAAAGTCTTTTTACCATCGGCGGATTGAGTTTTTGATAAAAGATAAGCTCGCACCTCTCCCGTCGGCGACACTACAACGCGGACGCGAGACAGCTCTGGAACCGGTTCTTCATTTTGGTCCTCAAAGTCCCATCCTGCGGGCGTGGGTCCAGGAAGAGTCGGTCGCTGACGGCGAGCAAAGGGATCATTAGGCTCTCGCTCTCGCCGTTCTACAACCATCATTCCTTCCAAACTTATTGGCTTATCAATAATGTTGGCCAAAGCATAAAGCGCCGGCGCGAGCTGAGTGCGCTCCAGAGCCAATTCATTGCTCACTTCATCGTTTAAAACCAGTTCAACCTCACCCGACCCGGGGCGATTGAAGTCAACCAATTTGACCCTAGGATTGTAGTTATACTTTGGCTTTATAACTTGGTCGATAATGGCTTGAACGACTTTTTCGGCATCTTTGGAAACGATTCTCCACTGCGCAACTGGCTGTCGCGGCGGTGGATTAGGCTGAGGCAGATTTGGATCCTCTTCTTGCGGTGAGGCCCTTCGTACAATTGCCAGCTTGTAGCGATCGATAAAGACCTGATCACAAGCTAGCCGCAAAAACTGCTCATCATCCAAACGAGCAATAATCTCTTCTTGTGCGTACTCAATAAAAGCACGATCTTTTTCCAGTTGCGTTTTCAAAGAGCGTATCTGAGGCCGTTGCTCAAAGCGCTCCTTGAGTCGTCGCCAAGCAAACACGCCCAATGAATAAGGATCATGCAACTTTGGTTTGCCTTCTTGCTGCATTACATTTTTTGCCTTCATCCAAAAAGCAAAATTATGATTGTTCTTGGTGTGACGAGGTACGATCTCTTGCAGAATAGAGGCCCAACCCTCGTTCATAATCTGGGTATGTACAAGTGCCGGCCGAAAAGCCATGCTCGTGTGTATCAGTTCGAGAATTTTTCTTTTCCACTCGGGCTGGTGGGGGGCGATATTGCCCGCAAAAGCCGGAAGAATATTTTCTGTCGGCGCTTTAGGGTGCCGTTCAATTTTGGCTTTTGATCTACCCAGAGGATCATAGGCCTTGATGTCGAGTTTGGGCTCAAATTCCTCTGAAGTTTGATAATGAACACCATACCAATCGAGCAAACTGGCTAAGGTCAGAGACCAAATGTAAAATCTCTGCACATCATCTTTATTAAAAGATCCGTAAAGAGTAGTTAAAATTTTGTCGATCTCTTTAGTTGCAAGCAGTCCTTGGCCAGCCCGATAGGCCTGCATGCCCGCGCTATAAGCAAAGCTATTATGCCCCAAAACGTGATCGATGATCGACATCTGCTCGGCTTTTGGGTTGTCGTCACGATAAAAGCCGTGTTGAAAATTCGGTCCAGGGTAAACAACTTCTAGCGCAAAGCCATTGCGCGGCTGCAAAGAGCGCAAAACGGCTGCCCCATCCAGATAGAAACTGACTGGATAACCTCCCGCCGTGCCGCTGGTTAGGGCATTCAAATCACGCCCCTGCACGAACTCAACAATTTGACCAGTCATCCGAATCCCTAGCTTTTCAATCACGCCACCTGGCTCGGTGAGTTCCTTTACGTATTCTCTGTATTCCTCGGCCTGGCTCGGAACTCTGTCACTCGGAATAATTTCGAAAAAACGGGCATTGGAAGTCTTACTCAACTCGTCTTCGCAGGAGCGGCCATTCTTAGTCTGATTTGAATCAGCTGCCAGAGCCGCGAAAGCCACCAGTAAAATGGAAAGACCAGTCAAAAATCTCATACTCACTCCTGCAAGGGCTTCGTGATCAACATGGACTCACAAACGGCGTTGAAATGGCCTTTCAACGACTCGACTTTACCTACCATGGATTCTCCGGGACCGGTTGTGGCCTGTAACAAGATGTCATTCATAAATTCAGGTGTTGCAATCGAGAATAATGACAACTGATGTGCTCCGACATACTCGCGAAAGCCCGTCCTCGTGCCGAGACTCATGTCGCTAGCAAGATTCGAAATATTGATTGCGAAATTACCAATTTGCCCCCATGGCAGGCGCAATATTGCCTTATCTATGACATAGGCAAATAAGCGCACCTGATCGTAAATATGCATTTGAACTCTTTTGCCATCTTCATCAACGAGTTCTGGAGAATGTAGTCGTTCCATTAAATCAAAGAAGAGCTCAACAAACTCACGTGAGATGGCTCGAAATTCTTTTTCAGGTTCGACTTCAGTCAGATTATGAAACCAATTTTTAATTTGAGCCTCATTCCAATGCCCAACTTCTCGCAAATCGCCTTCAGAGTTTAGGCGCATATAAATGCGCATGGATTTACGCAAAATGGCCTCGGCCTTGCCAACTGATTCAATAAGCACATCACGACGGGTCTTTGGTTGATGGGTCAGAGTGTAAGTTCCCTGCCGAAAACGCTCAAGGTCCATTTCATCACGACGCTGCTGCAATTCAAGATTCACAGGAAAATAGGGCTCGGGACTCTTGCGTAATACCTGATATTTTACCAAGTCCTCGAGCTGACTCCGATTCAAAAATCCGAATTGCTCAGGCTGAATCAAAATTTCACCCGTTGGCACCCGTGGGTTGTCAATTACATGAGTCGCCATACCTAAGAGAAAATTAGTTTTTAAAATATTATTTTGACCAACTAAATTGACCCTTAAGACGTCACTCATGTGAGCCTCTAGAGCGACGTAATTTAAGACATGCAAACGAAAATTACGCATTGCAAATCCCATGAATCGTGCCAAGGCTTGCATATCTCCTGGGCGTATTGAATCCACTTGAGTGAATTTACGAACCTCGTGCTGCAGATCATGCTGACTAAAACTTTCGTCAGCTCCCGGCAGCTGGCCGCCCATGCCGCTTCTCTGGTCACGCAAAGAAACCAGGTAAATGGGCGCTGCTGCCGCGCTCGCAGGAAGGCTCGTCAATGCTGCCGTTGCTGGAGAAAGCAATTCCCGGGCATGCGCTCGGGGGAACCGATCAATCAGAGCATCAATGACCTGCGGATCAACCAATATCAATTGACCGCTTTTACCTGCGTTGGCGCGTACACGTTTGACTAGTTCTGGTACCTTAGCCGAACGTGGAAAATTATCTAGATTAATTATATCGCCCCAACGCGCTAGAAAGGATTCTTCCGGAGTAAAGCCATCACCACTCAATGCAGCCAATACTTCACGCTTTAATAGCTCATTTCCACGCAGTGATTCCTTCACCCACTCCTTGCGAATGCGTTCATTTGAGGCTGGGTTTATGGTCATGTAAATATTCAAATTCTGTACGGGTATCTCTCGATGTCGCTTTCCATCTTTAGATTTGACGGCATACATTCCATTTTTGGCCTCAAAGAGAGCAGCGATGAACTGCGACAGCTTTTCGCGCACGCCTTTGTTCGCGGCCTTGTGAAAATCATCAAATACAATATGAGCTCGTGTTCCCTTAGGCTGAGCCATAAGATCGATGACTTGGGCAATGGCATCCTTAACGCTCATCTTATCGGGATCTGTCGTATCGTCTTCTGTCAATTTTTGAACTTTGATAAGGATGTAGTCCGCCTCTTCGTTATTTGCCTTAGAAGGGCTATACTCAACTAAACCCAGCATTTTGAACAAAGATTCAAGCAGGAAAGTTTTTCCTGTTGAAGTGCCACCAAAGAGTATCTGTGAATTTGGAATAGGACGACTTGTATCGGTTGGTCTTGTTTGACTGAGAATCGTCTCAAAAAATCGACGTTTCAAGTCTGGGGATCCTTCATAGCCAACAGCCTGCAGGTCACGCACCGATTGATCTTGATCACGCAGCCGATTCAAAGGATCGTTTTTCTCCAGAATTTCTGGCTTTAATGGCATCGGAAAAACTTTAGCGAATAGCCGTTCGATGAACTTCTCATCAATCCGTCTTTGGCGACGCAATTCAAGATCTTCACTTAATGAAGACTTGAGTGCAATGAAAGCCCGAATGAAAGCTGATGTGCGTTCGATTTTTTCATCATAGGCCACTTGCTC
>JAYQON010000143.1:0-5481 GCA_038144835.1 Bdellovibrionales bacterium
TAGTTGAAGCGGTTCCTAGCCAAGATTTGTCGGCGGTAACAATCCAACTGGTCGTACATGTAGTCAAAATTCCATCTAGATCGGTGGCATTAATTAACAGGGCATTTTCGGTAAAATAGCTCATAAAATAAAATGATTTGCGATTTTGGCCCGCAGCAAAAGTCACAGAAGACAGAGCTGATGTACAAGTATTGTCGGTATAAAAAGTTCCAGCATCTCCTGCTCCTGTCAGTTCGGCAGTGATTGTTGTCACCGCATTTGTGACTGTGCCTAACGAGTCCAAAGTTTCTACATAAAATGGGCCAGCGCAGATGTTGGTTTTTGAGTAGCCTTCTGTGGGTGCGACAATCCGCAAGGCTGACGGTGACACCATAAAATTAATGGTTTGCGAGGTGAGCATTTTGCCATTGGGGTCGGCAATTGAGAGGGTCAGCGCATCAGAGGCGGTGCTTTTAAAGTAAACCGCGAGAGAGCTAGCGCCTTGCGGGAAGGTGAGTGCTGTTTGCGAGCCACTCCCGCTACATGCAGGGGACGTATAAAAGCGACCGACCGAAGTCTGTGGGATGCCGTTGATGGCAAGGGGTGTGTCTTCGCTGGCAATAGCTGCATTATTCTGCTGGTCGCGCAATTGAATGGTGAACGCGGCTGAACAGAGACCTGCGACCACGCTGGTGGGGCCGGTGAAGTTAATGCTTGAAGGAGTGATAAAAACAGTTTGTGGTGCTGTGACCGTGGTCATGATGCCACCAGGGTCAGCGATTGACAGAGTGAGAGTCTCGGCTTTGGGATCTTTTAGGTAGATTTTGGTGGTGTAGTTGGGGCCTGTGTTGATGGGAAGGTTAAAGCTGGAATGATCTAAAAGTTGAGTGCATGCGGAATCACTGAAAACTTGTGCTTGCGAGCCAGTGATGCCTGTAACAGCCACTGGTGTGGCTACGAATGTTGGTCCTGGGTTTCCGTTGTCACCCAGGGGAGTGATTACGATTTCGGTGGAGCATTGCCCTGCAACTACTGAAAGAGGTGTGGCTGGAGCTGCTGGTGGGGCAGCTTGCGCCAAAAAGGCAAGCTTGCTTGGTGCGATATTTAAATTGAGAGTTCCCGCCGAGAGAACTCCAGAGGTGTCTGCAACACTTAAGGTCAGCGATTCGGCCTTGGAGTCCTTGAGGTAAACCGTGCGCAAATTGGTTCCGGCGGTAAAAGTTATGGAGCTGCCAAGAGAAGATCCGCCACAGGTATTAGAATTAAAAAGTTGTGCACTGCCAAACCCAGTGATGGTGACGGGAGTACTTTGAATCGCGTTTGAGGGGTTGTTGCCCAAATCTTGGAGTTGAATGGTGATGGCGCTGCTGCATTGTCCAGAGACCACATTGGGAGGTCCATTAACGGCAATTTTTTTAGGCACGCCTGCGGTGACATTGAATGTGTTGCTGTAGGCTGGGCTTAAGATGCCAGAACTGGCAATGAGCCGATACCCGGTGCCAGTTTTGTCGATACCTAGATCGCTAAACGTAACTTGTCCATTGCTAGCGTTTTTTGGATTGGTTCCACTCAACACGGCACCGCCAATATTGTTAGCGATACTCAAAGTGATTTCGGCATCGGACCCGAGTCCTGAGCTGATGCGATTGCCCTGTTGGTCTTGCACGGTTATTTGCACTTGCGCCATACCGAGCAGTCCGGCTGGAGAATTGACGGGTTGAGTGGAGAAGGCGAGCTTAGCGGCGGGGCCCGCCTTAAAAGGCGCTGCAACTTGCACGCTGCTCAGTCCAGCTGGCGATGAGATGCTGAGCATACGCAAGTTGGGGGCGACGTCGGCGATGGTGGAACTAATGGACCCACTGGAGGTTCCCGAGGAGTTTGTGTTTTGAGTGGGTTGGCTAACGGTGTCGCCGGCGATGTTGGAGGCAAAGTTTGTGCGCACCCCCTGAATGGGATTGCCGAAGGCATCTTTGAGTTTGATGGTAACGGTGTAGGAGTCAGTACCGTTGGCGATCAAGGTCTCCACTCCATCTGTGGGTGCCGGACTGATTTCTATTGTGGAGGTGAGCTCCGACACAGGCCCAGCGGTGATGGTGAAAGGGGCAGAGTAGGCGGTGACAATGCCGCTGCCAAAGCTGAGAGCAGAGGTGTCTTCTTTGCTGGCGCTCAATATTTTTGCGCCCACATCTTGAATGCTCAAACCGGTAAATGTGGCAATACCGCCAGTGGCGGCCACGGTGGTAATGCCTTGAATGGAGCCGCTCGTTGGTGAGGTGGCTGAGATATTGATGGTGATCAGCGCATTGGCATCAGGTCCACCGGTGACCAGGTTGCCGTTGGCATCTTTAATTTTGATGATGGGTTGATTAATAAAAGATTCACCTGCACCGGTATTGCCCGGTGATTGTTCGAAGACGATTTGGCTGGCGCGTCCCATGGGTGTGAATGTGTGAGTGAAGCTGTTGTTGTCGATAAAGCCATCAATTTCAAGCGCCGTGCGACAGGTGTAAGATTCACCGGCGGCAAGGTCGAGCAAATCCACTGTGGTCAGCATGGTGTTGCGCACGGCCGCGTACTGTTCAAAAGGGTCACTGCCTTTTTGGCAGTAGATTTTGATTTCATCGGCGTTGCTGCCAGAGTTGAATGTGAGACGAGCGGTCGAGCTACTGGTGACTTCGGCGGAGATGAGTCCACCGTAGGGAATAGCGGGTAGGTCTGTAGTGTTAGTGTCTTCTGCATTATCTTGGTTGGCTGCACGGACGCGAAATGAGTAGAGCGATTGATTGGCTAACCCGTTAAGAGTGACCTGAGTTGCGGGCGCGGCGATAGTGCGCAAAAGTTTTGGTTGAAACTTAAATGTTGTGTCGTAAATGTTATAAGCAACAACCGCCGGATCTGTCGAAGCATCCCATTTAACCAATACTCGGGTAGGCCCAACGGTCTCGGCACTGGAAATGCCATTAAAGCCTGCATAGGTAACCGAGGAATCATCTTCTTGCGAGGAGAGTAAGGGAATATCTTTAGGCAAACAGCCACCGAGGGATAAACAAACAACACCACTGATCGAAATCAGTACCACTTTCCAATGATTGCTTAAGGCATTGTCTTTCTTGTTCCAGCCCAAAAGATACTTTTCCCCATCAAAGAGTCTCAGATTAACTACATATATATATCGACAAATATTTTGAGCGTTTTAAGTTAATCGCTCGGATTCTCAAGCTGAGGCGTCAAAAATGGGAAGAGCGCTGCTAAGCGTGCGTCGAAGTGAGATTCTAAATGCTGTACCCTAGGCTGATGGATAAAAATCCAACATCAATACTTTGACCAGAGGATTCAAATGCTGAGGTAGAATACTTAATTGAAATGTCTTGGCGACGCAAACTTTTGAGCGCTTTACTCCAAGTGGCTGATAACTGAAGGCCTCTTTGCCTATCAAGCTGCACACTCTGATATGGAACCATGTGCATTTCAAGCACGAAAGACGAGCGGATATTGTTGTAGTACATTGCTCGCAGGCCGAAATTTGGGCCCCACAGGTCGGCAAAGCCAAACGGACTACCGTTGGACATCAACGTTAGGTAACTTACTCCAGCGAGAAGTCGATAACGCCAGCGACTTTGTTCGGCAACTGAGAGTCGATATGATAATCCAAATCGGGCATCAATAAGTTGAGGATTGGCCTTGATCGGTTCAGAAGAAAAATTCAAAACCGTCATATCCGCCTGTCCGGTGAGACCAAAACGAGATCCCGCTTCGGGCGAAGTATATCCGATTCCAATCAGTGCAGAGCGAGAGCTAAGTACGCCAAATGCGGTTTGTTGATAAAAAAATGATGCATAACCGGCGGAGGCTGTAACTGCATTCCACGGAGAAACAATTTCGAACTCTTGAGCTTCAGGAGCAAAAATATAAACAGTTTCTGTTAATACTTCTCTGTTAGGTCCTTTGGCGGTAAAATAAATTTCATTTACCTGAGAATTTAAAAAGGCATGCACCAAAAAGCCGTTGCCGTGAGGGTTTTTATTGACAGGTGAATCGTTTTGCACAAACATCTGCCAATCCGGTTTTTCAAATTGACCTTCTATTTCCACCATTGGCCGGAGTTCATTTTTGCGCGCCACCAAAATCACAGGTAATTTGATTTTTTTGAAAGTCAATTCAGGTAAACGCGCATTGAAATCCTGACGTAGGAGATGCGCAACCCAAGAGGCTTTTTGATTTTTCTTTTGAGTCGTTTGAGAGTTATCCTCTGAGAAGCCATAAGCCGCGTAGATAGCAGAAATGCACAGTGTACCGACCTGTAAAAAAATAAGAAGCAAACGTCTATTCGGGGTATTCATGGTTTACCTTGTGCATGGCTAAGGTTGTTTGATTCCTAATAGCTCCAGCTCAAAAATTAGGGCAGAGTTGGGAGGGATCAGTGTGGTGCCAGTAGCTCCATAAGCGAGTGCGGGAGGAACAACGATTTCCCATTTGGATCCCAAAGGCATTAGTTGCAGTGCCTCACGCCAACCCGGGATGACCGCATTGACTGAGAGTTCTGATGGTTTCCCTCGCAAAATCGAGCTGTCAAAAATCTGACCATTGGAGAGTTTGCCTGTATAGTGCAGTTTGATGAATTCAAAAGGTTTAGGACGCCGACCTTTGCCAGTTTGAAGGATGCGATAGAGCAAGCCTGAGTTGGTCTTCTTTACTCCTTTTTCAGCCATGTAGGCGTCCATAAATTTTTTCGCTTCGTTGAGGTTACTTTGCGCATCTTTTTGTCGTCGTTCCTGGGCACGTTGACTAAGGGCGAGCAACTCTGCTTGAATATCTTCGTTTTTCATGTGCAGTGGTCTTTCGTTGAGTACATCCTGCAGCGCCTGTTCCACCATGCGAGGATTCAATTTTACGCCTCCCTTCTTAAAGGTCTCAGCCATTTGTATGCCAGCAGCATAGCTTTGACGGTCTATGGCTGACTTTGGCTTATTCTCGCAGCCGATAAGCGGCAAATTGATTGAGAGCAATAATAAAAGCGCATGAATAGTTTGACGATGATTCATAGCGACTCCTCTTAAAAGTTTAATTCTAGAGGCCATTTATAAGCGCAGTCCAGGGGGAGTATAGACTAAAGGCACGTCTGGGCAAGAAATGCCCATTTTAAAAGCTTGAAGAATTTAATATCCTGATGGCTGGAGGGATTGTCTTGCACAATAAAGATAGCAAGTACTTTATTTACGCTGGCCACCAGCAATTCGGTCCAATCTCTTTTGTCAGCTTAATTGATGAAATCCAGAATGAGAATATTGGGCGTGATGCCTTTGTGTGGCGCGAGGGTTTGCAGGAATGGACGCCAACGCATGAGATTGAAGAGATCCACCCCTATGCGGGCTTTTTGGTGCAAACAACCCGTACGGAAAATTTTTATTATTCGCTTGAAACTCAGAAACCCGAGCATGATGGACTCAACTATGTCGAACATAAAGAGGAAAAAAAAGACGCTACTCCACAAAATGAGTTCGA
>JAYQON010000144.1:0-5374 GCA_038144835.1 Bdellovibrionales bacterium
CACGTAACCATCGAGGCCTTACAAAATGCTGAAGGATACCGACTGGGAAGGTGCCAACCACCCGACAGCGAACTCGACCGCGTACAGCGCATGTTCATCGAGGATTCAGAAATGTCGCCTGACAGGCTAGAAGGCAAAAACAGGTTTAAAATCGAATGGCCAGACATAATCGAAATAGTCTCGGTCGACTTGGCGAAAATCCTCAACATCTCGTTTCCTCTCAGATGTTGTTGGGTCCGCTCCCCTCAGCTCCTACCACTTTATCTGGAAAATCGACTGACCCCGCTCGAACGAGAGGCCATGGAGCTTAACTGTACCAGTCTTGGCCTTCGCGGACCCTTTAAGCAGACGCCATTCGTATGAAGTTCATCAAGGGCTCAATTTTAGTCTTTTTCATGGCCAGTCTAGCAACTGCAGCCTCGTTGTTAACATTCAAATGGAGAGTGTTCGAATCCATAAATCGGGTCTGTGGTTCGATTGAGGTCTATCTGCAAATGGGCTCCTACCGTACCGCCCGGGAATTAGCAGCAGCGGCGTTAGAATCGTCCTATCCCAACGTCGACATTCAGTTCAGTTTCGATAATCTGAAGGAGCCCTCGCCTCGCGATGAAGCAAAGGCACTCATCAAATCCTCCTGCACCGTCGCCGGGCGCGACGATTCCCAGTTCGATATATTTATCTATCCGAACTCCGGACTAACAAGGTGGCTAGTGACATCTTTTTTCGAATGGATATTTTTCTTCTCAGGTGTTTTTCTCGTCTTAGGCTACGCACTAACCAGCGTTTCTCACGTTGTTCTGAATGAAGTTAATTCGGCTTTGGCGGCACGCTTGGGTTTGGGGTCATCTAAATCCAAGCCAACCAGCTGGCTGACAAGCTGGTTAAACAATGCTCCAGTGCTCAACGAGGCAACAACAAAAATCCGAAATCTAATTGAACGCCTTGATCAAGAAATCGCTCGAACTTCGAGTCTCGAACTAGCCGTAGAGAGGCGGCGTATTTTTTCGAAGTATATACACGACATTCGCTCACCAATAGGTGCGCTCAAAATCCTCTTTGCAAAAAAAAGTGAGGCGTTCTCGCCTGATGAGACTGATATCATTGATCAGGTGATCGCTCGGCTAGAAGAAATTCCAGGCAAGGTTCTCAATAGTGAACAAGAAGCGAGAGAGCCAGCCTATAAACACCTACACGCTCAAGACATCCGAACGGTACTCGAACATGTAATCCGACGTTTGGCTATCCGAATGAACGGAAAATGTGACTTAGCCCTTGAGTGCAAAATTTCGAATGACGAAGGAAACACTAAGGTTTCGATCAGCCCCTTAGACCTAGATCGACTAATCACAAACCTGGTAGAAAATGCCAAGCAAGCTGGCGCATCGAAAATCTGGATCCAAGCCTTTTTCTTGCCCAATCAAATCAATTTTGAAATCACTGACAACGGCCCTGGAGGGCTTGAGACCGACCTAGGGTCATCGCAAAATAAAGTTTCGGGATATGGCCTCGGATTGGAGATTGTTAGGGAAATCGCATCACGCGGAAAGGCCGAAATCGTAGCGACGTCTCCTTTGGGCGTTGGCACCAAGGTTCGAATCGCCTTTCCGATCTCGTCTTAGTGCGTGCTCTCAACCGACCGTAGACACAACCCACACGCAACTTAACAGGCTGATCTAGCGCTAAAACCATGCTGGACAATTGATCGGTGCTCAGTTTTTCAATCCGGTGGTGCAAATTACAGCTCCTAACTGTGACTTCAGCAGCACCTCACAAAAAATAGTGGCAAAAAATAGCCACCATAATTACGTTTGGTCCCGGCCTCAGAGAAAAATGGCGTCAACTCATAATGCATTTTTATTCAAAGCTCTAATAAGTACCGTGAGAGGCAAGTCGCCCCTCACAGAGTTTTGCAGTTTAACCTTCGCTGTTAGAAGCTGCAGCTGCTTTGGACGATCCACGCTTCCCGTAAACAATAGTGCAGTACTTAGCGTAAAACCCTAAAATACTCTCACTTGAGTGATCTACCGCCACAACTTGCGCAATACCGCCGTTTTTCTTGGCAGCGTCAATACTCGCGTCTCCAGTAGCGATGGCTCCTAAAATCGAAGTGGCACAAGCTTCACCGCGCGCGCTACCTCCATAAGCTTCAGTCGCCAAAATACCACCCTTAACACTTGAATAGAAAACTCCATTCACTGGTGCCGAAGCGGTCGCGCAACCTGCAAGAACTGCAGCCGTGGCGCTGATAAAAATAACACTGAGAGATTTCATTGAAGAGCCCCTTTCTTAGATGTGCATCTCTGTCTCATCGCAAACATCAATTCTTTAACGCTAAATACCCGAGCCCTTTCGGTCAATTAAGAACCCCACAGTTTTTGCGGCACAGAGTGTCGCTCGCCACTCAAGTGGTTTGAAGATCGAGAGCTCTCCGCCCAATCCAAATTCGGACCCGATGAAAACGGGGTCTCAAGCGCAGAGCTTTTTTGTGGAGGAGGAGGCGGAGTCGCAGTCAAAATATCGCCATTAGCCAGAGCCGCCAATTTTCGCGCTTTGGTGTCCATTTCCCTCTGAGCGCGCTGCAAATTCTGACGTAAAAATTCACGCTGCTCTATCAATTCCGTTAGACACGCCTCGAGTCGCGGACGTTCGCTAGCAAGCGTCGGGGTTTTTTTAAGTTGGGTCTCAACGCGCAAGATCTCATTTTCAGTGAGCTCTAAGTAGTCGCCTAGCGGATTGATCGCCTTGGCCATTTGCATCTCATGACCTAGACGTTTGGCTTGTTCGCGAATTTCAAATTTTGTCCGATTTAAAGAATCCGCATAGGACCTAAGTTGTGATTCACGAGAACTCAACTGCGATTCCCTAGACATCACTTGCTCCTCACGCATCCTGAGTTGGTCGCGAGCTTCCTCAACGAGCCTAATTTGAGCTTGCACACGCTCTTCTTGCTCTTGCATCGACTGTTGCCAATTTTGCTCTTCTTTTTGTTGCCTTTGAACGAGGCTTAGCTCTTCTTTGTGTTGCCTTTGAACGAGGCTCAGCTCTTCTCGGTGTCCTATTTTTATTCTCTCAATTTCGGCCATCTTCTCGGCTGTTTGCCCACGTTCTCGTTCAATTTCGCTCTGCAACTGAGCTACTTCCTGTCGCTGAACTTCAATTTGTCTAACAAACGATTGTTCTCGCTCGATTATGGCCCGGTCTTTATCCTCGCGTCCCTGCATGGCTGCTTGTAACCTTGTACCCAAAAGTTCACATTGTTCCGACTTCTCTGAAATCCTTTTTTGATAGGCCTCTTTTTCTTGTTCGAAAAGGAGATTCTTCTGGTTGATTTTTTCGATTTCAGCTTCTTTGCTTTTCAACAAAGCTTCTTTAGCCTGCAGCAATCGCCGCGATTCAGAAGCATTTTGGTCCAATTGCAGGCGAGTGTCCGTCAAAATTTGACGCCAATGCGCTGTTTCTCCTTGAATCGCCTGAAACTGGCGCTTTAAATTTTCATTTTCGATCTTCAACATCATCAGTTCAGAGGTATGATGTGCCAATTCTTCAAGAGCACGTTTTTTTTCCACTGAGGTGGCCTCAGTCAATTCCTCCAAATCAGATTTTTTGCGCAGCAACAGATTTTTTTCAGACACGACCTCACTCAGCTCGCCTTGCAATTTCTTGATTTCACTTTGCAAAAGATGCTCATGCCGTTGATGGCGATCTTCGCTATCCACCAACTTTGCTTGCACCATTTCCAACTGAGAGCCTAATGGCTCAAGTTCTGATAAGCGTTGACGAATTTGCAGCAGCTCGACCTGACTCTGTTCAAATTTAGCCTGCAGAGCTTTAAAACGCTGCAATCCGGATTCACATTGTTGAGATATCTTTTCGAAGCGATTTTTCCAGCACCGGATTTCTTCATCTTTCTTGCTTAAACATGAAAGCTGTTCCAGGATCTGGAGCGTTGCCCCATCTTTCTCGCTTGCCAGCTCACGAATACGAATTTCTGTTTGCTTTGCTCTTACCAAAGAATCTTGGAGAACCGTATGCAAGCTTTTTAAACGTGCTCGCAGCTGCTCGCGCACAGAGGTCAGTTGGCTTATCTGGTCTTGAAGCCCTTGCTTTTCAGACTGAACGCGATCTTCAAGCTCGTGCAATTGTCTGTGCCAATGCTCGTCTCGCTCATGCAGTTGATTTTCTAGTTCTATCAATGCGGCCTTGGCCTCATCTCGCTCGCGCATAACCTGAACACAAAATTTCTCACTGTGACTCAGCCGTTCGCGCGCCGAATCCATTAAATTTTTCATGTTCTGTTCAATAAAATCAAGATCCAATGGAATTGACTCGTTCACGGCACATAACCTTCCTGGCCAGTTTGAGGGTAACCGCGGCCAATACTCAACATTTTCTGTAGACGATAGACACTCGCTTTGACTTGCGCCACCGCTTCCCTCATTTCAACCCACTGATTTCTACGAAAGTGCACCATGGCCTTTTTAAGATGCAAATATTGTGGATAGTAGAGATATTGCTTAGCGGCCTCTTCTGCATTAACACCGTTTAAGATTCGTCCTATCTGCAACATCATATCAGTGTCCGTACGGCGCGAGCGTCCAGGCCTCTGGTCTTCAAAGACCGAAATCATTTCATTTAATTCCATAAGCTCACTTGCAGCCTGTTCACGCAACAGCACGTGATAGGAAGACAATTCTTGCTCGTAACTCGCGCCACTACCGATGAGCAATGGCTTAGCCAAAACCACTTCGCGAGCGGACTCTCCCTGACAAGACAAACAGCTCACACGGATCCAGTAACGCCCCTTTGGTAAAAATTGGCCCGTGATTTGGCGCAAAGGTGGAGTTTCAGCCCGACCTGAGCGCATTTCAGTTTCGTAGACCATGCTAGCTGACAATGCACCGACCAGCGAATCTCTAATACCCTCAAGGTAAATACGGATTCGTTCAGGACCTTTTCGATTACTCACTAAAAACAAGGCTGGCGCCAATACATCCCCCTTGAAGGGCACGGCCGCGAATTGTAAACGCGCAGAACTTGGTTGCTGAAGTACCCCACGCAGGACCTTAATCTCCTCAGGCGTAGTTTCAAGAGAAGCCCAAAAGGGATCTGTGTCTGTTCCATAAAAAAGGTAAATAGAACTCACCACACCCACAAAAAGGCAGCAGACCAGAACAGCAAGCAACGTCATCCGAGGAGTGTGAGACTTAAAAGAAGGATCAATTATGGATCTCGCAGAAACAGGCTCTGGAGAGGCGACCTCATTGGGTGGAGACGCGTCTTTTTTTTCCTCTTTAGGTTCGACAAAGTTGAGTCCATCAAGCTCGGGTTTCAGAGTTTCACGCCACGAATAAAAATTTTCCGTACGCGTTGTTTG
>JAYQON010000145.1:0-5200 GCA_038144835.1 Bdellovibrionales bacterium
AGCTTCAACGTGGGCGCCGGCTAAAATAATTGTAAGAAAAAGAAAATGCAAACGCATATGCCAAAGATTACGCTAGTTTAAAATTACTGACTAGCAATCTTTATATTGTTCAATGACCGAGATAGGCGGCCTGAATTTCAGGGTTCTGCAAAAGATCTTGGCCTTTCCCTGAAATACGAATGGTACCCGTTTCAAGGACGTAAGCACGGTGACTGATTTTTAGTGCCATACGCGCATTTTGCTCAACCAATAATATTGTCATGCCTTCAGAATTGAGTTTGGCGATAATTTGGAAAATTTGCTGAACAATTCGTGGGGCTAAACCGAGTGAAGGCTCATCCAACATAAGAATCTTTGGTTTAGATAATAATGCCCTACTTATCGAAAGCATCTGCTGCTCTCCGCCCGACAAAGTTCCGGCAGAGGCTTTGAAACGCTCCTTCAATCTTGGAAAAAGCGAAAAACAATGTTCAATCTCAGCGCCCAAATCATCTCCCGCCGGGCGCCTATAGGCACCTAATTTGAGATTTTCTTCTACGCTGAGGTTTAAAAAAATACCCCGACCCTCAGGCGAGTGCACAAGCCCATGAGTGACCAAATTATGGGGGGCCATTTGAGCCACCGATAGACCATTGAGAAAGATTTCTCCTTGGGAGCTCAAAAGACCTGAAATGGCCCGCAACGTTGTGGTTTTGCCCGCGCCATTCGCACCGATAAGTGAGACCACCTCGCCAGAGAAAATTTCAAAGCTGATTCCTTTTACTGCCTCAATAGCGCCGTAGGATACTCGCAAGTTAGAGACTTTGAGAATGGGCATCGATATCATGCCGAATCCTCAACACCCAAGTAAGCTTCAATAACCTTAGGATTCGTCTGAATATGTGCGGGCTGACCGTCCGCAATGATTGAACCATGATCTAAAACCACAATACGCTCGCAAATTCCCATAACAAGCTTCATATCGTGCTCTATGAGTAAAATTGATAGGTTGAAATCTGAACGAATCCTTTGGATTAGATTCATGAGCTCATCAGTTTCAGAATGATTCATTCCTGCTGCAGGTTCATCCAATAAAAGTAATTTGGGAGACCCAGCCAAAGCTCTCACAATTTCAATTTTACGCTGCAACCCGTAGGACAATGACCCCGCCATCTTATTACAGTGATCGGCAAGTCCAAAAATAGATAAGAGATGCATAGCCCGTTCACGCAAAACCGACTCAGTAGAAAAAAATTTTGATAAACTCAAAAACGACGCAGCCAAGCCGTAAGAGCAATCTTTGTGCATAGAAACTAAAATATTATCTAGGACCGAAAGCGTCGAAAATAGACGTATATTTTGAAAAGTTCGAACTATACCCCGACGCGCAATCTCAAACGTCTTCATGTCATTGATACAGCGTCCTTCCAATAAAATTTCACCCTGGCTCGGCTTGTAAATTCCAGATATCAAATTGAAGACCGTGGTTTTGCCGGCGCCATTTGGGCCAATAAGACCGACGAGATCACCCTGTCGTAAACTCAAGTTCATTTGCTCAATGACTTTAAGACCACCAAACTGAATATGGACGTTCTTAACCTCGAGCAGCACGACGCCTCCGAAATTTAGTCCACTCCATCGATCCCATGAGACCATCGGGTTTCCAAATCATCAACATGATCAATGTCAACGAGTAGATGACCATGCGTAAATCCACTGTCCCCAGCTGATCGCGCACGGCTGGAAGTCCCTGTAAGGTTCGCAAAGCTTCAGGCAAAATTGTAACTATCACAGCCCCAATTACCGATCCGGTGATACTGCCCATACCACCCAGCACGACCATGATCACTGCATCCACACTCTTTACAAACTGAAAACTTGCCGGATTTAAAGAGTTGGTCGTATGGGCAAATAAAGAGCCCGCAGCTCCCGCAAAAAAACTGGATACAACAAAAGCCAAAACCTTTGTTTTTGTCGCATTAATACCCATGCACTCGGCGGCAATCTCATCTTCTCTTACACTCAAAAATGCGCGTCCATAGGAGCTGTGCACTAATCTCCATATAAGCAAGACCGTTGTTCCGGACCAAAAGAAGGCATGAAAACAAGATATGGCATCGGTAGTCCCGGGAATGCCGTACATTCCTCGAGCTCCGCCCACAATTTCCATATTTAAAAGTAAGACTCGTATAATCTCACCGAAGCCTAAGGTCACAATAGCCAGGTAGTCGCCGCGCAAGCGCAAAGACGGAATACCAACCAAAAGGCCAACGGCTGCAGACGCCAATCCACCGATCAAAGCATAAATGGGAAAGTTCAAATAGCTCAAAGAGTCAGGAAATAAAGGAACACGGAGACTCATCAAGCCACTAGCATAGGCACCAACAGCTAGAAATCCAGCATGACCTAGAGAAAACTGCCCACAGAAGCCCATCACCAAATTTAAGCTCACCGCGAGCATGACGTTGATAGCTACGAAAAAGAGAATTTGTTGCAAATAGGCATTTAAGAAAAATCCCGCAAAAAGGCTGATAGACAGAGCGACTACGAGGACGATAAACCACCCGCGTGCAAGTTTAATCATCAGACCTTCTCCACCTTAATTTTTCCAACAATTCCGGATGGTCTAAAAAGCAAAATAAAAATCAACAGTCCAAAGGCTAAAGCATCGCGATAGGTACTTGATAAATAGGCCACAACCATTTCTTCACTCAGGCCCATCACAAGTCCGCCCAAAACCGCGCCTGGTAAACTACCGATACCTCCTAAAACTGCCGCAACAAAGGCCTTCAACCCTATTAATGTTCCCATTAGGGGTTCAATTTTCGGATACTTTAGACCTACAAGAACAGCGGCAACTCCGGCTAAAGAGCTACCCAGAAAAAATGTGACCATGATAATCCGGTTGACATTAATTCCCATAAGCACAGCTGATCGCGAGGAAAAACTAACTGCGCGAATAGCCATTCCTGTTTTGGTGTATTGGATAAAATACTGAAGTAGGGCCATCGTCAGTAGAGCCGTACCCAAGATCGTAACATCAAAGAATTGAATTTGGATCTCCCCAATTCGCATCAATGGATAATCTTCAAGCACCTGTGGAAAAAGCTTGGGATCTGCGCCAAAAACTACCTGCCCAGAAAACTGCAGAAATAGACTCACGCCTATTGCTGTAATTAAAACGTTTGTTTTTGGAGCCCCACGCAAAGGTCGATAAGCAAGGCGCTCGATTAAAAACCCTAGAGCCAAACAAACCAGCACGGACAGACCAATAACTGTCGCAAAAGCCATCCATCCAGGGTTTGCTTGAAGGCGCAAAAAATGCGCCCCATAGTACGCGGAGAAGGCGCCAACCATGTAAACCTCAGAGTGGGCAAAGTTGATGAGCTGCAACACGCCGTAAACCATCGTATATCCGAGTGCCACCAACGCGTAGATTGCGCCCAGATTCAGTCCGTTGATAATGTGCTGTACAAGCTCTTCCATCTGCGCTTATGGCCCGAGGAGAGTCACAAATTTAAGAACGTTACCTTGAACTTTCACAATAAAAGCATCCTTATCGGCATTGCGATCTGCATTGATAGTGATTTTGCCAGTTGCACCATCAAAATCTTTGGTCGATGCCAACTCTGCTCGGATAGCCTCGGGAACCGCGTGGGGTATCTTTTCCAAAGCACGGATTAGAATTTGGGCCGCATCATAACCAGCCGCAGCCAACCCATCTGGAACTTCGCCGAATTTCTCGCGATACCGTTTAATAAAATCCTGAGTTGCTGGATTGTTACTTTCAGTCGTGTAGTGATTTGAAAAATAGGCGCCTTCTATAGCAGGCTGACCAATCTCAAAAAGTTTGGGACTATCCCAACCATCCCCGCCGAGTAGAATGGCTTTCAAACCCAATTGACGTGCCTGACGCGCGATCAGGCCAACCTCCGTATAATAAGCTGGTATAAATATAGCTTCGGGACTGCTCGCTCTAATTTGGGTGAGCTGGGCTTTGAAATCCTGGTCACCTGCCTGGAAACTCTGTTCAGATACAATTTCACCACCCATGTCTTTAAACTTCTTAGTGAAGAATTCTGCCAGTCCTAGGCTATAGTCAGACTTCATATCTTTAAGAATCGCGACCTTCTTCAATTTTAAATTGTCCCGACTGAATTTGGCCATCACCGAACCTTGAAAAGGGTCGATAAAACAGACTCTAAAAATATAATCGCCCACCTGAGTGACCTTAGGATTGGTCGAACTGGGGCTGATCATAGGAATTTTGAATTGTTGGGCAATTGGCGCCGCCGCCAATGAACGCGTGCTTGCGACTTCGCCCAGTATTGCAACCACCTTGTCTTGCGTGATGAGCTTTTTTACAACAGCTGCAGCTTCCTCCGGCTTACCTTGATTGTCTTCGGTGATAAGGACGATTTTTTTGCCATTGATCCCGCCGGCGCTATTTTTAGTGTCGATAGCTAGACGAATACCTTTATCCGTGGACTGGCCAAATGTGGCCTCTCCACCCGTCATTGATCCAAACTGGCCGATTCGAATTTCTTTTGAATCGGTTGCCGACGCGGATATCTCAGCTTTTTTTGTGCATCCATTGATACCCAGTGCGAGCACCAACAACGGTACGAACCGGCTTACAACTCCCATTTCCACCCCCAGTTTTCAGCCTAGCTATTAGGCGTATCGCGAGGGCCCAGAACGGTCAACCCGTTGTGATCCGACCCGTCACCAAATCATTGAGAACTCTGGGATAAACTTGATTTTCTAGGATCTTCACTCGTTGTGCCAAAAGCTCAGCTGTATCATCTTCAAGCACCGCGATGGGCTCCTGGTGTACAATTCTGCCACGGTCATAAACTTCATCGATCAAATGTATGGTCACGCCACTTAATTTTTCACCCGCCTGAATCACAGCCCTATGTACACGCATACCATACATACCTTCCCCACCAAATTTGGGCAGTAGAGATGGATGGGTATTAACCACACGCGAAGGGAATGCTCGTAGCACTTCGGGCCCGATAAGAGCCAAATACCCAGCCAAAATCACCCAATCAACAGCCCAGTCTTTCAGCTGCTTCAACATGGCCTGATCCCAGAAGGATCGATCGGAAAAGTCTTTTGGATTAATGACCACTGCAGGTATGCCGAGGCGCTCAGCCCGCAACAAGGCTCCCGCGTTTGATCGATTGGCAATCATCCCCACGACTTGCGCCTGCAA
>JAYQON010000146.1:0-5184 GCA_038144835.1 Bdellovibrionales bacterium
AATACTCAAATTTACCTAAAATATAGACAAACGACTCAGCCCCTGCCTTACGAAGCTCAACCTTATAAAAAAAGTAAAAAGCACGACAGGTTTTCTGTTTTTTTTCATTTTTTTTGCCATTAATGCGCGGATTTAATAACGAACACTGTGCAACCAATCCCGTCTGAGTTTCAAGACTAGCCGCTTTTAACGAACTCGCAATTTGTTCAAATCCCATGCTCTTTAAAAACTCTATATTCCAGCGATGCGCCTCAATAACTGTATCCTGCGAGGACTCAATGGTTTTAACAAAAATGTTTTTGATTTCACCTGGAAGTTCTTCTAGTTGCTTTTCTCGAAATACCCAGGTTGCCTCATCACTAAGCGCAATTGCCCGAAATGACCAACAATAAGAAAGAATCGCAAAAATTAAGTAAACTCTTTTGGCCATTTTAATTTCCTCCCTTTATTCTTCCCCCGGATGTACTTGAACCACCACCACGCTCATCTCTCGGGGCAACAACACTCACCTCGCCAATTGAAAAGCCACGAATCAAGCGACTCTTATCTTCTCGGAATACCAAACCATTAACTACAAGATAGAGGTAGTTTTCTTGGCGATAGATGTTTTCCGGATTGGCCACCAAAAATTTTGCCGCACCCGAAAACACCAGTCTGATTTGAAAGTTCTCAACATCACAAGAAAACGCATTTTTTTTGGGATCAGTGCATACATCCCCACTTTTAGCCACGCTCACGCTCGCATCCGTGCCTTCTGAATCCAGATAAGGATTAACAGACAGAGCAAAACCGCGAGAGTTGAGAGCTTCTATTGTTTTCGTGACCAGACTCGAGTTCTTCGTTCGCTCGCGTAGGATCAGATTGAATAAATCAAAAGTCTCTAGAGGACCCAAGGAGCCATTTAGCTCCCGTGTTGAACCGGGACCGCCAAGTTTTCGAATGCGTAACTCTTCGCGAACAGTGATCGGTTTTTGCGGATAGATTAAGGCTTCGGTTTTTTCATATAGGTCGCATTCGATTTGAGCATAATCCGTAGTGTTTGGAATGCTAAAAGAGACAGACCCTGGTCCTCTTACAACAACATCACCCGAGCCCACACTCGTTACCATTTGCGAAGACCAGCTTAGCTCCTGCCCAAATAATGTTTCAATAATAGTGAGCTCTGTCGTCACTTCGGGCAGGTTCGGAAAAATTAATTTTTCTTGAGCTCTAAATTCATTTCTTTGAAATGGATCAAAGTTTAACGGGATATCGGCGTGCACGATTTTTTCAATCTTTGCTTTCGCGTCACCATCAGCCTTAAAGTCCAGAGTACGAGTGGCACGACAGAACAGATGCGGTTTCGCTTCGACCGAAAATGTAAAGCAAAGCAAAAGTAAAACTACTAAATTACGCATCGTTTGACCTCGATAAAGAAAGCGAAGGGCAATCCCAAAGAGCGAGAACTATAGTCAAAATTGACACTTAGCAATATGTAAATATTTTAAAAACAAAAACCGTCTGCCTGCGAAGCTCAATTCAATTGATTTACCGGAGACAGGCCTCAATTAAAGTCCGTGCGAAGCGCTGCGGATAACCATCCCAGGAGTTCAAAAAATTCTTAGTTATTGGAGACTGAATTGTGCAACCCTCACTTCATCTCTTCATCACGTCGAACGCCCTGATCAGAGATTAAGCGCAGATTTCTCACTCCTCTGGGTTGCACTAGAATTTCTGAACATCCCTGAATCCGTGCTTCAACACTCTTGATAAATTGCTGAAGAAGCACAACAGAGGCCTTGGTCACCAAATCTTGCGTGGAACTTAAATTCACTACGCTGCGGGATCTTGCCTTCTTAACCCATTTAATTGCTTTGCGAGCCAAACTGAGACAGCGTTTCGGGTCCGCATCGCAATCAATCTCACGTTTACTCATTACACCCAAAAAATCATCCGTAACAGCCACCACTTGGCGGTCAAAATAAAACATAACGTCTAGATGGCTCGAGGAAGCTTCTCGCTTCAATGAGAGTTCCAAATATGCTGAATAATCCAGATTAAAAAAAATGCCTACTTCTCTGTTTAACCCTCTGATACTCCCGATGGGGGTCTTTACTACATACCTTGCTCCATCTGCCGCAGGATACCCCGCATCTCTCAATGCTCCGGCAGCTAACGCACGCATATTCTTGAAGATATCAATCCGATTGTCGTTACCCTTAGAACCATCTAAAGCCACCGCTAGGCATAATTGGGAACTTGTAACTAGCGTCAAAATAGCCCAACAAAAAATGCGCATACCATCTCCAAGCGTGACACCAAAAATTTGAATCTGAATAGATTTCGGAGGGTCGCAAGTCAATACAAACACAAAATAGCCAACTTTTTGATTGGCACGTTCGGGACTCAATTTCAGATAGGTTTCTTGACCAACATGTTCAATCGACCGCCTCAATATTTGTAAAAAATCTAAATAATCTCTTTTGTGTAGTTATTTTATCTAACCCACCTTTGAGCCAAATATTTGGGCTGACTAGGACGTCGCACAGCTCGATCTGGGACTCTCTATGTCAAACGCGCAAATTAAGATTCGACCGTCGACCCCTTGAGATTTCAGTTCAACCATTTCGTCTGCAATATTCATCTGCTCAAGCGGTCCTCGCGCTCGTCATAAAACAAGTCGCCTCATTACCGTAGAGATACTTCTAAAGCAAAATCGTTTTTCCTAGCCTCAGCTTGATCTAGCGCTTTCTTGCGGAACTCATCACTTAAGGGAGCGCGCGAATATCTCCGCAAAAACCATCTCGCGGGTCAAAACGGACTGTTGGTTCACTCGCCCTGCCGCCTTTTTTTCGAGCTTCTCGAGCGAGGAAAACAAATACTTCATGGGTGCGTCGTCGATTTTGTGTCCGCACGTGGACTTTGGCGCGAGCATGTTCAGGTTTTTTTCCAGGTACAAAATATTTTGCAACCCTTCCATACTTACACCGTTCGAAAAAAAACTTAGAAGGTCGACTTCCCTTCGGCATTTGTGAAGCAAACCTTTTCTGGCCAACCCCAGGAGTTGCACGATCTTCGCGGTGGCGACATCAAGCGAGATCGCCATTTGCCTGTAGATAGCCGCCTCATAAGGCATTTCTTCAATTACGGCATGGCCTTTCATATTCTCGTTCTCATCGAGACTGTGCCCGTAATAATTCCAAGCGTAAGCCGTACTCCCACTAAACAAACTCAGATGATCGCGGATGTGCTTCAATGTCAAACGCACGTTCTCGAGATATTCCGGGAACAAGAGGGTCATGAAGTGGTAACTCCAGTCGTGGATGCTGTCGCGCTCAACTACATCGGCCATGGGGAGCTTTCCCTCATCAATAAAAAGGTCCACATAGCTGCGCTCGCTAGGATTTATCCCCTCGGCAAAGCCAAACGCTTTGAAGCCTTGGCCGGCGAACAGTTCACCGAGCGCGCGGTTGACTGTTTTAGCCATAGGCAGAATACAGGCGGTCGCGGTTGCGGAAGCACTCAACCCAAAATACTGGCTTAGACCAGGATATGCGGCAAGGCAGAGTTTCGGCCACAAAGGATTGCCCTGAAAATTCGCGGACAGGCGGTCCTTCTCCAGACGTAGTGCCGACCATTCACCGTCAGGCAGGCGAGTCAAAATGCGGTACAGGTCCTCTCCAATATGAAGCAATCCTCGGTTTGAGAGGGTGACATATGCGTATGCCGGAACCACGGTGGCTGGCGTTTCAGTCTTGAGTGGCAGAGGGCGGGATTCGCCAAAAAAAGAATAGACGGCCGAATTAGGCACGGTGCCTCGATTCGATCACAATTTTACTACGAGCCAGCTCTGTGATCGCGGCGTCGACGAGTTCGAGATTCGCACAGTCCAAATTCGCGTCCCATTCATCAAGCAGCACGATCTTCACGCCGGACAAGCCATTCATCTCGCGGAAGACAGCCAGCACACGGTTGCCGTCAGAATAATTCATCAAGTTCGCATCTGAAAAAGCCAGATCGGTGAAATTCGAAGGCAAATAAAAAGAGGCCTCCCCCGTGGTTTCAGCCACCAGCGAAAGCAAAGTGGATTTTCCGGAGCCATTGTTTCCGCGCAACGTCAGTCGGCCGCTTTCACGCTGGCCAAGGTCATTGAGAAAGCCACGAAGGGAGTCAAAACGCTTTTCGCCCGTGGTGGCCGATTCTGTGTCCGAAAAAGACAGACTCGGCCATTGAATATAAGTTTGTAAATCCCTCGGCGTCCTTGCAAGGCCGATAATTGCTGTGAGCTCTTTCAGCTGACTGACCACGCCCAGCCAGCTCAGATAGGTATTAAAGAAGGCGAAGATATTCTGAATGATCTGCAGTTGCCGTGGGAGGGTAATCAAAAGTCCCGCAACCATCGGTAAATTGGTTTGGTTCTCAAAGAGATAGATCCCGTTACCGAGCGCGATGACCAAGAGGGCGAGAGAGACCGTGGCGCTACTGATCAGTGAACGGTTCAGATCATAGGCGACGGTGCTGCGGCCGGCGAGTGCCAAACTATCGATGAATTTGGCCTTCCAGTTTTCCAGGCAATGGCGGTTGCCGGTAAAAATATTCTCCCAAGCCAAAAGCATCACGTTACCGAGGTCCTTGCGCGCGCGTTGCTCTTCCAAAGAAACACGTTTGATGCGTTTTTGAAAAACCATATTGGAAACAAAAAGCACCGCGGCCGCTGCCATATACCAACCGATGATGCGTTTATCGATAGCGACCGAGATCACCAGAATATTCAGAACCGATGAAATCAGAATGGAATAGGCCTGATAAAGAATATCGGTGGCATGACGGTAAACGAGCGAGCTTTCATTGGTGAGCCACGATTCGAAACGGCTCTTTTCACGGCTGTGCGCCCAGGTGGTAAGACCGCAGTTCTCCTTTATAAAGGCCTCTACAAAAAGCCGGAACGACCGGAACTGCCATTTCTGCAAGTAAACCACGGAAATCGTGTTCGGCAAGAAAACCACCACCAGCGAAGCCACAAAAGCTGCTGAGAATTGCATCGCCATCGCGAAACGGTTTTCTGTGATGTGTTGAATAGCTTCAATGATGAAGTATGTAGAGGCGGCAACAACCAGTTGCTGAAGCGTTGCCCAAATCAAGCAAAGGCCCGCCTCTTTATTAGTCAAGGTCGCACGGACCAACGATTTATTAGGCATGGGTGAG
>JAYQON010000147.1:0-4990 GCA_038144835.1 Bdellovibrionales bacterium
TCATCTTCTTGCGAGGAGAGTAGGGGAATATCTTTAGGCAAACAGCCACCGAGGGACATGCTGAGCACAATGCCAAAGCCTAAAACAACCTTAAAAATATGCTTGTCAATAAAGTCGACTATCGTGGCTCCCTTTCTAAACAACTTTAGGTAGTTATCGGAAATCTGGGGAAGAGAATTGAATTTTAAAGCCTTAAATCTCAACGGGAGACATCTAGTTTTGGGATTCGTAAAGTGGCGTACCATTAGGGAGCGGTAAAGTTTGCTTTTGGGGTGACGTTTTAGGCCACCATTCTACAAATTTTAGCCGTGGGCTACGTTTTATCCTTACCGGGGTTTTGGTATGACTCTTGTAACCTACCTCAAATATGAGAACGACTTACTCTTCCGCGGCCTTATCAATTGCAGTTTTGTTTGGTTTTTCGACTCCGGCTTTAGCTCAGCCGACTTTTAATATGCCTAAATTTGGTCCTCCCGCATCCAATCAAGGAGTTACTGCGGTCGAGCCTAAATGTGTACCACCGATTGAAAAGTACATTAACCACAAGTATGCCCAAGCGGGTAGCCCGTATCTATCCAACTCAGATCTTGAAATCTATATCAATCAACAGACGCAGACAATGACAGTCAACTCTCCTGATTTTCGTGAGCCGATCAGCTTTAAAATTTCGTCTGGTGGCGGCTTGAAAACTCCTGACGTGAGATCAGGTAAACCTCCTTATTGTGCGAGGACACCTGAAATCAAAACTCGAATCATCACGGCTTTTGAACCGAAAGACTTCGCTGGGCGCAGAGATTGTACGCAAGATCAAATTCGTGGCCGTTCAACGGCTTGGGCTGGAAACAGCTATCGTTCGAGCACTTTTACTAATAGCGATGGCTCGGGCGTAGTGATGCCAAATGCGCTGCGTTTGATGGGTGGAATTTTTATTCATCAAGTGGCCCCCGCGTACAAAAATCTTTTGGGATACAATGTTTCTGGTGAGTGTATTCGTGTCCCGGGCCGAGTGGTGGCCCCCGCTTGGATTCAGCATTTGCCTTCCTCCGCTTTGGATAAAAGTGTGTTGCGTGTTTTTCGCAAGCGCGATGATTCCACAAGATATTTGGATGTTTCTGCTACTCTTTACTTACAGATGATTCGGCATGGGGCCATGAAAGTTACAGTGAGCCCTCCGCCCGAGCTCACTCGTCAAAGCAAACAGTATTGTGATCAAGCCATGGTTGATGCTCGTCAGCGTGAAATTATAACTGGACGTTACAACCCTCAACAGGCTACGGGCTCAGAAGGCGTCGACGGTGGAGTGTCCGGCTTCTTCAGTGCCATTGGTAATGGTCTAAGTTTCATTCTAGGTGGTGGAGGAGCTACGCAGAGTCAGCCTCAGCGGCCTGTTACACCAGAACGCCAATTGACTCCCGATGAAATTAAAACTCAAGCGCGCGAGCAAAACCGAATTGAGCGCCAGCGTCGCGAGGCTGATTGGACTAAGTCGGCGTTTGGCAATAACTAAAAATGGCGAGCCCGGCGCGATTCGAACGCGCGACCTTCAACTTCGGAGGTTGACACTCTATCCAACTGAGCTACGGGCTCTTTGCGAGGGACTCTCTTAATCTCTCCCCAAGGCCTCGATAGTCAAAAGAAGTTATTCTCAGGTCTAGAAAAAATTCAGGTCAGAGTGTTTCGGGAAGTATCGCTAGGCTGTCAAATCCACGTCCTATTGCATTCTTTTAGCCTCTTTGGCGCCAAATTATGGTTCGGTCAAAGCTTCAGTTTTGGGGCGGCAATATCTAAAGTTGGGCATTATTGGTCTTAATTTGTTGTAGAGTGTATCGAGTAAGATGATTTTTGACTCACATTGTACTTGGTATGAGGCGCGATTCCTAACACACTACGTCTCTCAGCTCCCCAAATGATTTTGCCAAACAAAAAATTCAAAATTTGCGTAAGTTAATCGCTTTATTGATCAGATTTCCTTCGCTCTTTATAACACCGGTCACTTGAGTCTTTATTGAGACCAAAAAGGGGAACCTCATGTTGAAATCTCTCTGTTGTGTTCTTTTGACCGGACTTTCTGCTCAATCCTGGGCAGCGCCGGCATTTATCAAGTCTTTTACTCCGCAAAATCTTAGCGAGCCCACAAATCAAGTTCGCGCCGAGTTCAGCACCAAGATGGTAGATTTGGGAGTCAATCCCGATGCGAATATTTTTGATATCCTTTGCACACCTCAACTTTATGGTCGTGCGAACTGGGACAGTGAGACGACATGGACTTTTGATTTTGTGACAAATCTTTCTGCTAACAAACTGCCGGGCGGGTCGCGTTGTAGCTTCAGTCTTAAAGCCGATTTCAAAAAGCGTAAAAAGATTTCTGGTAAAACAGACTTTCAATTTCAAATTGACGGTCCAAATATCATTACAATTTATCCTGGAGACCCCAGTGGTCGCGGTAATTACACCGTTGTCGAAGATCAGGTGTTCATCATCGGTTTGGATGCGGCCGTCGATGAAAACAGTGTATTGAGAAACGTACGCTTCAAGGTCGCTGGTATCGCGTCATTAACTGATATTCGCCTCTTACCCGAATCTGAAAAAACGGCCATTTTCCAGGCCAACAAGTGGTTGGCTGAAAATTTTAAAGGAATGCCCACACTAGCAATTCAGCCAACGAAGCCCTTTCCCGCTGATAAGAAAGTTAGTTTAATTTGGGGTAAAGGTATCAAATCAATCGAGAGTGGACTCGAACGGCAACGTGAGTTGGTTTTAAGTTACGCCGTTCGCCCCTTACTCACGGCACAGTTTTCGTGTTTTCGAGAAAACGCCAAGGCCGACTGTTCACCTTTTTTGCCGATGGAAGTGAGCTTTTCAGCTGAGATCCCTACGGAATTGGCCAAGCAGATTCGTTTGGTCGGAGTCGATCAGAGTGGACGAAAGATTGTGATTCCTGCTGAAATCAATCCAGAAGAAAAGGCCGAGGCCCGAGTCAGTCGAGTGACCTTTTCCCCCTTGGTCAAGGAGAGGGCTTCTTACCGGCTAGAAATCCCTGGAGGAATCAAAGACGACGCTGGCCGCAGGTTGGCCAATGAGGGTTCCTTTCCTTTGACGATTAAGACAGCTGAATTTCCGCCTCTAGCTAAATTTGCCTCTGATTTTGGAGTTCTTGAATCTCAAGTTAAACCTGTCCTGTTGCCAGTGACATTGCGTAATCTTGAAGCGCAAGTCATCGGTAAGCAATTGGCGCCGGCGGCGGTAAATGGAGCTAGTGTTCGTATAAATTCAGATAATTTTTCCGAGGTGGTCAAATGGATGAAAGCAACCGCTGGCAAAAATGGAAGCTGGTCTAATCGCGAAAAATCGGTTTTTGCCGATTCGGTGGCCAAGCCTGCCAAGTTTACTGTGCCACTCAATCAGGGTGGTAAAGCCTTTGAGGTGGTGGGGGTTCCTCTTCAAGATCCCGGTTTTTACGTTGTTGAGTTACAGAGTCGTTTGCTGGGCAAGTCGCTGCTTGGACAGAATAAAAATATGTATGTCGCCTCCACTGCACTGGTCACAAACATGGTCGTGCATAGCAAATTTGGCCGTGAATCGTCGCTTTTTTGGGTGACCAGTCTGGATTCGGGTTTGCCGGTATCGGGGGCTCACGTTTCAATTTCAGATTGCGAAGGACGATCAATGATCTCAGGGACCACTGATGGTGATGGTCTGTTTCGTTATAAAGGAGAATTGAAGAAAAAAATTAATTTTGAAACATGTAGCCGAGTCGATTCTCCAACGCGCTTTGATTCAGGATTTTTTGTCACCGCCGCAAAGGGAGAAGATTTTACTTTCACGCACTCAAGTTGGAGTGAGGGAATTGAACCCTTCCGGTTTGGAAATATTCTTGATTTGAGCCCGATGTGGAGTGAACAGAGAACCTTGGCACATACCGTATTAGACCGCACTTTGTTGAGAGCGGGTGAAACGGTGAGTATGAAGCACTTTTTACGCCTGCCCATGGTCAATGGATTTTCTATCCCTGAGCAGGCCAGGCTTCCGAACGTCATGCAAATCACTCACAGTGACACTGGAGTGAGCCAAACCTTTCCTGTTACATGGGATGCATCTGGAACTGCAATCAGCGAATTTAAGATCCCCAAAGAGGCAAAACTAGGGCTTTATCAAGTGAGTTTGGCACGTCAAAGTGGAGAAGACATAAATGAGTCTTTGTATACTTCGACCTTCCAAGTGATGGAGTTTAAGGTTCCGTTAATGAGGGGGTCAATTTCATTTCCTCAAAGAACTCAGAATTTGATTAATCCCGGAAAGATAGACGCACAACTGAGTGTCACCTATCAAGATGGTGGCCCAGCCATAAACCAACAAGTTAAGTTTAGTTATAGAATCAGTAAGCGATACGGTCTTACGTATAAGGATTTTGGCTGGGAAATGAATTTTGCCACCGACCGTGTGTTGGCAAAAGAGCAGCGCTCGAGTGATTTTGACGACGCAGAAGTTAAAACTGTTGAGGTTCCGACACGTCTAAATAGCAAGGGAGCTGCAGTTGTTAACATTCCAGGATTAAGTGGTTTTGAATCGGTACATGATGTTGAAACACAGCTAGAATTTACCGATAAAAACAGCGAGAGACAGACGGTTGCACGCACTCTCACCATTTTTCCCTCTGCGCGCTTGGTGGCTGTATCTGTGGCCAATGCGTATAATTCAACTAAAAATATAGAATTTAGGGCCGCCGTGGTAGATATTAAGGGGAGGCCGGTTGCGGGAATTAGTCCAAAGTTTGAGATGTTCGAGCGGGTGACTTACACACACAAGACCAAAATGGTTGGTGGTTTTTACGCCTCTGAAAGTTTTGTGCGAACCACAAAAATTAAGGATATCAACTGCCAGGGTGCGACGGACAATAAAGGATACCTAAAATGAGCGACTCAAGCACCAGAGAGCGGCAACTACATCATACAAGCTTTAGTTCAAGACGATACTGGCAACAGTAGCTACG
>JAYQON010000148.1:0-4987 GCA_038144835.1 Bdellovibrionales bacterium
GCCAATATGCCAGCGTCGGCGCGAGGGTTGTATCCAAGAGAAGAGGTGTGATTCAAACCCCAATTCGTTTCCATTTTCAAAAAATCCACCCCGATGCAGCTGATACAATCCAGATAAAATTGCTTTGAAGGGTACAAAGCCCTGCTTCTGATATACTTTTTCGATAATTTCTCGCACCGAGAATTTTCCACTACAGAGCAAAATCATGTCAGCCAAAAACATAGGTAAAACTATGCTGTTGTAGGGCTCTTCAACCTCAAAAACAATATTTGAAGCATAGGGAGTCACCTTGCCTGGTCGAAGTTTGGGACGAAAATTCTCCACATTACTTTTCATGGCGTTCCCGCAGACGAAATTTTGATCATACGACTGACTAAGCTTTGGAGTTTGGGCGTTGCATTTGGAACATTAGCGAGAAACAAAAGTAAACCTTCAAATTGCCGTGGACTTGCGAGCGAGCCATCATCAAGCGACGGCCAACCCTGGGTCGTTAAGATGAGATTTTCTTGCTGCAGATGTATTACGGCTGTCTGACGGTGATCCTCTCTAAAAATGATAGACTCGCCATGCACCGAAGTCCACAGTTCATGGGCGTTTAGCACTGGCCCGTGGTCACTCTCTAAGTCCACTTGACGCAAATGCAGTCCGGCTAAGCCCGGCGCAATCAATGCTTTAATTTTTTCTTGTCGTTCGAAGGGCATGTTCAAAAATTGGATATGTCGACGATCATGCACCCGACCAACAATTCTACAAGCCAGATCTTCATCACCCCAAGGCCAACGCAGAACTAAAACAACCTCTTGTCCTATCGAAACTCCCAAAACTTCCTTCGGATCAAGAAGACAGCAGCCACCAAGACTCAGATCGTGCAGCTTCAATAACTGACCAGAAAATAAAAATGACGGTAAAGTAGCAAATGCTGCATTTAAGGGGAGTTTAATACGGGGATTGGCGCGGCGTTCTACACCGAGATGCTTTGCCAGACTATGAGTCGAGGAAATCGTATTTTGCGCAAACGTTTTACGCCAACGCCATGGCATCAAATCACCTCAAGACCAACCACTGTCGCAAAAGATCCCAGCTGTCAGACTCCATCAGCCGAATTTGATTGGAACTCACTTTTTTACAAACAATATTTATTGATCCTCGTTGAGAAGACAACTCCGCACGAAAAGTACGCGGGATCCATGTTGGGATATTATCTTTTACGGATAAACCTCCCAGACTGATATCTACCGTGTTTGTTTCAAAAACTTGACCCTCCAAGCTGACTCTGAACAGCAATTGGAGCGAATACCTGCGGGCTGAGCGACGTTCATTCGTCTCAGCCTTAACGATCTCCAAAGAGGGATTAGTGATTAGGTCTTCTGGGGGATCTTCAAAAAGTGGGCGACGCGACTTTGTCTTGGAGTGGGTCACGGCTCGCGCGGCATCGCTGCGGATATCATGACCTGCGGCCTGGGGCATTCGAGGTTCTACAAATTCAGCAATATCTTCGTGTTGCAGGGTTGGTAAATCAATATAGAACTCGCTGACCTGGCGCAAAGGCACCCAATGCAAGTCACCCTCTTGACAGGCGTACCAGTTGGCCAGTTGGCTGGCGGGAATGGCTAAAAGTATCGTGCGCACTTGATCTGACTTAAGGTCGTCGACTCGCAGTTTCTCAACTTTATTGTAAAGACTCCAGGATCTTTCCATCAGTGAGTTTATCGGCAAAAGACCCTCATTTTTTGATAGTTAATTGGGTTTATAGACTTAAATCTCTGCGTGCGCTAAATTGCAGCCATGTGGCTCTTATTAGGATGGGTGGCCGTTGGCTTTGGTGTTTTGGGTATTGCTTTACCAATTTTGCCGACAGTGCCTTTTTTACTTTTGGCAGCTTTTTGTTTCGAAAAGGGATCTCCAAAGCTACATAGATGGCTTTTGGGACACCCCACGTTCGGACCGCCAATTCGCGATTGGCAAGAGCATAGGGTCATTCGTCCAAAAACCAAGCTGATTGCCACCACATTTATGATTGCGAGTCTAATTTACATTTGGATCGGCCGTGAAAAAGGCCTTTTAATCAAGGGCCTTTTGAGTGCAGTATTGGGCTCTGTTTGTCTTTTTATTCTCACGCGAAAAAGTCAGCGTAAAGGTCTGTAAAATGGCTAAAAATTCTGGATTTAATCGTAAAGATCGCTTTTTTCACATGGCCAAAGCCGATGGATTTTTGGCGCGCTCTGCTTATAAACTCGATGAATTGCAGAAAAAGTACAGACTCATAAAGACGGCCGATATGGTGTTAGATCTGGGAGCCTCTCCCGGTGCGTGGAGCCAAGTGGCCTGTAAAATCGTAGGTGAAAAAGGCCTAGTCGTTGGTCTCGACCTCAAGCCTGTTGAACACAAGGCTAAAAATGCGAGATTTTATCAAATGGATGCCTTTCAATTTGATCCAAAAATTCTTGAGGGTCGTGAAGTTCATGTTGTTCTTAGTGACATGGCTCCAAATACGACGGGAGTGCGTAATGTTGATCAGGCCCGCAGTCTGGATCTTTGCCAGCAGGTCTTAAACTTGGCTGAAACTCACTTGAAAGCGGGCGGACATTTGGTCTTGAAGCTTTTTGAAGGACCCGAAGCTGAAGAGATTGATCAACGTATGCAAAAAATGTTTAAATCGGTGAAGAGATTTAAGCCCGAGGCTGTACGTAAGGGAAGTTTTGAGACGTATTTTATTGGTTTACAAAAACAAAGATAATTGCCTCTTATAAGTTATATTATGTAACGTAAAGTCTAAATTTTCTCTTAAGTCTAGTCTTCTGGGTCTAGCGTCGGTCCTCTTAAATAATCCGATAATCTTTAAGTTCCTTGAATAAGGTTTCAACTGCGGTTTTAAGCACAACCACGGTGGGAATGGCAAAGAGCATCCCCCAAAGGCCTCCCAAAAGTGAACCACTGATAATCGCTATAACCACTACGATGGGGTGCAGATTGACCGCATGACCTAAAACGAATGGTTGAAAAACGATATTATCTAAAACATGTGCCAAACCCACCAGCACCGCCACATAGATGGCAAGATCTTCGGGGTTAAGTCCTGGGATCAAAGGTACTGGATTTTCAGCAATCAAGGCATAACCCAATCCAATGATCAATCCAATGACTGTTCCTAAAAATGGAATGGCGTTAACCATACCAGAGATAATTCCTATACCTATAGCCACGGATACGGGAATGCCGACGACAATAAAACCCACCGTTAATGTTAGGCCCACCAGCGCGCACTCAATGAGGGTTCCGCGTAAGTATTTACCTATGGCCTCATCCAACATGTCCAGAACCGTCAGAGAAAGCTCAAAATAGCGGTTTGGTATTAATCCAATGAAATAGCGCCGCATTTGACCATTATCAAAGCCAAGAAAGACAAAAATAATCGGTGCCAGCATCCAGATCGTTAAGCTTTCCTTAAGTCCAGTATGTATTTCGGAATGCTCAGAATCTTTAGTCTCGCCGTTCACAGTCCCCTCTTGATTATCCGCCTTTTTTTTCAGTGAGCTAATCTCGCGCCCAATAGCAACATAGGGGCTAGTGGTTTGATTGGCTTGAAAGTACTCGAAAAACCGATCAGAAATCGGGGCTTCTCCTTTGAAGCCAGCGCGATACCTTAGAAACAGTTCGCTTTCTGTTGGTGTTAGAGCAAGAAATCGGTTGATTTCATCCATCATGGGGGCGGCTTCACGTCCGATCATCACACCTAAAAAGCTTGCCTCTGAGTGACTGTCACCACTTGCGATTTGCCGGTATTTTTCGTTCAGCTTAAATTGTAAACGAACTCTGAGTTCGAGCTTTTCTCGCTCGGTCGGCATATGTTGACGTAGATTATTGACGAAAAGAAACAAACTGCCGGCAATCGCAGCAAAAAGCATCATGACCCGCATTTCATGGGCAATCCATGGCACTTGAAAACGGTCTTTAAGAGGTCTGAATAAGAAGGCTAGCAAAGCACCAACTAAAATTGGCAACAAGAGGCTACGCAGTTTCCAAATTAAAAATGCGCAAACAATTAAGGCTACAAAACTAAAGATGCCCATGAATAGGCGGCGTCGCAAGTGACGTTGCTCTTCTTTCTCGAAATAAATGCCATTGCGATTCATGCGCTTTTCAATTTCTCGGACTGCGAGTCCGTTTGCACAAGCTCATTGGTCGAGCGCAGACGATCGCCAATGATACGCGCCAGAGCCCGGTAAATGTGACAAGCTGTCTCTGGATGTGTTTCAATCAAACGAGTAAGATCGTTGCGATACAAAGCCAGTGTTTTTGTTGGTATCAAAGCCCTGGCGCTAGCCGATCTCGCGGCTTCATCGAGCAGGGCCATTTCTCCAAAAAAGGCTCCTTTATCTAGGGTGGCTAAATTAGCTGTGAATTTTTCATGATAAAACTCAACAGAAACCTGCCCTTCCATGATCAAAAATAAGGCGGCTCCGGGTTGTCCTTGCTCAAAAACTAGCTCATGAGCGTCGTAATTGCGCTCAAAGACAATCTCGCTCACCTTTTGCAATTGCCAATTGGTCAGTTCACCAAAAAAAGGAACGGTTCTAAGAAATTCCATGCGACTCACTTCAGGGGAAGTTTTCTTCCACGCTTTAAGAGTCTGCCAAAGAATTTTTTCAGCCAGAAATTTTCTCACAGCCATGCGCCATCACCTTTGAGCTTTAAGGTTTTCGGCGTAATGAACTAAAAACTCAGCTGGACACGAGTCGAGTCTGTGACAAAAATAATCGCCATGGTTCACGGTCCGCAGGTGCCAAATCCATGGCCTGGATTTCTTGAGGATCTTTCCATAAAAAAACTGCAACGTCCCTGCTCGGTGCCGGAATAGATAGAGCTTCCACAATAAAAACTGAAAGTCGCACCTGAAACAACGGTTCATAAGCATGTGAGAAGACTCCCATAGCCTGGCGAATCCGCACCGTAAGATTTAATTCTTCGACTAACTCACGATGCAATT
>JAYQON010000149.1:0-4981 GCA_038144835.1 Bdellovibrionales bacterium
CGCTGGAGCAGGGGGCGATGAGGCTAGCCTCTTCGCTCAGGAGCTTTTTCGAGCTTACTCACATTTTGCTGCCAGTAAAGGTTGGCGGGTAGAGTTGATGTCTTTATCCGAAGGAAACGTGGGTGGATACAAGGAAGTCATAGCCACTGTCTCAGGGGACAAAGTTTATTCTCTCCTTAAATATGAAAGTGGCGTTCATCGAGTGCAGCGAGTTCCCAAAACGGAAGCTCAAGGCCGTATTCACACTTCCACTGTAACTGTAGCGATCATTCCAGAGGCTGAAGAAACTGAAGTTAAAATCAATCAAAACGAACTGCGTGTTGATGTCATGCGGGCCAGCGGAGCCGGCGGTCAGTCAGTGAATCGTACCGAATCTGCGGTTCGGATCACGCACTTGCCGACAGGCTTAGTGGTTTATTGTGCTGAGGGCAAATCTCAGCATGCCAACCGCGATAAAGCCATGAAGGTTTTGTATGCGCGGCTGAAGCAAATTGAAGAAGACAAAGCGATAAAAGAAGCGTCAGATCAACGTCTGTCGCAAATTGGAACCGGAGACAGATCAGAGCGTATTCGGACTTACAATTTTCCTCAGAGTCGGGTGACTGACCATCGCATAGGGTTGACCATTCATTCTTTGGCCGAAGTGATGAATGGCGATTTTGCTCCGCTCATCGACTCGCTCGTTACTCACTATCAGGCCGAAGCTTTAAAAAGGCAAACTGAGCGGCAATGACCATCGCCTCTTGGCTGCAAAAGATTTCAGATTCCTTTCGTTCTCTTGAATTTGAAAGTCCAAACTTTGAGGCTCGTCTGTTAGTTCAGGAAGCTTTAGGTTTGACCCCCGCAGAGCTCATTTTATTTGCGGACAAAAATATTTCTAGTGATCAGGAGCAAAAGCTTAAAACCTGGCAGCAAGAAAGGTCGTTGGGCGTTCCTTTGGCCTATATCTGCGGACGCAAGGGGTTTTACAAGTCGGAGTTTATCGTTCGGCCGGGTGTTTTAATTCCCCGTCCCGAAAGTGAATTTGTGGTCACGACCGCGCTTCGCCGGGGCAGAACTGTTCGTCGGATGGCCGATCTTGGCTGCGGCAGTGGCTGTATTGGCCTAAGCACTATTCTTGATATCCCCCAGGCATTGCTTTATGCGGTGGATTCGTCAGATATAGCCTGTGCAGTAACAAAGACAAATGCCTCGGCTTTAGGACTTTCGGCGCGAGTCCATGTTATTCAATCGCTCGTGGAAAATTGGAGCCCTCCCGAATCCTTGGATCTTATCGTAGGGAATCCACCTTATATTGCCGAGGGAGACACTCGTGTTCAGGCTCATGTTCACAAGTATGAACCTCATTCTGCTCTTTACTCTGGGTCAGGAGGTCTAGATGCGCTTCGTTCGTGGATTGAGTGTTCAGCACGTTACTTAGGCTCTGGAGGAATCTTGGTGCTTGAATTCGGCGCTGGTCAAACCGCAGCCTTGCGAGAGATAATGTCAGAATTCAAATTTAAAGATGTTGAGATCACAAAGGATTTAGCCGGCATTGATCGGGTGATCTCGGGCACCAAGTGAGAGGTCAACATGGACAAGATGGTAGTAAAAGGCGGGCATCAACTCAATGGTGTCACTCGTGCAAGTGGATCAAAAAATTCGACATTGCCTTTGATATTTGCCTCCTTGCTGGCAGAGGGTGAACACGTTTTTCATAATGTACCCAATCTTGTAGACGTCATGTCTGCCTGCTCACTTTTAGAAAATCTAGGTTGTGAGACTTCGTACCAGGATCACACCTTGCGTATTTGGGTGAAGCCGCTAAAGACGCTCGAAGCGCCGTACGATATTGTTCGTAAAATGCGCGCAAGCATTTTATGTTTGGGACCTCTTTTGGCACGCTTTCACGAAGCCAAGGTGAGTTTGCCGGGAGGATGCGCCATTGGTACACGCCCGATCGACTTGCATTTGGAAGCAATGAAGGCAATGGGTGCTGAGATCAATGTGGATGCTGGATATGTGCTTGGATCGACCAAGCGCCTACATGGGGCCAAAATTTTATTTGAATCCCCAACAGTCGGAGGCACTGAGAATATAATGATGGCTGCTGCCTTGGCTGAAGGTGCTACCTTGATTGAGAATGCCGCCAAAGAACCGGAAATTATAGATCTGGCCAATTACTTAAATAAAATGGGAGCAAAAGTTCAAGGTGCTGGAACAAGCATTATAAATATTCAGGGCGTAGATAAGCTTAAGGCGGCTGAGCATAGCGTAATTCCTGATCGTATAGAGGCTGGGACGCTGGTGATCGCTGGAGCGATCACGGGAGGAGAAGTCACGGTTACCAATTGTGCTCCAACGGATATTGAAGCCTTGCTGGCAAAATTGCGAGAAAGCGGATTTCAAATTAGTACGAGTGGTGACTCGGTCACTGTGCATCGTTGTAACCAATGGAGGGGAGTTGATGTAACAACTGCCCCGCACCCAGGCTTTCCAACCGACCTTCAGGCACAGCTTATGGCGTTAATGACTCAGGCAGATGGCACGAGTGTCATTACAGAAACAGTTTTTGAGAACCGGTTTATGCATGTTCAGGAACTGGTTCGTCTCAATGCGGATATAACACCCAAGACGCGTGTTGCGGTCGTGCGCGGTACGCCCAAAAAATTAACAGGCGCTCCCGTTATGGCTACGGATCTGCGCGCTAGTGCATGTCTGGTGTTAGCAGGTCTAGTTGCCCAGGGCGAAACTTTGGTAAACCGCATCTACCATCTAGATCGTGGCTATGAAAAGATGGAAGAGAAACTCATTTCTTTAGGTGCGCGGGTAGAGAGAAAAAAATAGCCCGAGTGCGGAGGGGCCGAAGCTCGGGCCTATCTTGGTCTTGATAATTTTATTAATCAGGGCAACAGGTCAGAAGCGTTAATCATCATTTCGAAGGGATAGCCCTCAGTTTTCAGTAAATAAGTGCCTTTATCATGTAGCCTAATTTGCGCAGCTTGTGCGAGTGCTGGGAGGCTGACCACTGTCCGATAGGGTTTAACGCGGGCGACGCACATACTTGTGGGGATGGGCGAGGACAGACGAATAATTAGAGTGTTGGGGTTATCGAGATCGGGTGTCAGTTGTGCATAAGGTTCACTAAAACAGGGATTGGGCAAATTTCCGGTAATAAAAAGTTGTAGGGCTTGAGGGTCCAAATTTACCTGTGAAATCTGCACCGGCGCTTGCATTTTAGCATAGGTCACAGCCAGCTCCGTTGGGTTGATTTCTGCGCGCGCTGTTCCGGCAAAAAACAACACTGCAAAGATGTAGGCTACGAACAATACTTTAGTCTTGTTACTCATAAGTCCCCCCGAACCTGAAGTCGTCAAATACAGACAAAAGCAAGGGTGATGCCAGTGTTAGGAGGCAATGGTTTTGACTTGATTGCGCCCACTCAGTTCCAAAACGAAACACAAAATTAAAATATAAAAATTACTTATGTAAATTCAGCAATTTACATAAGTGTTTCCAATTTGAGACCAAATCCCACTTTGGAACCCCTGCTCTTCTAAATTTATTTGTGTAGAATTTAACTTGTGGGGGATGGAAACAGACGTTGGATCATTCGTGATGCATTGGGCCGGATAGAGGGCCCGTTCACCACCGAAAAGATCCTTTATAGAATTGGCCGCGGGGAGTTTACCGGGGAAGAAGCGATTGCCCAATATCCTGGCGGCAAGTGGATTCCTATTTCGGCAGACCCACAATTTTACGATAAGCTTCTTGAGGTTTTATCAAGACAGGGACATGAAGAATTTGAAGATACTGCCATATTAGAGTTCACCAAACCTCACGACGGAGCTACGGTATCACGTCCCTCTGAGGAGAAAACGCTCTACACCTCTGTCGACCCAGAAAAAGAAGACAAAAAGCCTAAGAGTTCTTCAGAAAAAAAACAAAAACGTAAACGGCGTGCTCCGCAAGACATTGAGCTCATTGATGTGCGGCCGCAAGTTTTCAAAGCCTTACTGCAAAAATCGCGAGGGCCGCTCATACTGCTCACGCTGGGAATAGCCTTAGCCGGCATTTTTTGGGCCATCACAGCGCCCCAAGAACAGAGAGTTCGTCTAATAGCTCCACAAAAAAGTATCGAGCAAGTGAATCCCGGCACGTTGAAAAATAGAATCCAAAAAGCTGTAGGCCATTTTTTGCGCGACACTTTTGATGATTATATGCGTGCACAAAATGATTTTGTTTATGTTGCCGAGAGAAGCAATAGCAATGCCGAGGTGATGGCACTTTTGTGTGTCACCTATCTGCAGTTATGGCCATATGCCTATCAGGATTCGGAGGACACAAAAGCAATTTCTACCGTTGTGCAGATGTCCTCTTCAGCAGATCCAGGGGGACGTCATTCGGCCGCCTGCCGCGCAGTCGACCTGATAGTTCGAGCTCGCTTTCAGGAAGCCAAGGGTTTAATTGAGTCCGTGATCGAGGCTCGCGCCAGCGAAGAACAGACCCCCATTTTATTTTTCTATCTCAAAGGTTACGTTCTTGAGGCCAGTGGCGATCATCCGGCCACGATAAGCTATATGCAATCGGCTCAACAGCTCTGGCAGCCATGGATCTTACCTTATGTAGTGGATGCTCAAGCCCGGATAAAAATCGAAAAATACAATGAAGCCGGTAATATACTTCGCAATGTGCTTAAAGCCAATCCCGCGCATACGGTGGCTCGTATTGAGTTGGGGCTCTTGGAATACAAGTTTTTTGGGCACAGAGATTTGGGTGAGCGTTACCTCACGCAGGCTCTTGACTCCGATGATGCTCCCAAACCCGTACTTTCCCGCGGTTGGTTTGGCTTGGCTGAAATCGCGTTGGCTAAGGGTGATCAAAGTAAGGCTCTTAAGTTCGCGCAGAAATCTTATTCAATTAATGCCTCAAATACCATGGCAAAAAATTTGATTGTTCAATTAGGTGGTGTGAAAAAACTCAAGAGCACCAAGATTAAAGG
>JAYQON010000150.1:0-4952 GCA_038144835.1 Bdellovibrionales bacterium
GCCCTGACGATCGATGCCGGTAGACTCTTTCGAAGTCCCTATGCTAGCGCCCAAGCTACCAACACTCTGGAAAGCGCCAATTTTACCAACGCGGCTATAACCAAGCGAAGGATCATAAACATTCATTTGATTTCTTTTGGGATCTACATCGCCCTGAAAAGGAGTGCGAAAGCCCAAGGTCGTTCCTAGTGTAAAACTATCATTTTTTGTAGCGCGAAAACGGCCGCTGATACCTACGCGAGCTGCTGTCGTTGTTTCAACACCTGGACGGCCCGCAAGATTTGGACGCAAACGACCGAAGGGTTGATTCCAAGTCCCGCCACTGTAGGTGATACTGCTCGACATCGAAAATTTAGATTTGGAACCACTTTCTGCGCGCAGTTTAGCATTAGTGATTTCTTCGTCGATATCGCCATCGACTTTGTTCTTTTTGCCAGCAGCATCTTCAATCTTTATCGTGCTCTGACCTTGCGAGTTCTTTTTTGTTTCTTGAGCTATCGCGCAAGTGCCACCGAGCAGAATACAAACGAGCGCCAGGATATTAATTCTCTTCATTTGGGCAAGCCCCTTTTCTTGATATTGTTTATACTGTTTCTTGTTCTTGTTGTTACCAACACCACACCAAACGCATGACGGAGATTTGCTAAGTTCCGGATGCTAGGACCAGTTATGCACTGAGTCTTTTTTCTCCGTCAAGAGCATAAACGCACACTTTTTTTCTCATACCAGCTGAGGATCAATTGCAGAGCAAGGATAATAAATGCAAGCTTGATTTCGAATTAGACAGTTAGAAGGTGGAAGATCTGTTTAAGTCGCCTAACCAATTTCTCAATTTTCTCAGCTATTTTTAATTCTTATAAAAGTGAGCAGGAATTGCAAAAAATGTCAGATCGACTCGCGTACTTTGTCACCTCTGAATTAAATCAAAAAGCATAAGCATATTAGAAGCTTAACTAAGACTAGAGACTTATGGGAGCCATTCATTCTTTTTTAACTTGATGTATTTCCTGTGGCTTTTTGCGCTCTGTACGGCATAGCTATTGCTCAACATGAATACGATGAACCCCAGATGGATCAATGTCATTTTTCGTATCTTGCTCTCGTTGAGCTTGATTTATAACCCCATCACCGTCGCTCAAGAGCGCCAAGTTCATGGTATTGGAGATGTGGTTCCACAGGCTCGCTCTCCGGAGGGTTATGCTGTCCGCTATGTGACTAATGAAAAGGGCATTGAGACGGACTCAGCCGGACGCCCACGCGTCATAGCCCCAAAAACTATTAATCAGGGAACCATCAGTTCACGTTATGGCGTACTAGAAAAAAACGGGTCCATCACTTGGGATGGCGCTTTTCATTCGCGTTCGAATGGGCAAACCAATTATCCTAACTACCCCGAAGTCAAATCTCGCCCCTCAGAACCTGGGCGCGCCTTGGTTCCTGTGGGCCCGGTCATTGATGCCTCTCGACCTCCTGGTCACTCAGGATTAAATAGTCCAGTAACGGAGTACCTTCCTGAATTTGACTCGCGCAATAAGCCCTCACGGTTGCATCAGTCACTTGAATGGACGAATCAAAAGACGGCCCAACTTAAAAGTATGCTGCGTGGAGTGATCAATGGCACTCGTCCACTACCAGAATACAAGGGGATTTTACTTCCCGAAAATTTCATCGAAACCGAAAGTCAACGTCGAGCTGAGATTGAACGGCAGGCGCAAAAGTTCGCCGGTAGCGCTGCCGGTACTTTTACCTACACAGCCGTCGTCTTTTACACAGCTTTAGGATTTGTCTCTGCCTACACCTTAATGCGCGATTACCCCAATAATCCTCTCGCATGGGATAGCTATCTTCAAAGCCTCAGTGACCCTGTCGGCTGGGCCGCTTTAGCCGGCTTCCTTGCCGGCTCTGCATGGTTTTTTAAAAAAATGGATGGTACCGCCCACCAAGGCAAGTTTTTGCGACAATTGCCGTTTTTCGCTGGTGCATTACTCGCGGGCACTTTAGTTTCGACGCCTATCAGTGTCCTAGGTAATGATAAAGACTTTCTCGCCTGTGCCGGCTTTACAAATTACAAAACCACTAACGAATTTCGCTTTGATTACCCCGCCTGCGATCGATTGTACACGCGTTGGACCACTGAAAGTGACAGGCTCGCCATTTTAGAACAAATAACCCTACAGTTCGTCCCCGTCGCAGCCAATGTGGTTCTTGCTGGCGGCCTTTATCTGGGAGCCGTACACGGCACTAAGTTTCTGATCAATCGACCAGCTCTAGCACAAGCTCTGCGTGCAGTTCCCATAGCAAAAACACCCCGCAATGGACTCATTGGTATCGGCTTATCAGCATTGCAACTCACGGTATTTTTTGGTGCCTATGGAGTGACAACCAGTGTTTTTGGAGTCGAGAAAGGCGTCAAAGAGCTTTGGCTGACTCGCCAGAATATTCTTTTCTCCAACGAGTACGGCACTTCGATGAACGATGCTGAGTCCAATCTTCTTGAAGAGTGGGCTCGCGTCAAGAAAAGCGGGTGGAAGAGCCCCGACTCATGGGACAAACTCTGCTTTGATCAAAAGCGCAAAAAACGACTTTTTTACGATTGCGAACACCCGGACCGACTTGATTTTGTGGGCATTCTTGACCGTTACAGCAAGCTCAATGAAAGCTGGCGTGCTCTGCAGATGCAAGAGACCATGCAGGCTTACAAAGCCTGGACGCAAAAGGTGGAAGAATTCAATTCCATGGTCAGCACCGCTTACAAATTCTACAAACAAGTCATTGACCAGCTGGCGCAGCCAAGCGGAAAAATTGATCTTGCAAAACTGAAGTTATCTAACCAACCCACGCAATGGGGACCGTGGACAAAAAATTACGACGATCATTGGAAGTATATTTTTACTCCAAAGTTGGACGACTTTTTATTGACTTCTATGGCTTGCGGGCCCGAAGTCGAGGGCTACGCCGGCAGTAGCACGTGGGAAAATACGCGTCAGTGGTTGAAATGGGTGACAGGAAACAGTCACCCCAAAAAAATGATTAAAGACAAGACTGGCTTTACTGTTCGCTTTTTCCCACCTCGCATCACCACAGCCCTGCCTGGAACCAGTGATACCATTTGCGAACACACTCGGGGGCTATTTCAACCTTTGGATCTCCTTGTGAGTCCGCCTAAGGAGCTCCCCTTATCTGTCATACTGAGTGGACCCAATGCAAACTACATTGGCATACCGGCTTATCTAGAAAAAAACATTCGTTCCAGTGTCTTTACTCCCGACGGTCGCAACCGCTTCGAGGAGTGGTGGAGCGAATATGTCGCCCAAAACGCTCAAACGGTGATCACAGAGCTGCGCGACGAGTATAAGAAAATGCTCGATACAACTTTTAAAACGGCGCTTACCCGCAACGATTACTACTGGTGTGATCCGGGAGCGAACGTAAAGGACACGGGGTTAGAAAAATATCTGCGTCGTCTCTCCACATCTGGAGAGGCCTGCGGAGCAGAGGCTTTACACCGATTACCCTATGGCATCATGAACAGTCTGCGGGATGAATTGAAACTTTATTTGGCCATGCTTATAGATATGTTTATGAACAATGCGGCAAAAACGCCTGGTGGCAGCCTGCCTGGTCAAAGCCCAAATACAGTGCGGATAGCCCAATCTACCACCGATTATGAAAATGCAATCGTTCCTCGTGCTAAGGCCTTGGTGGAAAAGCTCGATTTGATGATGAAGCAAGTGACCATCAGTGAAGCTCAACGTCGGATGTCGCTGGCTGAAATGAAAGAAAACACTATGCAAATGATGAGAATCCACCAAGAACTTCAAGATATTGTAACCGCAGCAGCGATGAATAACCCGAGTCTGCCCCAGTACCAGTTCCGTTGGTCTGAGCAACTACTCAAGAAGTCTTTCAAATTATTGGCCAATTATGTGGACTACCTAAACATCACCACAACATTTGAAGCAGGAGAAAATTAATTGGAATTTTTTTCAAAAATGGTTCTGAAATGGGTTGATTTTACAATGAGGCTTTCGAGGCCGTTGAACAATTTGTATAACTACTAGCTCACAATCGGACGAATACGTTCTTAAGTCTGAGCTAGGGAAAATAACGCAAGTTAGGGAGAGGAGATTAAGACAATGAACCGCAATATGACAAAACTGGGAAGCTTGGCCGTAACTGCTATGTTTTCTTATGCTGCCATAGCACAAACAGTAACAAAGCCGAGACCCCGTGCTGAAGAAGCAATCCGACCAGGAGCTTCTGCTGTACAGACAGCACCAACCGCTAAAACTTCTGGCTTAAAGAATTTACTTGAACAGCGCACGCCAGTAACCGCTCCTGCCGCTCGACCTGCAGGTCAAAACTGCAGCAGCGTGGAACAATTGGCTTCAAAATTGTCCGCTGATACTCGCGTTTCCTATGCTGATGCCCTTGCAGCCCTACAGTTTTGGGGCGGACGCATCACTATCGGCAGCTGCAATGCCGAAGCTGGTGGTCTCTTGAGTTACAATGCTCAAGCTCGCGGCAATTTCTTAGAAGCTGCCGTTGAAGGAATGAAAATTCTAAATGGCCGCAAAGATTTTTCAGCAGAAAAAGCTCAACAAGTATGGGCTGAAGCTCTTGCTTCCGCGAAAAATAATGATGGAAAAGAAAAGACCTCTGCTGCGGCTGAACTGGCGACAGTAAAAGCTCTGCAAGATAACTGTGGCATTCTCAAATTGACGAACTAATCTCCTTACAGACTAGAGCGTTTAAAAAAAAGGGATACTAACAAGTATCCCTTTTTTATTATTTTCGAAATGCGATAGAGGCGGCACCTAGGATACCTGCGTCGTCTTGCAGTTTTGAAACCTTCACAACTGGAACAAGATCAATGCCTGCCCTATATCGCTCCATCAGCAGCGGCAAATGATTGCGAGTCTCATCCAGGAACAAATCCGAAGCGTGCGAAA
>JAYQON010000151.1:0-4876 GCA_038144835.1 Bdellovibrionales bacterium
CCACCAGCTCCGCCACCCAACTTATCTAACGACGCGCCTCCGCCTAATCCGAGTGCACGTCCGCCGCTGCGGCTTTCTGCAGAGACCCCAGCCGCCTCAACAAGTTGAGCACTTTTCGAAGCGCGCGCCGCTACTTTACCAATCAGAGCTCCTAAGCCGGATGCCTTTAAATTCATGACTACTCTAGCACCAGGTCGGTTTTTACTGCCGCTAGCAATTTTCGCCCCTGAGTCGCCTCCAGCTGTGGCCTTGGCTACTCCCGACTGAGATTGTCCTTTAATATTTTTTCGCAATTTTTCAGCGATTTCTTTTTTCTGACGAACTTTCTGGCCGTCAAAAATCATGCGTGTGTACTGATTCTGCATTTCTGGAGTCAGAGTCTTAAGCTCATCGTCGGGCTTGTTTGGCATCAGGAACATAAGGCCACCGATGACGGTTACTACCAACAACGCCGCAAAAATCGGTTCTGGTCGTCTCCAACCATTTCCCACCGCTTCGTGCAAAGAAGCACGGATAACATCAGACTTTGTTAATCGCTGCTTAACAACCCAGTCACCCTTAACTGTTTCAACCCAATCGAACTGGACAGGTGCCTTCAGAGCACCCACCTCAGGTAAACCACTTTCGAAATGCTCGTCCGGAGAAAGGAGAACAGACTTATGCAAAAGTCCTTTTCGCAGTACCACAATCTGATGATAAACGACAGAACCTTGGTCTGTATTGGCATTATCTGCAAATAGATCACGCTCCAATAATCGTGGCGTAGCTCTCAGCTGATGCTGCCCAATATGAACAACAATGACGTCATCAATGTCTTGCTCGATCACGGCCTTCTGATTGACCCATGTACCAGATCTACTCCCCAGATCGAAAATTTTCCATTTGCCGTTCTCTAACTCAAAAGCTGCATGCAAGCCAGCGACTTCATCACCGGGCAATCGAATGTCGGCTGTGCGTGCAGAGCCGATCGTAGACAATTCTTTTTGACCTTCAATGAGATGCACACCTACGATACGATTTTTGTATTTGTGCTCTACTTGCAACGCCACTTTTTTCATAACATCACCTCAGATATTCAACCGATTCGAGAATATTTTCGTCAAACTGGTTGTTCACTTTATACAAAGGAAGAAATTGTACTCCACGCTTTTGTAAAAGGTAGGCACCATCTGGTGAACGCACCTGACCATCAATATCCGTTCCATCAAAACTCACTTCTTGAGTTTTTCGATACTGAACCTTCTTTTTTGTTTCGGCGGATTTGTCTTGCGCATTTACGGTGCTAAAAAACATCACGCCAATGAGGATTGCAAAAATATTTTTCATTTTGAAACCTTCTTTTCATCCGCCGGCTGACGGACCGTAACCTGATTGACTTTTTGAGCTTGGGAAAGAGTTTGCTCCAAGTTGTTTATTTTTTCGTCTACATTAAACCTCAAGATCTCATCAAGTTTGTTCTCCGAAGATAAACTCTTCAGATCTTTGTATACTTCTAGAGCCTCCGCTAACTTTTTTAAATGCTGCTCTTGAATTTGAGCGAGAGCGACGCGGACTCTTGAACTCAATGGATTGGCACGCACACATTTTTGCAGAAAATTTTCGGCTTCCTTCCAGTTGTTCTCTTTGACTCTTACAGAAGCCATCCCCATTAGAGATAACCAATGTCCACTATCTCTTTCCAAAGCCTTCTGGAAATACTTCTCGGCGCTGGAAAAATCTTGACGATGAAAAGCCAAAGTTCCCATTAGTGAATGAGCCTCGGTCAAATCTGCGTTTTCCTCGGACGCTGTCTTTAATGACTTTAGAGCACCCGCCTCATCACCAGTCTCCCAAAGCAATCTGCCCATTTGGTAGTGTAGAATGCCTTCGCGAGGAGCTTTCTTCAGCGCCAATTCAAGCATCCAAATGGCTCGTGGAAAGTTTTTTTGGTTTGCTGCTGACAAACTTAAATAATACGCTCCCCATGGCGTGTCGCTTGAAACAATCGCCAAATGATTTCCCATTTTTTCTACTTGAGCCCAATCGCCATTTTTAACACACGCATTGGCATATGAAACTAATTTACGCCAGTCGACGGATTCCCAACTAGTTTTAGGGCAACTCCCCGCACGCACTTTTTCCACGAGAACAGCTCCTACTTTTTCCGAATAGAGCGGAGTTGCAGCGCCCACGTCCGCAGAGGCCTTTCGATTTTGGGGGCTGGCACACGCATTGATGACAAAAGTCAGGCAGGCCATTGGTATCAGTTTGCGTCTCATTGTCTTCCTCCCGCCAGAACTGGAAGAACCAATCCGGGCTCAAAGATTTGAGGAGCGAGGTTAGAATCCACCTGATGATTTATTCGATTCAATTCAGATTCCAAGCGAGCCGCTGATCCATCCAAAAATTGCTGCTGACGAGCAAAAATTAAGGCCTGAGCCAACGTATCCACACTCTTTTCTTCGAGTGGCACAACCAAGTTGTCGATCTCTCCTCGAAAAACCTTAGCTTCCTCGGCACTCAAACCGGTCGGCACCGGCATCTGGCGTAGAGCTGAAACATAGTGCTGATAGCAATTGTAAAGACGCTCAAAGGCTTCAATAGAAACGCGAGGGTCTCCATATTTGATTGAGCTCTGAAGAGCTTCTTGCGCCTTTTGTAATTTCTCAGTCTTGATAGCCAAGACAGCGCCAACTCTCTCTGCTCGCGATTTTACACTCTGCTTAATAAATTCACTCTCGAGCACTTTGGCCTGCACTAAGCGCAGACGAGCCTTCTGATTGGCGTTAAACCGTGACGATCCCAGTTGCCGCCGAGCCTCATTAAACGCCTCTTCATGGCGGCCCTTCTGGAAAAGCTGCTCGACGCCTTCAACTTTGGCATTGGATGCCTGAGGTTCCACACCACCATCGATCATTGTCTTCAAAATTTCTGCGTGGGTCTGAGCGGTACCGTAATTTTTCTCAAGCGCTTCGCTTTTACCCAGAAGTCTAACACGCTGGTCAGGACTTCCTCCGGAACGAAGTTCCTTGTAAATCTGACGAGCCTGTGCCGTCTCTCCGTCGAGTGCATGAAAGTCCGCAGCCAATTCCATCCACCGCTTAGAGTCTTTGCTATCCTTCCCCGCAAGTTGACCCAAAACGCGAGCAGCTTCTGATAATTGTCCCATGGATTCAAACGTCTGTGCCGCACGCACGAGCGCACTCCTGGACTGTTTCGAATTTGGATAACGAACCGCATAATCCTCGGCGGCCTTAGCTCCATTTAAAAAATCGGCCAATTTGAAATGCAATTGCATTGAGTTCCACATCGCTTTCTCTGCCAGCTCTGAGGAAGAATTTTCTTTGGAAAAATTTTGATATTCTTTGAGAGCTGCTTGCCAGTCGCCTTTTTCCTCAAGACCCTGAACTTCCAGAAAGTAAGCTGTTTCATACAGTTTTCGCATTTTTTGATCACGCGCCGAATGGCCCTTTTTAGCCAACAATTCGGTCGTGTAATTTCGAATGGCTCGATAGTCTTTTTTAATATTTAAAATATCCAGATACAGATCTTGAGCCTTCAAACCTTTTTCTTGATCGGAGTACTCCCTTCCCAAACGTAGAAACACGGGAGCGGCCTCATCAAAGCGGTCTTTTTCATAAGCCAAAAGAGCCATTTTGTATTCGAGGTCAAGTCGGTATTGACCCTTTGGATTTTTCTCTACGTAGCGACTGGCAAGTTCACGAAATCGACGTTCATCCTCGGAGGACCATTTATCCCCAACGGCTTTTTCTAGACTGACTACAGCCGCATAGGCCGCATCGTGATTCAAGGTTCCCACACCATCTAAATCACTGACGATTGCATACTCCTGCGAAGCCTTTCTCAGTTTACCACGCGCAAAAAGTAGCTCTGCAAAGGTGAAACGACTTTGCGCATGCTCTTCTCTTGAAGCGGGATTACGCAAATAAATTTCGTAGGCCTTCTCAGAAGCATCGGCAAAGCTTATGTCGGTAGGCAGTTTTTTCCATGCACGCAGCCACTTGTTTGCCATACGCAAAGAAGTGGCTTGTAAGTTAGCCTGGCAGTCGGCTGCAGCTCCATTGCTGTTTTCGCCTTTTGCTTGATTTTGCGCCTTTACCCATCGGCTCGACGGTTCACAGATTTTGTCAAGCTCTTCAAGGGTTTCAACGGCTTTATGCTTTTGTTTAAGAGCATCGTAGGCTGCAATGAGATCATTTTGTACTTTTGGAATTAGCGGTGATTTGGGTAGTTTATTAGTAAATTGAGTCAAAACGATTCTCTGATCATTGAATCGGGAATGTCTTTCATAGAGGGTCCCCATTCGAAGCAGAATCGGACCAACCTCTGCCTCACCCGCTTGCTCAACAAAATATTTGTAAGCATCTTTGGCGGGATAAACATCTTCGTAAAAAACGGTCATGTCGCTTAGGGCTTCTTTGCGCAAATCCAATCGGGAATTCATTTTATTTTGCGCAACAAACTTCCCGTAGGTGACCACTTCCTCAAGCTTTTTTAAGCCGAGCTCTGGATTTCTCATATTGTAATGAGTCCAGGCGGCTTTATACAGACCATAAGGATAGACTCTGCTTTCAGGAAAGCGCTTAATGGCATTAAAATGATCGAGAGCCACCTCAAAATGAGCCTGCTTAAATGCAATTTCACCGATGGCAAGGTGAGCATCCGGCACAAGAGGAGAGGATGCGTGATGCTGGATCAACCTATAGTAAAGAGTCTCTGCATCCTTATCTTGCCCCAAGGACTGATTGGCAAACGCATGATTAAAAATTACCAGATCCATTTGGCCAAAGTTTTGCCAATTTTTTTGAATAAGCCCGTATATGCTGATGGCCTTTTGCACACTCTCTCGGGAAGAGGCGGATTTTACCAAACGAGG
>JAYQON010000152.1:0-4652 GCA_038144835.1 Bdellovibrionales bacterium
AATCTTATTCAATTAATGCCTCAAATACCATGGCAAAAAATTTGATTGTTCAATTAGGTGGTGTGAAAAAACTCAAAAGTACTAAGATTAAAGGTCAACAACTTTTGTTTGAAGGAGATCAATTTTTTCTTGAAGGTGATTACCATGCAGCGCAGGCGCATTATAAGGCGGCTTTTGAAGAAGACCAAAAAAATGCCGTGGCCGCGCTCAAGGCAGCTCAATGCTTATGGAAACTGAGCTTTAGCACTGAAGCTTTTGAATGGTTAAATCGTGCGATTCGCGCTGATCCAAAATTAATTGAGGCCTATGTGACTTTGGCTGACTATCAATCACAAAGGTACAATTTTTTAGCTGCCTCTCGCGTGCTCGAAGCTGCCCGAAAAATGAACTCTAAGAGCCACGAAGTCTACCGAGGCTTTGCGATGATTGAGCTGCGACGCGGGAATGCTAAGGGCTCCATGGGATTTGGCAAGACGTCTCTGAAGCTCTACGATCATGATGTTGAAACCCTGATCATCATGGCGCAAGCTGCCTTGGCCTTGCGCGACCCCAAAGTCGCCTACACTTATGCTTCTCAGGCGACTCAAATTGATGTGAATAATCGTCGGGCTCAGGTCGCATTTGCTGAATCGCTCGCGGGAATTCAGGGTGTTGATGTCGGTCTGGATCATCTTTCGCGTTTGGTTGAAAATTACCCCTTGGTGACTGAGTACCGATTGGCTATGGGCAAAATGAATTTTGCGGATGAACGCTATCAGGTTGCGCGCGAGATTTTTCAGCAAATTATCCGTTTAGAAGAAAAGCCCAAAGAAGCCTATGTCGAGCTGGCTAAGGTCTTGAGGGCCGAGGGTGAAAATAGCGAAGCCATAGATTTACTTTTTAAAGCGGCAGTTTTGGATCCATCGGATGCAGAGCCCTTGTATCTTGCTGGGGTTATTTATTTAGACATGATTAAGCCAAAAGAAGCCCTGGTGCAGTTCAATCGGGTTGCCACAATCAATAACCTGTACCCTCTTGTACATTACCAACGAGGTCGGGCTGCTTTGCTTTTGAATGATCCCAAGGCTGCCCTTGAACACACTGAAGCTGAAAAAAGGGCGAACCCCAATTTGGCTGACGCTTACTTGCTTGCGGCTGATGCTCACAGTTTTATGCAGCAGTATGCGAACTGTGCCACTGAATATCAAAAAGCTGTCAAGCTACGTCCTCAGCAAGCGAATATTTACGTAAAAATGGCAACGTGTTGGCGTAAGTCTGGCAATTTGGATGCGGCTATAGCTATGTTGGCCGTAGCCGTCAGCAAAGAGTCCGGGTTGGCTGAAATTTACCGCGAACAGGGCGCGATTTTTGAGTTGAAGGGTGACGTGAACCAAGCAATAGAGTCTTACAATCAGTATTTTGTTCTTAATCCCGATGCTCCAGATAAAGCTCAGATTGAAGCTCGAATTTCCGCTTTACAGCGAGGTCAAACACCTTAGAATAGGAGCATGTCGGGTTTCATCACAAACATTCAAGACCGTGTTAAAACATCTTCAAATGCTTTGGGGTTGCTTTTTTTTAAAGCACTGACGGGAGCGATTTTAGGCCTAACTCTGGCTTTAATCGGCGATCAGGTCATTGATTATGGTTGGTTCTCCTTCACGTTAGTCATTGTGGTGACCACCGGGACATTACTTAAAATTATAAAAAATTGGAATTGGGTGCATGTTCTCATTTTCAACCTCATTTGTGTCTTGATTGGTTTGCTGCTTCGTATGTACATTTTGATCGCCCCAGGATAGGGGCGAGGAGATTGAGATGATTGACGTACGGGCGCTGGAAACCCCCGAATTTGCCGAGCAATACAGAACTTCATTAAAAAATCGTGGTGATGATCCAACATGGGTGGATCGTATTCTGCAAATGAACCAATCTCGCCGTCAGATTATCACTCAACAAGAGGGTTTGCGCGCAGAACAGAATCGTGTGGGAGAAGATATTGCCAAGAAGAAGCGCAATAAAGAAGATGTCAGCGATCTTCTCATGCAGATGAAAGGGATTGCAGACCAGGTCAAAGAACTGGATCAGAAAGTCCAACTTGCCGAGCAAGAGCTGAATGAAGTGCTCATGCGTTTACCCAACAAGCTCCACTCCTCTGTACCGGTTGGAGTTTCTGCTGAAGACAACAAAGTTTTGCGTGCCCAGGGAATCAAGCGGACATTTTCATTTAAGCCTAAGGAGCACTTTGAGATTGGGGAACATCTAGGCATTTTGGATTTTGAGCGAGCCGGCAAAGTCGCGGGTGCACGTTTTGCATTTTTGCGAGGTGGTGCGGCTCGACTTGAGCGAGCACTCATTCAGTTCATGATGGATTTGCATGGCTCTGAGCACCGTTACGAAGAGATGATCCCGCCTTTTATTGTCAATTCGCAGAGTTTTGTTGGCACGGGCCAGTTTCCTAAGTTTCAGGAGGATGTTTTTCATCTCGCCGGCACAGACTACCATTTAATCCCCACGGCCGAAGTACCGGTCACCAATTTTTATGCTAACGAGATTCTTAAAGAGTCGCAGTTGCCTGCAAAATTCGTAGCCTACTCCCCATGCTTCCGATCAGAGGCAGGAAGTTATGGAAAGGACACTCGTGGGTTAATACGTCAGCACCAGTTCAATAAGGTAGAACTGGTTATTTTTTGCCATCCAGAGAGGTCTTATGAAATGCATGAAGCTCTTACCGGTCATGCCGAAAAGGTGCTTCAATTGCTTGATCTGCCCTATAGGGTAATGAGTTTGTGTAGCCGTGATATTGGTTTTGGTGCAGCCAAATGCCATGATTTGGAGGTATGGTTGCCCGGTCAAAATGCATACCGCGAGATCAGTTCATGCTCAAACTTCGAGGATTTTCAGGCTCGCCGGGCAGGCATCCGCTTTAAGGGTTCCGAGGCCAAAGCCAAACCACAGTTTGTTCACACGCTCAATGGTTCAGGGCTGGCTATTGGGCGCACTCTGATTGCCATCTTAGAGAACTGTCAGAACGAAGATGGAAGTGTTGAATTACCCAAGGTTTTGCACCCTTATATGGGTGGAATCACACGACTGACTCCCCCGCTGGGTAATTAGGTTAGCGAGAGAATTCCTGACGCCGCTCGTTGATATGCTTCATTGCCCAGCATCAGGTTTTAAAATATAAATTCGGAAATCGGCCTTCGCGGAGAGGTGGCAGAGTGGTCGAATGCACCGGTCTTGAAAACCGGCAGGGTCGTAAGGCCCTCGTGAGTTCGAATCTCACCCTCTCCGCCAATTCTGATTTTCCTTCCAAGACTCGAGCCTCGCAAAAGGTTTTGGCTCTTCTCACTTAATCGTTTATCACTCAGCGCAACCTAGAAAAAACACGCATTTAGCGTTTTCGATCGATAGTTTTCAAAATTCTTAAAGCCTCTCGCCCTACGCTGTAAGGCTTTTGCGCTACCGTTGGTAGCTTCGGTGAACCCGTTTGTCCATCGATTTCCAAAATAGGCGATCAGCTCTTCTTTCCACCGATTTAGGGTCCGACCGAGGGTTTTGGCAGCTTCTTGAAGTGATTGATCCAGGTCTGCAATGAATAGTCCGAGATGTCGCCGAGCTTGTACGTGATTGCGGCTTTTATAAAACATCCGCAGTCGTTCCTTAAAAAAGTATAGCTCCTCCAGGTTGGGATGCTTTTCCAGAAATTTGTCGAGCTCAACCTTATCTCGGTACTTCAAGTCTTCTCGATTGCGCAAAAGCAATCGCCTCTGTTCCAGCTCAAGTCTGTTGCCATTGATTTGCTTTCTTAGCTTCATCAGTGCCGGTGACAGAAGTCTTAAAGCATGGAACTTGTCGGCTACAATTTTTGCGTTGGGGAACATTTTACGAACAATACCTCGGTACCCGTTGGAGAGATCTATCACCACGATCTTTACGTTTTCTCGGCCTGGATAGCGCCCAATTAACTGAAGGATCGATTTAGTATCCTTGCCTTTGCACATTTCAAAGAGCCTACGTTTTTTTAGATCACAAAACACCGTTGCGAACTCGGCATAACCATTTCTGCGAGTGAAAAAGTGCTCATCCATGCCCAGCACCTCGGGCCATGGGGTATTGATTCTTTCTCTAAGTTTCGTGTTCAATGCTTCAAAGTGGACCTTGTACAAAAATCCACTGGAGCAACCGTGATGTTCGCGCACAAGACTCAAATTCGTGTAGTTTTCGCAGTCCACTGCGACTACCTTCCGAAAGTGAGAAGTTGTGCGTCTTCCTGGCCAAATTCCCTCCACATTTTCTGTGAATGGCTTTCGGCAGCGCTTGCAATAGTATCGATGTTTTTGAATTCTTAGCCACAAAGGCTTTTTCCGAAGCGGAGCCTCGCGTACAACCACAAAAACCTTACCGCAGCGAACCGAAGACTTTTCCGTGCACCTCGGGCAAATTTCAAACTCCCTACGAACTTTTACGACTTCCCAAAGATAGCCCCGCCTAAAAGACTTAGACTCAATAAATTTCAGTTCCTTTGGAAGAATCTCGTCGGCTAAATTAAACTCCGGCACAGCTAGGTGTCCTTTTGTGTGATTCGTTGTGGTAAACAAATCGTACCGAAAAACCTTAGCTGTGCTTAATTTTGATAACGCTCTGCTTTATACGGGGAAGTGTGAAGAACC
>JAYQON010000153.1:0-4627 GCA_038144835.1 Bdellovibrionales bacterium
GCGTAAGCCAAGCCTTGAGCCTGCGGGAACGCCGACCCCAAGGGACCATTACTCAACAAAACTCCTGCGGGAAACAGATGCGATTCACCGTGACCAGTTAAACGACTATCCAGTGAGCGAAATTTTTTTAGCTCATCGATAGTCATGCCATCATAACGATAATTCGCTTTGAGAGCATACAGGCCATTTTCACAGTGACCACCATCGTTTACAAATGAAAACAACTCATGCCATGGGACCTTGGCTTTGCGAGCTTCGTAAAACATCAATCCATGCACTGCAGCCATCAATTCAGCAAATGCAGAGGGTCCACCCCAATGGCTGGCGGCTCCACCCATGACAGCATTCATGTCCATCAGAGCAATCATCGCGCGCGTGGCTTTAGGATCAGCCAAATTCAAATCTTCGCCCGATCCAAGTTGAACGGCGCAAGCATAAAGCGGATCATGTTCAGGAGTAGTAGCCAGCAACGAGGACTTTTTTAGGGGTGCTAAAATTTGATTCATAAACCCGTTTTTATCGGCGGTTTCGACTTTGCGTCAATAGAATCCCCTTGAGCGCATAATGTCGAACGCTCTATGGTGAAGAGATGAGTCGTATTGAAAATATCGTAAAAGCCGAGTTGCACCGTCATCTGGAATTGTGTTTGCGCCCCGAAACCATTTGGGAGTTAGCACCTCATTTTGGAATTAACCTCAAATCACAGCGGGATTTTCAGGAGCGGTTTTTGATTCTTGAGCCCATGCAAGATCTGGGAACAGTCCTGAACAAGTTTTTAGACACCCAGAAACTCCTCGCTTCGCCTGAAATCCTGGAACGAATATCTTTTGAGGCTTGCGAAGACGCTTACAAAAATGAAAACATCCGGATTTTAGAGCTTCGTTATGCCCCCACTTTTGTTCAACAAGGGCACGCAATGACTTTTGAACAAATCCATCAGGCTATTGTCAAAGGGGTGCAAAGAGCGGAATCCACCTACCCCATGGCCGTAGGTCTTATTTGTATTATCCAGCGCATTTTGCCCTTAGACGTCGCCGAAAGAGTAACTGATTTCGCAATCGCCAACAGAGATACCTTTGTCGGGCTTGACCTCGCGGACAACGAAGAGGGTTTCGACTCAAAACCCTTTGCTCCCTTATTTCACAAAGCTAAAAAGGCCGGTCTTGGCATTACCGTGCACAGCGGAGAGGCTCCTCACCCTCAATCACCAAGCTGGGTGATGGACGCCATCGACATCTTGGGTGCACAACGTATTGGTCATGGGGTGCAGATTTACCGAGATGAAAAAGTGATGCAGGCCGTGCACGACCGCCAGATCGTACTCGAGCTCTGTCCGACCAGTAATATGTTAACCAATGCAATCGCAGACTTGACTACGCATCCGCTACGCCGATTTTTTGAACGAGGCCTTTTGACGACCATCAATACTGACGATCCGGGCATTTTTAATACTAATCTCAATCGGGAATACCGCATCGCTCATGAAATGCTAGGAATGACTTTGGACCAGCTTCAGAAATGCGCCCAGATCGCTGCAGAACGCAGCTTTATTGCGCTCGAAAAACGTCGAAAAATTTGGCCCACCGGCTCCATTTTGGCATCGCCATAAACTTTATCCACGCTTATCCGTTTTCTTTTCCTGATTTGTTGCATCAAATTATGCCCTGTTGCAAAACGGGCACATGCCACATTTTTCTTTTGTCTCTCATGTTTCGAGATCTTTAACTTTGATTTTATTGTTTGCGACTCTAAGCCCACCGGCTCTGGCCCAGCAAGCCGCTGACAGCAAAAGGCAGGCTTCTTTTTTGAGTGAACGCGTCCCATTTTTGTCGGCTTATATGGCTGAAAAATATGTTCCTGAGTATTTGCAACAATCAAACACGTGTTTGAAGCGACAGACACCTTCATCGGCGAATCTGGGTTGGCGAGAGCGTACTGAAAGCTGTCTCGCCGAAGCCGCTCAGACAATCGCCAATCAGGCCCGTCAGGATCATCCCGAACTGTACAATATCCACCGGATGGGTCGACTTTTCTCACAAGGCCGTTTGTCGGCATTGCAACTTCCCGACTCGACAAAACCAACGCTTGCGATCTTGGGAGATAGCCTAGCTTCTGGATCAAACGCGGACCTTCGCCTGACGCCAGAAGTTTGGAATTTGGTCGGCCAGGGTGCCTTTGATTTTCTTGCCTTTCATGTTTCTTCCAGTCAAAGGACACTGCCTCCGCCGCATGCTAAGGGCGGTGACTATCAACCACTCACGCGCATTCTGAGTGGAGACAAACTGAGAGACCGTGCCCACACTTGGGTCGACTGCGAGGAGTGCTCGTTTGCTTATTGGGTAGGTAGACACTCGGGATTACCTTCTCAAAATATATTTATGGCCGCAGAAATGAAGTCTCGCATTGAGAACCTCGGCACTCAGATTGATCGGGCCGCTCTCCCACTTGGTCATTTGCCCGAAATGATGATTCTGTCTTTTAACGGCAACGATTTGTGCAATTTAAAAAACTTCAAAGAAACTTACGCCAGCAAAAAAGAGTCCTACCGGAAGATGGTGTTGACGCAGCTTGAGCGTTTAACCCATCACCCCCGAGCCGCCGACGGAACTCACGTGATGGTGGCTGGGCCCGCCAATATCGCAGCTCTTATCGATTCACCCAGCGTTCTTGAGCGCAAAGTGCCTTATCATAACGGGTGGCCATGGTCTTCGACTCGCGAGATCACTTGTCGTGATTTTCGCACCGAAAGCGTGGCGTTTGTAGACCGATTAAATAAGATGTGTTCTTGGGTGCTGCGCACGCACCCCGATGACAAGGCTAAAATTAGTCATATTCGCGACCTACATAGAGCCATTGTCGATGCTCAGGCTGAGGCGGTAGCGCAGGCTAACGCACTTTGGCCTCAAGCCAAGTTTCAACTGAAATTTTATTTCAACCGCGCGCTCACAGAAATGGATGTGACCGGAGGGGATGTTGCGCACGACTGTTTTCACCCTTCTCCTGAGGGTCACTTCAAAATGGCTAAAGCCATTATGAGCGGGGCTCTTGAAACCTTTGAACCTGAAGCCAAGATTGAAAGCGAAGAGCCAATCCAACCCACAGCACCCGCTCTTATAAAATTGCCCAAAAGGCTACCGCCATTCGTAAAGCTCACGCCTCCCGCGACTACAAAGCAAACCCCTTGGGCTAAAAATTACACTCCCATGCCAAGGGAAATTTCGCTGATTCCAGAAAAGCCAAAAATGATCGACGGGCTTTTACCTGGAATGCTCGATCCCAATGCTAAGCCACAGAATCATCAACAACGCTCAGCTATATGGAAACCCTTCTTGAAGCGCTTCAACGAGTGCGCACCAGGTTGTCGACCAGCCGCAGGTTACCAAGTTCATGGCGCTCGAATGTGCCATGCCGTCGCTCGTGCGATTGATCTGTTTGGAATCGAGTGTGACGACGGAAAAACATACAAGGCTATCAAGAGTGGACGAGACACGGGTCGGTTCGCCGAAGTGTTGAATTGTATGTTTGGTCCTTCGAATGGTCGCGGTTTTCGCATCAAAAATGGCTTAGCTCTTTTGTGGCATAACGGTCGTGATATCACAAAAGGCCATCACGACCACGCCCATATCAGCATAGGCTGTCATCGCAATATGTTCTGACATTGATGATCTGCTTAGCCGCAGATCATCTCAAAGTGTGGAATGCCAAACAGAAAATTTAAACCAACTGACCGTCTTTAATTTTGACAATCGTTTCCGCCAGCACAGATAAGTCCTCCACGTCATGCGTGACCAAAAGAGTGGGTATACCCATTTTAGCAATTAATTGTTTGACTAAGGAACGAGCTTCGCCGCGCAACTCTTGATCCAAACTAGAAAAGGGCTCATCCAAAAATAAAAAGCGCGGCTGAGTAATCACAGCGCGAGCCAAAGCTACCCGTTGAGCTTCTCCACCAGAAAGAACGGCGGCTTTGCGCTGAAGATAGCTCTGCATGCGCAATTCTTCGGACAACTCTTTTAACCGCGCTCGTGCCTGTTTTACATCCATCTTTCGTGCGCGAGCCGCAAATAAAATATTTTGTTCGGCTGTCATGTGCGGAAACAACTCAAGCGTTTGAAACACGACTCCTAAATGACGTTCGGGCACTGGCAAACGGGCAAGGTCAACACCTTGATGTGTCCATTTTAATCCTGGACAGGGCTCCAATCCGATCAGCAGCCGAAACACTGAAGTTTTGCCCGAACCCGATGGCCCCCACAAGGCCGTCACTCCCTGATCAGGGATTTCCCAACGCGGGATATTGAGTTTGAAGCCATCATATTCACGCAACAAGTTTTCAACGAGCGACATAGCGAGAGGCTCCTCGAAAAAACGCATAAACAAGCAATCCCACCACCGCGAGAGGAAGAAGAATCATCTGGGCTGCGCCAATTTGGTAACTGCCAAGAAGATCTTCCATAATTAAAGGCAAGGTCTGCCTTTCAGAAAGTAAAATGCCTGACAAAGCAAAATCTCCGGCAGCCCAAAGCGCTGCCACTCCGCACGCACGTAAAATCTGTGGCGCTGCTTGCGGCCATACAACATCTAAAAAAATCATAACCCATCCAGCGCCCATGGCACGTGCTACAGC
>JAYQON010000154.1:0-4593 GCA_038144835.1 Bdellovibrionales bacterium
CGGGAGAAGAGCGCAATTTTGAGACTTTTTTTGGTCAGGCGACGTCTGATTTGCCTTCCATAGAGGATCTTGAAAAGCGCTATATCGCCTTGGTTCTCGAGAAGACTGGGAGTAAAAAAGAAAAAGCGGCGCAGATCTTGGGTATCAATCGGCGCACGCTTTATCGAAAAGAACGTGAATATGGTTTTGTGACTGAGGATCAGGAGCCTGCGGAGTAGGGTCCTACTCCGTTCACTTTCAAAATCTGCGATGAACCAGATGTGCGCTCTTGGACTTCCACTTTCAATGTGGTTTCACCTTTGAAATTGAGTATGTTTTTAGGAAAGGTGATGAAGAAGTGCACTTCTTTGGTCTCGCCTGTTTTGACTGTGTTCGTGCTTTGTAACTGAGTCAAAACCAAGCCTTGGTTTTTCTGCTCCTCGCTCAGTTCGATCGTGAATTCAACCGGATGATGGGATTGATTAAAAAGGTGAGCTTTGAAGTGGTTTAAAATTTTATCCTCGGGCAACAACTGGTAGGGAGTGTCTTTCGCGCGCAGTATGGTGACCACATAAGGAGCTCTTGTAATCAGATTGTACAAGAATATAGCCATGAGAAACAGCATTAAGGCGCTGTAGGCCAGAACGCGCGGACGAGTGAGGTTCTTTTTGAATCCTTTAGCGCCCTGATATCCAATTAATCCGGTAGGCTTTTTAACTTTGGTCATTATTTCGTCGCAAGCATCAATACAAGCAGTACAGGCAATGCATTCGAGTTGCAGTCCATCGCGAATGTCGATGCCAGTGGGGCAAACTTGCACGCAGCGGTTACACGAAACGCAATCACCCCAAAGCTCTTTTGCCACTTGGGTCGATTTGCGGGGTTCGCCGCGCTGACTATCGTACCCAATCACCAAACTCCGTGAATCCATGAGCACACTTTGAAAGCGCCCGTAGGGACACATGATGATGCAAAATTGCTCTCTAAACCACCCGAAGTCGAACATCAAAAGTGCAGTTACGAATGAAACCACTAAAAAATACGACCAATTTTCGCCCGGCGGCTTTTGGATCATATCCATGAGTTGGTCACTGCCGGTGAAGTAAGCGATAAAGCTGTGCGCGAATAGGGAACTCACAATCAGAAAGGCCGTCCATTTGAGTGCGTAAAGCGAAAACTTGCGCACACCCATTGGCTCTTGGCTAAGTTTGCGCCGAGCAATATAGTCACCCTCAATCCAAATTTCAATTCGTCGATAAATTGCATCTATAAAAACTGTTTGTGGACAGGCCCAGCCGCACCACACGCGACCAAATACCGCCGTTGCTAAAGCGATTCCCAATACGGCGATTGCCAGAAGAAAAAATAGAAGAGGTGTGTCGTGAGCTAAAAAAAGCATTCCGAAGATTTCAAAACGCCGATTGGGAATATCAATCAACACAGCTTGCAGGCCGTTAATTCTGATCCACGGTAGACCTAGAAAAATAACCAATAAAACGGCGTAGACTCGGCTTCGCCATAGACGGAAATGCCCTTTGACCTCCGCCGGGTAAATGTACTGGCGGGAGCCAAACTCATCCAGACTACTGAGACGTTCTTTGTCCAGCAACTTTTTCTCCTTGCGGGGCTTTAGGGTTGGGCGGACTTGAACCTTGGTGTTTAAGTATAAAGGCTGTGACCGCCTTGATTTCTTTTGGATTCAATAGGCTTTCCCAATTCGGCATGCCTTTATCTAAAACTCCTTTGACAACGACACTCATAATATCTGTGAACCTTCCGGTTCCGTGAATCCAGTAATCGTCGACAAGGTTGGGACCAATAGATCCTTGTAATTGAGGACCATGGCAGGCAGCACAGCGAGAGGTGTAGATGCCTTCGCCCTCTTTAATCACTTCATTTGACGCCACCAACTTGACCAAATCCTCCTCGCTCTCTTGAGGTGCAGGCGCACTCTTTTTGAGTGACTCATAATGCGCTAGATCAGACTTGAGTTCTTGGTACTGGGTTTGACCTCCACTGAATTCGTAGTGAATCCAATAGAGGAAGCTAAAAATAATCGTAATAAAAAATGTTGCTAACCACCAGGCGGGAAGTGGGTTGTCATATTCTTGAATCCCGTCATAGGCGTGATCCTTGAGTTGATCGGTTTCATTTCCCATTTTGGTTCTCCTGTTCTTCGAGCATAAATGGAATTTTCGCCATTTCGGCGTAATAGCTAGTGGCACCTCGTCGCCACATCACGAAACAACAAATGGTAACGAATACGCTTAGAAAGATGAACATTCCCGTTAGAGTGGCAGGAACGTGAGTGAAGAAAGTCTGAAGTCCTTTAGATAACATGGTTCACTCCTTGGAAGACAAGTTGGAAGGTTTATTGGACTTATCTTTTTGTCCAAGCGCTTGCAGATAAGCAATCATGGCCACAATCTCTTTGTCTTTTAGCCCCGCTGGAGCACCTTCGGCTTGTAGACCTTGGGCAATTGCTTCAGCCTGTTGGGCGGCGATAAGATCCGCTTCTCCAGCTTCTTGGTCAGTGTAAGGAACACCAAGACGCTTCATCACTGAAACCTTTTTGCGTAAAGAGATAAAGTCTATTTTTTTAGTTTCCAACCAACGATACGCGGGCATCAGTGATTTGGCCGTTACGGCCCTGGGGTCAATCATGTGGCGATAATGCCAGAGATCAGGATATTTTTTGCCGACCCTGGCCAGGTCGGGACCTGTACGTTTTGAGCCCCATTGAAAGGGTCGATCATACATAGACTCCGCAACTGAGCTGGCTGGCCCGTAACGTAAAACTTCGGCGGCTAGCGGTCGAATTTGTTGTGAATGGCAAACGTAACAGCCTTCGCGAACATAAATGTCACGTCCTGCGAGTTCTAAAGGGGTGAAGGGTTCAGTTTTAGTTTCCGCTGGTACATATTTATGCAGAGATAAAGTTGGGTAAATTTCAATCACCGAACCGACAAGAATAGACACCAAAACCAAAATGGTAAAAACGGTTGTTGCACCTTCTAAGCGACGATGGCCCAATCCAGCTTCAACATTGAAGCGTGTGTTAACCACCTTCACTGTTTCAGGAGCTTTGGCTGGTGCGCCTTTGATGGTGCGGTACAAATTGTAGCACATGATAAAAAAGCCAATAAGGAAGAGCGTTCCTGAGATGGCCCGAACCCAGTACAGGGGAACAATGCGAATGGTGGTTTCAACAAAATCGGGATAAACCAAGCGGCCATCAGCCCCAATCGCCCGCCACATCATGCCTTGAGTGATACCGGCGGTTACCATCGAGACGTAGTATCCGAGGATGCCGATAGTAGCGACCCAGAAATGGGCGGTCGCTAGGCGTATTGAGTGCAGCTCGGTTTTCCAAAGTCTGGGCACAAGGTAATAAAGCATGCCAAATGTCAAAAGTCCGTTCCATCCCAGAGCGCCACTATGCACATGACCAATAATCCAGTCGGTGTAATGAGCAAGAGCGCTGACAGATTTGATTGAGAGCAAGGGTCCTTCGAAAGTCGACATACCGTAAAAAGTGACGGCGGCGACAAAGAATTTAATGATCGGATCTGTGCGCAGAAGATGCCATGCACCTCTTAGCGTGAGTAGACCATTGATCATTCCACCCCAGCTTGGCGCCCAAAGCATAAGAGAGAAGATCATGCCCAGTGTCTGTGCCCATTCGGGCAAAGAGGTGTAGAGAAGGTGGTGAGGACCCGCCCAAATATAAATAAAGACCAGGGCCCAAAAGTGTATGATTGAGAGGCGATAAGAGTAGACCGGACGGTTGGCTGCTTTGGGCATATAGTAATACATCAAGCCCAAAAATGGAGTCGTGAGGAAAAAGGCCACGGCATTGTGACCATACCACCACTGCACCAAGGCATCTTGGATTCCCGAGTAGATCGGATAGCTTTTCATGGCTGCAACGGGGATCTCAATGGAGTTTATGATGTGCAAGACGGCTACGGTCACGATTGTAGCTATGTAGAACCATAAGGCTACGTACATATGCCGTTCACGACGACGGAAAAGAGTCCCGAAGAAGTTCACTGCAAAAATAACCCATATCACGGTAATGGCTAAATCAATCGGCCATTCCAGTTCCGCGTATTCCTTGCCGTGAGAATAGCCCAGAGGCAGTGAAATCGCGGCGGCGAGGATGATGAGCTGCCACCCCCAAAAATGCAATCGGCTAAGTAGGTCAGAGAACATTCGCGTTTTCAACAAGCGTTGGCTTGAGTGGTAAATGCCGGCAAAGATCGCATTGCCTGCAAAAGCGAAAATGGCTGCATTTGTGTGTAAAGGTCTTAATCTTCCAAAAGCCAACCACTCGATATTATTGAGCGGCCATAAGACCATTTGCAGAGCGGCGATGAGTCCCGCCAAAAAGGCTACGCCACCAAATACGAGCGTCGCGATGATGAACATTTTAACGATATCATCGTCAAAACGTATTTCCTCCACTCTTGCGTTTTGTTGTTGATGCATTTCTTCTCTCCTTGTCCTTTTTCTTAGCCCTCGAGCGTTTTTTATAGTTAATTTTCATCTTCCAAAATTCGATGTGCCGGAGTTTCAGTGTCGTCCAATTGACCGTCTGACACGCTCCAAACA
>JAYQON010000155.1:0-4538 GCA_038144835.1 Bdellovibrionales bacterium
CTCACTTAACTGTTTGGCACGAAGCGTACACTAGAAAAGACGAGCACTTAGCACTCTCAGTCGGTAGTTTTTGAAGCTCTTAAATCCGTAACCCCTCTTCTGAACTAGTTTTCCTCGATTATTCAAGCATTCAGTAATTGCATTTGTGTAGCGCTACCTGAAGTTCAAAAGCACCTGCTCCGCCCACTTCTTTAACGTCCTTCCGAGACGCTTGAGGTCTTCAACCTTCGATTCTTTTAGTTGGGCAATAAATTTATCTAGATAATGCTTTTCCTTTGCTCTGCATATTTCCTCGATTGTAGAATAGTTTTCGTCTCGCTCTTAGCTATTGTCTATGGCCATGGATTTGTCTTCCGACTTTCATTATCATTGGACTTGGAAGTCGCAACACGTGGAACTTATCAGCTACGATCTTCACTTTGTCGCGGCCAGGTATATGAGCTAACTGTTCCATAAGGCTTTTTGTATTTTTGCCAAGAGCCACTTCTAAGAGCCGTCTCTTTTTCACATCCGTCAGCATCGTGACAAACTCAGTTTTGACTGATCGAGGCGATAAGAGTCGATTGACCTATTTCAGGAGGGAATTGAAATGGGTGATACCTTACATGCCACAAATATCTACTGATAATAGAGCCATGAAAAATGCGCTTTTTTTACTTATGACCTTAGTAACTTCGTCATCTGGTTTTGGCCAAGTGCCGCCACCACCGGAGGCCTATGCCAAAGATGGTACCATTCGACTGATGGCCTTAATGCTCAGGGGCGCAGGCTTGTACGACGCAAATGACTATGTGCAGGCTCAGATTTTTTATCTAAAGGCACTGGAGGCGAACAAAAAAAATCCCGAATTAAAGGGAGTGGGCCTTGCCATACTCTACTCCAACCTGGCCGACACTTATTTTTTTCAGAGCAATTTCAAAGAATCTATTACCTGGATGCAAAAGGCCCTAGCGACCAAGCAGCTCGACACAAGCTTAGTAGCTCACAATCATTACAATATGGCATGCGCCTACCATGAGATGGGAAAGATAGATTGGGCCCTTCAGAAACTCAAACTCGCACTGGACACGGCGAAGGCCTCGGCGGAGATGCGAGCCAAATATCGAAAGTTGACCCTCGCCGACCAACAGCTGGCCAAGCTTAGGACCAATCCCAAATATCAATCTATGATGAAAGATTATTGAATTTACTCAAGTCTCTAAAGCCCTCTTCAATTCGGCGAAAAATAGGCTCCCTAGTTGGCCTAGTTAAGCATCCCCGTGGCACCCTTAATATTGTTGAAACTTGATTCTGCATTGGCGGCCTCGGAAAACCCAGGAGATCATCAGATTGACTGCAGTTAATCCGTTGCATGGCACCTGAGCCTATCGAAAGATTTGCGTTTAATGCGCTTTTACGTTGGCGACGCATTTTGGACAGGTCTCAACATCGATGTTGAAGACGCGCTTGAGTAGCCTGGCCCAGGTTATCCGACTGGTATTCTGTGCATCACCACCGGCATCGCTCTGAGTGCTGAAATCGCAAAAATATCTTCTTTTATCTGGAATGGAAATCCAATAATATCAGGGGGGTAGACCAAATTTCAGGACTGCAAGAGTGGATCGCCAATATTTGGATCTGCTCACTTAACTGTTTGAACGCCATAACTAATTGTGCATACAATCTTTTACGTGAGAAAAATTAATAGTACGCAATAACTATTTTTTGCTTATGCAGCCAACTTGTCCTTTAAGGGAGCCAATGAGATTAAAACTCTGAACAAGCAGGCACCCCACTTATGAAAATAAAAACAAAAAATTTCGCAAAAACTCCTTGGGGACTAGCAATTGTATCGGCAATCACTTTTGTAATTTTAGCCTTTTGGTGGTCAAAGAGCTTGAATATCGCTGGCTTGTTAAATCACCCCTCGCCCAGATACAACGTACTTGTGGTGAGTGCATGTTCACTGCGCCAAGACCGAATCGGAACATTCAACCCAAAATCAAAGCTTTCTCCTAAGATTGATGAATGGGCGAAAAACGGATTTAAATTTACCGAAGCCATCGCCGAAAGGCCCTGGCAAAATTTTAACTATGAAGCCAGTGCGATCATCAATAGAGACTTCTTAGCCAAACTAGGGTACCGGAGATTTCGTCGAGCCAATCGGCGCGGTTACCAATTCGTAATTCCTCCAGCAGCCCGAACTGAAGACTCCGAGGCTTGGTACTGGGGTGAAGATTCAATTCTACATTTCCAAGAATCTTTTGACGAACTCCGCAGCATGCTGACGAAGCCCAATCAACGGCCATTTTATGCATTTGTGCACTTAAAATATATGCACTATCCGTACTTGGACTCTCATAACTTGACCGAGAAAGATTGGGATCGGCTAACACCACAAAGCCGGAAATTGTTAGAACAATACCGCCGGCACCCAGAGCGCTACGAGGATCAGCTGCCTCTCATTTCTGTTTTGCTAAACGACTTCACCTTCTTAAAAAAGAAGTTCAAATTACAAGGAGATATTTTGTCCACTGCGGGAGTTGTTTCTGACCCCATCCGTAATTCACGCTGGAGCAAATCCAAAAATTTTCAGGCTGATCTGCAATTAGTGGGCGAATTGTATGATCTTAAGATGTCCATCTTCGACGACATGGCTATACAAGTTTTAAATCTGTTTGATGATGAAGATCTGAGACGTAATACAATCATCATTTTTACTGGCGATCATGGAGAAGCACACATGGAGCACGGAATTTTGGGACATTCAGTCAACGTGTACGACGATATGCTTCGCTATCCACTGGTCGTCAAGTTTCCAGCCCAAAAAGAAGGACAAACAATCAATGGACAAGTCAATCACCGTATTGTTGCAGGTTGGGTCAAAGAATTACTCTCGGGGGATTTACGCGCCGATAATTTTACAACCAAAGTCAATGCTGAAGCCGCTGAATTTTTATTAGCACGAAACTGTTCCAACACTATCCAAACCATTCGCACAAATCGATGGAAGCTAATTAAAAATTTAGACTCAGCAAAAGACGAACTTTACGATTTGCAAAATGACCCTCAAGAAAGAATCAATTTGATTGAAACAAATCCTGAAATTGCTTTTGCACTTGAAGAAAAGCTAATTGAGCGTCAACACGATTTACTGACTACAAATCCAAAAGAAATTCAGAGCAAAGTCTGTATGCCTCGTTAGAAAATGGCACGCTATCTATCAATTCTGACGGCCTCTTCCGCGGTTGGACGAAAATACATCCAATCGCTCTTGCGCCAAATCCGCGCAGGAGTTACGAAAAAAAGCTGGTGGCTTCGCACACAATTTATCAAGTTGCTCAACTACACGGTCCCATCGATTTTCATCCTGAATCAAATTCGCAAGAATTTCAGGAGTGACAGTTTCTTCAGTGAAATATTCGTTACGCACCTTCATGATGATGAAAAGCCGAGCAACGTTTTTAAAGTAATTATCCATGGCTTTATTTTTAGCAATAATTTGGTATTCACCCGTATCAAATAACAAGATGTCACCTGGCTCATAGGCTTGCGCCAATGAACCTGCCAATGCCAATGGGATCACCAGGCTTAAAATAAATTTTTTCCACTTCATTTTTTTACCTCACTTTGACGCGACAGCCTGGGATGCGTCGGCTGGTGCAGGGGTGTTAAACTTAGTTTTTGTAGAATCCGTCAAACTATAAATCAGCCTATAAGCCGCCGCGTAGCGCGGATCCTTTTTTGATATACGAGAATAGGAACGATCGCAGCGATACTTGTCCGCAAGACCTAGTTTGTGAAACTGGTTTTCTGCAGTTAAAGGATTATCTTTTCCTGTGAAAAAATCCATGCGGTGCTGTCCCTTTATTGCTCCTCCAACATCATGCACAATAAAGAGCCCTGGGTGTTCGATCACTTTTCCCGAGTCTGGCAAACGAATCTTTTTACCCTTCATTGATGGAATATAAACGATATCCCCCAAGCGAAAGCCCTTTTTCAAGTCTGCTGCAATTGAAAAATACGCAAGCAAACAAACTTGAGCCGCTGATGTAACCGTCGTGGTGCAGTTTTTAGGAGGTCTAGTGATTTTACCGCGATAATCAATCCGATTGCCGTCGGCCAAAACTCCCGAACCCTGTAGCTTTACATGATGTCGAAAGTTATTGGTGTTTTTTTTGAGGCGCTGACTGGGAACATTACCCTCAACAGGCATAAAATACACCGTCGAAGATACATTCGTACGGCAATCTTTCCGAGACAGCCCACCACCTTGAAAACTCGCGCTATGATTGGTTGAGTTTATAGGCTTAGTTGAATTCGCCTGTTTGAGGTATTTGTGAAAAACATAACCCTGCTGACCACTGGGCGTTTGAACCCATAGGTACTTACCATTGCCAGGTTTGAACTTAAGTGGTGTCCCAGGTCTGATACAAGTGATACGACCAGATTTATATGAAGCCTCTTGTCTCAAAACTAAACAATCGCGTTCGGTAGCCACTATCCCCGCAGTCAGCGGCGACTGAGCTAGCACATTTTCACATAGGGTAATTAACGAG
>JAYQON010000156.1:0-4402 GCA_038144835.1 Bdellovibrionales bacterium
AACGGCTGAGGATGGGCTCGAGGGACCAACGGTGCAAGTCATAGACGACGGCCGGCCAAAAACCCCTCATCCTTCTTCTTATCCTCGAACGGATTGTCTCCAGCTTCGAACCGGTTCGGCTCTACGGTTCTACGGTTCTACGGTTCTACGGTTCAACACGCTGACCTGCGAACTTCGAAAAAAATTCACAACTATAAAAGTTTGTGACATTTTTCAAATGTTTACTCGATCTAGGTCCACTCTATTTGTTTAAACGGGCCTGGGGTTTGCAACGACCGCTGCGTTGACCCTGGGTAGGAGTTGTAAATGGATAACAAATCCCTTCGAATTTTCGCACTGATTGCTGCGCTCATTGGCACTTCAAGTTCCGGCGCCTCAGTGCCGAACGCTGAAGATTTCGAGTCTGCTCAGGTTATGGCGGAGCTGATCCAGGCTGGGAAACTGAAAGTGGATTCCAAAACTGGCCGGGTGATCATTAATTCTTCGGTACTCGAAATCCTTCAGGATGCGGGCGTAGTAAAAAAGTTGAAGGCAAATGAAGTGCATTCAGCCGGCGGCTGCAATTCTACGACCGGATGCTGCGGTTAAAAGCGGCCACGGCCGCTCTTTTAACTTTGTCGTTGGCCCCTTTTGCTTTCAAAATGATTTTGTCGCCCCTTTTAGCGCCAAAGGAGTCCGTTTTGAGAGTTTCGTATCCATTCTTCCAAAGCGTCCGCACGATCGACACTTCAAATATCAGCACGGTCTTCCAGTATAACCTCGCCAACAACTTGTACAGCCGCTTGGTCGAGTATAATTCCGACAATCAGCTGGTGGCCGGTGCCTGTTCTTCCTTTACTGCCAATGGCGGCAAGGTGACCTTTTCTTTCGGGCGGAAGACCTCCACGGTCGATGGTCATACGATTAGAGCGATCGACGCGGCCATTTCACTCAAGCGCCTGGTTTTGTTGGGCCGTAGTGGCCATGGCGATATCCGTAAACTCCTTTGTCCTAATCAAAGTCTGAAGTCGGTCCATGACGAGTGCCCCGGCATTCGAGTGGAAGGTGGCAACCTGATCCTGACCCCGATCCGTCCGCATTTTGTGCCGTTTTTGATTTCAGCTCTTGAAAGCGCTGATTACGGGATCATTCCCAAAGGCTCTCTCAGCCCGGACGGGCTGACCATCGTCGATTATCGTAACACCTCGGGCCCCTATTACGTTGAGGCCGACGCGGAAAATGGCGCGCTGACCTTAAAGGCCAATCCGAATCATTATCACTATCACAAATTGATGCCGCAAACGGTGAAGCTGGTCCCGACACAGCTACGTGATGGCGCGGGCCTACTGGAGGCGGGCGAGGTGGATTTGGTCACGACGTCCGAGTACTATTCGGGCCCCGCGGCCAACAGAATTCTCGGCCAGGATTCAAAATTCACCGTCTTCGCTTCGCAACCGTTCCGTGTCGATCTGGTTGCATTTTCCGCAAACGCTCTGAAAAAATTGAGTGTGAACGAGAGAATTCGGGCCGCACAAGTTTATGCTGACGCGAAGACTCGCTTGTTCCCCCCACTCGGAGCTCAGCCGACATTCCAGTTTTTTCAATCCTTAAGTGACGGTACCTTGTCAAAAGAGCAATCCGCGGAAATACAAGCATTGCGAAATTCCGGAACGTCACCGAAAGAACCGGTGGGCCTCGGGGTTCATAAGAGTTATGTGGAAGCCTACGCGAAGGAACTCGGGTCAAGTCCGGAAATAAAAATCGTGGGTTTGGATAAGTACGCGTTTGAATATCCGATGAACCTACGCGCGGATATGTATTTTATAGCCACTGACTCGGCTTGGACCGAAAACTTATCGCTACTGGGTCACAATTTTGAAATGGGAATTTTTCATTTAGTCAATCTCGATGCCAATCAATGGCTTGCAGATTATCTTGAGACGCCGGCCAAAGAGGATCGCATTCGCAGACTTAATAAATTGCACTTCGACCTGTTGAAGGCCGCGGCGATATTTCCATTCGCGGCTTACCCCTATTACGCAGTGACCACGAAGAATTGGATCCTCAATTTCTCCACATTGTCGTCGACTACAGATTTATGGCGAATGCGCAGCCTTTAATTCAATGGCTTCTCACTAACGCCAGCCGCTTGAAACTTCAGATCGACCAACTGAGTTGGGTTGAAGAAGTGCTGCCTGATTATACGGACCTGCGGATTCAGGTCTCGATAGGGGAGCAAACGCACACGGGTTTTGCCTCGGCCCTCAGCGAGGATTTGGCTTTGGTTAAGGCTGCGGCGGAAGCTCTCGAACGGGCGGTTTGGCGCGAATATGGCTTTTCAACCACCAATGGGCTCGCGGCCCATGTGACGGCAGAGCAGGCCATAACTTCGGCAAAAAATGAATTGATCGAGCGGGATACCATTCTCTGCCATTTCTATGCACGTGAGCCATTTCAGCATTTGCCGGCCGCTGAGTTGGAGCCTTCTATATTGAAGCCGCTGAGCGGCTGGTATCAAAAACACGGGATTCAGTTTTCTCTGTTTGAGCTAGAGCCCGGCGGCGTGCTGTTCGTCGCCGATGGTCGCAATCGCCCGGATAAGCCCTTCGGCTTTGTGCTGGGGGCAGGCCTAAAGGGCAACATTCGGGAATCCATCGAGTCCGCCGCATTTGAGGCCACGAGACAGCTCGCCCACCTGTTGGAACTTCCGGCCATGCCGGCCAAGTCGCTGGAATATTTTTTGAAAATTTCCGCACCTTCATTCCGGGATCACGGGGATCTCGCCCTCGATTTAAATTACGCGGCAGAGATTGCCGGACTTTTTGATAATCTGCCTCAGAGGAAAATCAACCCTCTGCGCGATCAAGACGTTCAAGCCGGTTTAGTTTCAAGCCGCTTACCTGAATTGGAGGGCTGCCCTTTATTTTTTGCGAAGGCGGTGTCCACCGGCGCGCAGGACATATTCCTGGGGGCTCCGAAACCCGAGCACATAAACACCCAACGAATCTTTGATTTTCTCGGATGTGAAATTTCGCGCGCTAAGATTTGCCGTTTACCCCATCCTTTCAACTGAGCGGATTATGAATGATTTGAGCCTTGCTCTAAATCGGCTGCGCAAAATCCTTCTGACAGTATACGCTATTGCGTTGGTATCGTCCGTTTCGATGTTTTTCGTTCTGAACTATATGCACCATCAGACATTAGCGGAATCCTTCGCGCTTTCGGCGCGGACGAGTCTGGTGATCAACGATTTGCGCCAGGCTATGTTCACCCTAAATACCGCGGTCAAAAATAATTTTGACTCCGTTCATTTTCATGCCCAAGACGGAACACTTGTTTTCTCGCTCCCGCCTGGTCAAAGACCGGAGGATACACTCCTGGCAATAAAGTTTGAGATTCAATTGGCAGCAAATCCCGATGACCCTTCCGCAGGCACGATTGGAACTCTGACATTTTACCAAAATAGTTGGTGGGCTCTACGCTGGGCCCTGCTTGCGTGGGCTTGTTTGCTCGTCTTTGCCATTCCGTTTTCGCGTTGGGGGCGCCGCCTGATTGAAAATCGCCATAAGGAACTTTTGGTGCTGGGCAACGCCGAGGCCAAAGCGGCGCTGGCGCGGCAGGTGGCCCATGACATTCGTTCGCCTCTTTCCGCTCTGAGAATCTTGGAAAACGTGCAGGGCATAGCGGCTGAGCCACGCGACTTATTAATTGGTGCGGCCCGCCGGATCGAGAAAATTGCGCAGGATCTGCTCGACAAGACACTAGTGGATGAACACTTCACCCGAGCTCCTCACGAAATCGTTGCACAGATTTTGCTTGAGAAGAGAGCGGCCCTCGGTCCGAATTCCTTAATAAAAATTGAGAAGGGTAATGTATCGAACACTACGATCATGATTTCACCGGGGGTTTTTGCGCGAGTTATTTCCAACCTGCTCAATAATGCCGTTGAATCCATCGAAAGTTCAGGGACGGTGAGCGTCGAAGGTCAAGTCAGCGGAACAAATTTGGTCCTCAGAATCAGCGACACAGGCCGAGGCATACCTCAACGAATTCTAGCCGAGATCGGAAAGCCAGGCTTTTCCTTTGGCAAAAAGAACGGCTACGGACTTGGGCTTTCCCATGCCATCGCATCCGTACGGGCGACTGGTGGCGATGTGAAAATCGAGTCCCGCGAGGGCGCAGGCACCGTAGTTTCGATAACGTTAAATACTGGGATTTGATTACCCCACTGGCCATTGCACGACGGCCATGAAATGATTGCCTCATCTTATAATTAATCCGACCGGAAATCCCAAATTTCGGTGAGGGCTGAGGCGGCCGCCTCGCTTTGCCTTTGGGCCTACCACTTTCGGCTGTTCACATCCTTGAGGATCTCGTTGTCGAGCATAAGATTGGCAACAAGCTTTTTAAGTCGCGAGTTCTC
>JAYQON010000157.1:0-4383 GCA_038144835.1 Bdellovibrionales bacterium
TGCGTAGTCCTGCGCCAGCTGTTTGCCGCCGCCTTGGCCAAAAATAAAATATGTTTGACCTGTGTCAGGGGCTCTAAAGTAACTCATATTTTCAATCACTCCAGCGATTGGTGCCTTAATTTCCTTTAGCATTCGAATGGCTCTGCGGACGTCGTCTGTGGCTACTGATTGTGGTGTGGTAACAATAATAGCGGCGCTTATTCTGAGCTCTTGAGCCATGGTGAGCTGAGTGTCTCCAGTGCCAGGGGGCATATCGATGATCAAAAAATCTAATTCTCCCCAATCTACATCATCCAAAAGTTGGATCATGGCGCTGGTTGAGACTGATGATCGCCATATCAAGGGAGTATCAGGATCAGGAGTGGTTAAGCCAACGCTCATGATTTTCAGTCCAAAATTTTCGAGGGGTTCGATTTTATTGTTTTCGTTCCAACGAATGCGTTGGTCTTCCACTTGTAATAGTCTTGGAATTGATGGTCCATAAACATCCGCATCAAGAATGCCGACTTTGTAATCCGATTGGGCAAGATGGCTGGCTAAGTTGACAGACACTGTACTCTTACCAACTCCTCCTTTGCCGCTTGTGACGACAATAACATTTTTAGCAAATGACGCTCGATTGTTGGGGCGAGATGTGTGGCCGAAGGGAATTTTTTTTGTAGTCATGGTACCACTCACTTCATCATGAGAAAGTTTGATTTGTGGATATACTATCACTCGTCATTTTGTAGAAATGAATTGCTTTCGTCAGTAATTATTAAAACAATTTATTACGAATACAAATGAATCATTAAGCCGATGGTTCACTAATAAAATGGGGGAAAAATGGGTTTTTTTTTTAAACGTTTAATTCCAGCAGCGTTAATGCTTAGCTCAGGTGCAGCATTTGCGACTAATGGAATGTTAATGGAAGGATATGGTCCTATCTCTAGTGGGATGGGTGGAGCGTCGATTGCCTTTGATAACGGTACAGCTGCGGTTATGAACAATCCGGCGACCTTAGGCTTGATGAAAGAAGGTACGAAAATCGAGATTGCCGTTGGGCGCCTCGGCCCATCGGTTAAATCATCATATGGCGCCTTCTCGGCAGATTCCAGTGCAACCGCTTTTTATATGCCTGCAGTAGGATATATCCGTAAAAATGGCGTGTTCACTTACGGTGTTGGCGCTTTTGCTCAAGGCGGTATGGGAGCGGAATACGGTGCTGATTCTTTTCTGGCGTTGGGATCAGGTCAAAATGTTCGCTCTGAAGTTGGTGTCATGCGGGTAGTTGCGCCGCTTGCTTATGAGGTTCAATCCAATTTAATCGTCGCAGGAACCTTGGATCTTGTGCGTACATCCATGGATTTAAAAATGGCTGTGGCTGGAGACATGCTTGCGAGCATGGTAAAGTCGTGCAGTGGTGGAGCTTGTGCAGGTCTTGGTGGTCTTGGATCGTCAGACTGGGGTAGATTTGATTTCTCTGATAACAGCTCTTTCTCGGGCGCTGCATCCAATTATGGCGTTGCTGCTAAGTTGGGTCTAGTTTATCAAGTATCACCTGAAATCAATGTTGGTGCTATTTATCATTCGCAAACCTTTACCGGTGACTTGAAAACCGATTCTACCGACGCAACTTTGAGCATGAACAGTGGCTTTTCAGATTCTGGAAAGGTCACAATAAAGGATTTTGAAATGCCTTCGACGTTTGGTGTTGGAGCGGCGTGGACTCCGATGGCGAAGCTGATGGTTGCGGCTGATTACAGGCGAATCAATTGGTCTTCAGTTATGGAAGCCTTTAAAATGAACTACTCGGGCAGCTCAATGGTTTCTTCACTTGATGTTGAAATGACACAAAAGTGGGAAGATCAAAATATTTTTGCTCTGGGTGCTGGTTACGAAGTTATGGATGAACTTACTTTGCGGGCTGGTCTTAGCCTCGGCAATAATCCTGTTCCAGATGCTTATGTTAATCCACTTTTCCCCGCCACCATTAAAAATCACTATAATGTCGGTGCGGGATACATAGTTGGACAGTCGGGCGTTATCAACGGCTCTTTGACCTATGCGCCAGAGGTGTCAGTGAATAGTGGTATGGGTCCGACCATTAAACACAGTCAAATGAACATTCAATTGATGTACACTTATAACTACTAGGACAATCAACCTTTTGGCTCGTTTTTAATTAAGCTGATTCGAACGCTTATGTAAAAAAAGGTCGGCAGTATATCGCCGACCTTTTTTTCTATTAAAAAATATTTAATTTCTCGATCGAAATAACCATGAACGAATATCTGTTTCGGGGGGGCGATCTATGCCTGATCCACTGGCTTGTCTGTTAAGTTCATCCAATGAGAAGTTCATGCGTATGTCATAGGTGCGATCAATTTGATTGCGTAGCCTTTGTTCTGCATTGTACCAAGCTTCTTTTGTTTTATCGTCTCGGCAGGCAGATAATTCACTGCCCGAGGCGCCCCAACGCCTTTCTACGCAATGATAGGGGTCGAAAGAAAGTAAAAATAGGCGCCTTCGGACTTCATCGTAATCAAGCGACTGCAGTCTTCCATCTGAAGTTTTGTAACTAACTTTGCATCCTGCCGCCTCCTGATCATAAGCCTGAATCAAGTCGCCAATAAGGTCAGTCCCTTTATAATCAATCCGTGGATCGCTTTGGCGATGACGCTTCACCATTGAGACGGTTTCTGTGAACAGCTCAACGAAAGCCGTTTTTAGGCGCGCATCACGAGAAGGAGATGAGTAAGTTTCCCAATCGCCGTCGCTGCCATAAATATTTTTTGGCAACCGATTTGGTTGTGGCCTTAAATGAATACCCTTATCGATTGCGATTTGTACAGATGCGACTCGATCTTGGATGTCGGTGCATAGAGCTTTCATCATGTTGCGCATTTCTTCTACAGGATGGAATTTTAAGCTTCCTTTGGATAGCCTCGCTCTGACCCATTCATAGTAATCGACGGGTTTTTTATCAACAATGAAAAGACCTTCCTGCCATGATTTGCCTCTAATAACTCCAAAAAACTGTGTCACATCATAATTCTCAAGTGCTTGGTCAGCAGCGAGCATAATTTGTCCGCCAACTAAAGTTCCTAGAGTATGGTCTATCCTTGAGCCAACAAGGGTTAAAGGGCGAAAATTTTTAAAGCCTGCACCCATGCCTGGGCGAGTTCGAATAAATTTTCGCCCATAAGTACCTCGAGTGATCGAATTGTCCGGGTGTGCATCCATGTAAAGAACACGCCCATCAGCAGTTACGTCATAAACGACGGCCACGTGTCCGTTAGGATCGTAAATTACAGTACCGGGAACGACGGATTTGCGATCAATACTGACAGAGTAAAAGTCAGGTGCAAGCCGATCCCAATTTTCGTCGGGGCTGATCTGCTTAGATTGTGGCAATTGCGGATGGTAGCGTAGCATGCCAGAGCTGACCAAATCAGCGATGGTTCTCAAGTGGCGGCTCAAATCTGGGCCAAGACCACCTCCTGGCCTGGGAACAAAATCTATTCTGGCCTTCGGCTTGTTTCCGGAAGGTGAATAACGAATATCTCCAGAAGAGTTGGGGGTCCGTGACTCAACCGCGCTAATGATCGAAAAGGGCAAACCACGCTTGGCAGCATAATAAGCGCGAAGAAGGTAAGGTAAGTCTGCACAATCGGAATAGAAAAATCCGGCTAAGTCATCCTGATCGCGTAGGGGGTTGGTCGGATGTTTAATGCATTTATCAAAAGTCGAACACGAAGAACGACCTAAGATAGATACAAATTTTCGAAAACCCGCCTCATCCTCAGATGACCATGTAGTTTTTAAGACTCGCCAAGGCGCCGCGAAAGAGGGTTCAATACAAAGTAAGCCTATAACCAAAATTAAAAATTGTCGCATGCCTCTTGCATTAGTTTATGGGAAGGGAATCAAGCAAAGAAAAAATAACTAATGGTAAATAAGTTTATAGATAAGTATAAATAAAACCCTGTGCTGAGAAGCTGTCTAAATTTTTTGCGCTCCAGTGTCCTTGAGGGCTTGAGGTCTGAGGCTTGCAGACAAGGCGAGTGATGGAGTTTTTAACTAAATTTCCCTGGACCCGCCTTGTAATTCATTCAGTTTTGTCTGCGTTTTTGACGGTTTCACTAGCCGTGAGAGCGGCGGACGACTCTCAAAATGATGACAAACCTAAGACTGGCTCCCTTGAGAAAAATGCAGAACTGTCTTCTTGTGAAAATATTCTTTCCATAATGATACCGATTAGAGAACCTCATTTTGACGTTCATGAAGATGTGGCGCGGGCAAGTGTGATTTCAGCTCTAGTTACTGTGCAGTCAGATCTGGGGCAAAGGTTTGTAGAGTTTCTGCGACTTCGTCTACGCGGGTTAAGTGGACAGGATTGGG
>JAYQON010000158.1:0-4216 GCA_038144835.1 Bdellovibrionales bacterium
GTAGACCACCTCGCAGCTCATCCAATCCGAGACAAAACTTTGGGCTGTTTGGGCGGCAGTGATGCACTCTTGCGGCGTATTTGGCTCAGCAGCACTTTGATCGTAATATTTGACCACATCAGGATTGCTGGGATTAGTTCCTGGATCACATTGCAAATTCGCAAGACTGTCCTCAAACGCTGGACAATCTCGAATTGTGTTGTCGGCAGCGCGTACACCAACTTTAGTTGTAACTTTGCGACGCTGAAAGCCACCCCCTAGAGTCACATTATTTGTAGCCAAATTGGTATCCCCAAAGGTCAAATCAATTTCAACCGTATAACTCGTAAAGGTCTCCAAAGGACTATTAGGAAGGGCATACTGGTAATCCATGCTACTGATAGCCGGGACTCTGTTCATTTGGATTCCCCGCAGACCAAAGTTGCCGTCAGCTAATACTAGGCCTACTTTTGCCAATTCGGCGGTTATCTTAGCGTCAGGTTTTGCATTGGTACGATGTTCCGCAACCACGATCACTGGATCATTTGACGAGCCGGAAGTGAAGTTGATGGTGTTGGCCCAAGTGATGTATCCACCACCCTCTCTGCGAAACGCCACTGCACAGGTCTCTTTTTTATCGAGAACCGCTTGAATCAAGCGCACTCGATTTTCGATTTCTGTGGCGTAACGCGACCGGCGCATCGTTTGCGAAACGGTATCAAGCAACGAGGCGATTAGAACGGCCAGGATTCCTGTGATTGCAACCGCGACTAGAACACCAATCAAACTAAAACCGCCAGCGAATCTCGCGGACTTATTACCGATCATCTCACCCACTCCTAAAGGAATTCTAAAACTATAAGGTTTTTCCGGAGTTGAGTCAGTTTTTTTCAAAGATCTCCATCAAAGCGGGAGCGTCGGGGACGTGAGGTGGCTCAATTTCTAACAGCTTTAAAAGAGTAGGATATTGCTGAAGATGACTGATTGGCTGTTTAAGGGCGTACCCCTTTTTGACTCCTGGGCCAAGCACGATAAAGGGCGTCCATAAACCTCGCTCCTGATCGGGTAAAATCGCCTGTTTGTATCCCGACTTAAGCGAAGCCTCAAACACGGCGAGATCATGGGTAACATCTTCGACCCATCCATATCCAGAACGGTTAGCAATCACCAAATCACCCACTCGCTCTCCCGGTAACCCCCAACGCCCGACCTGCTCGCGCGGCAATAGGCCCGACAGAGGTGAAATTCCATCCGAATCGCGCAGACTTTCAAGGGCAACAATCACTTCTTGCCGCAGCTGCTCATAAGCGTACCCCGAGGCGGGAACGTAATTTCCACCTAGACCTTCAGGGTGAATAAACACATGGTTCATGTTTAAAAAAACGACTTTTGTGCGGGGCCAGTCAATTTGCGGCACTCCACTATGGGGATCGATGCGAAAGCGTAGCCAACCTTTTTGCGCAAAAAAATTATTAAGTCGAACCTCGGTATTTAGTGGCACCGCACCATGATCAGAACTTAAAACAACATACGCCCCTTCGGGCCGTTGACGCAATGCCTCGCCCAACATCTCATCGATGTGCTTGTAAAGACTCAAGACCTCAGCCCATGCTCTTTCGCGATCTTGTGGCTGCGCCTTTAAGTAATACTTTGATTTAGGGTCCACTAACCCCATCCACCAGCGGCTGGTGAGCATTTGGTTGGGCGAATAAACAGAGTGAATAAAAATATCTTGGTCGGTCTCTGTGAAAAAAAAGCGTTGCGCTCGCTTGTGCCAGTCGAAAGACATTTCAAATTCTTCAAGAAAGGTCGATCGATCTTCAGGAAAATACACCAGCTGAGGAGGAAAACTATCTACGAAGTCTACCATGGGACCAGCCGCCATGTGCAAGGCTTCACTCAAGCCATTAGGCACCGCTAGACTTTCATTTAAACCATCGTACAAAACACGAATGCGAAACGACCTAGGGTCGCCCAAGCGTATGATCTTGACCCGAGCTTGCGTGTTGACCGTCAACGCCGTGAGATCTTGCTCAAGCTGAAAACGTTGTGGAGCTTGCTCCTGATAGTTGCGCTGCAAGCGATACGACAAGGCGATGGGAAACCAACCCGACCAATCACCTTCGTGCAAGCGCTCCAGAAGTACTTTTTTATCCAGAGACAAAAGCGCCTCATCGTAATTCTCAACCCCGTCATCGCTGCGATCAACGAGTAACACAAAAAGATCTGCATCCCACTGACGCAAATTGATTTCGCGCAACGGACTGAACGATTGTGGCAATTGCATATGCCAATCAGAAGGCGTAACGGCGGCGGTAAATTGCGTTAATTTTTTTTCAATCTGAAAAACTTTGTCATTCCAACCCAAAAGTTGGCGAAAATCTCGATCCTCTTGCGAGTGAAAAATAGAGCTTGGAAACTCCATCCCCCACCCCCCCCAACGCCCCTTGACCACATGGCCACGGGTGATTTCGGGCGGAGTGGAACCAGGCACCGACAACAAAGTCACAATCAAGCCGGCTTGTTCCAGAGTGTACCATAAGGGATCAAGCAGTTTGGCCACCGAGCTAAAGCCGGAGCGCGGAACAATTTTTAGCGGATAATTTTGAATACGGATCGGGCCATCCGCGACACCATGCCGCGCCGGCCATGTGCCCGTGAACAGGCTGGCAAAGTTGACCGGTGTGTGACTAGGAAAAACAGGAATGGAATAGCCATAAGAACCTTCGCGCATCATTCGCGCAATATTGGGCAGTTCACCTTTTTGCGCCCACTCAAAAATTTTAAAGAGATCGGGCTCAGAACGCAAACCGTCAGGAACAAACCAATAAAGCTTCCAAGGTTTGCGTATCTGGCTGCGGGCAGGATTTTGCCGCCACAATAAAAAAACGCTGGTGCCAAAAAGCAGAGCTCCCAATATGATGGTCAACCAGCGCTTCCAACAAAGGGATGACATGCTAAAACTCTTTTCTTTGCCCATCGCGATCGGCATAACCTTGGGTTTAATTTTTCCTTACCAATCGCTATCTTTGATTTGGACTAGCCCCATTGTGCTCTTTCTCTTGATGTTTCTCAACTCACTGGCCATCGATCAGCGCGAAATTCTCTCAGCCCCCCTGTCGCGCGTGCGTCAATGCTTGCTCGTGCTCGCCTTGATTTATTTTTTTTGGCCCAGTGTAATTACCGCCTTTGCCAGTCTGTTACTCAAGGACAAAGATTATTTGTTTGGCGTCGCGATCAGCACCCTTGCGCCGAGTGCGTTGGTAATTCCTTTTTTTGCAAGGCATCGAGGCGGCGACTTAGGACTCTCTTTGCTCGCGGTAGTGTTATCTACACTGCTTTGTCCTTTACTCACATTGCCCATGCTGCGAGCGCTTGGTTTTACAGACATATTCATTGAAGCACGCTATTTATTTGTGTACCTCATATCACTCACCACTCTACCGGTGCTTTTGAGCCTTGCCGTGAATAGATTTTGGTCGAGAAGCAAAAGACTCGCAGAACAAATTTTACCATGGGCGAATTCTTTTCTTCTAGCACTGTTGATGTTTATTCTGGTGGGCTCTTCTTTACACCGAGTGCCGATTCGTCTTTGGTTGCATTTTGATTTTTTGTATTTGATGCTGATTTTTGTAGCCTTTGATTTTGGTCTTTATTGGCTCACTCGCAAAACCAGCCTTTTATTTTTTTCCTCGCCGGTCGCAGAATCTATCGCGTTAGCCATCGCCACTCGAAATTTAGCGGTCAGTGCCAGCTTAATGCTCTCGTTTCATCCAAAAGCGGCTCTTCCCTGCGCTCTTGGACTGATTATTCACGCTGCATTTTTTCAGTGGCTTTTGTGGCCGCGCACCGAACCCTACTCAGCTCTTCCGGCAAAGGCTGCTCGTGCGGAATAAAAGCCTCGACTTGAACAGCCATGCGTAAATTCGGACAATAAAACATTTCCAAAAAATACCTAAAACGAACCGCATCCAAAACGCATACTCCAAGCGTTTTGCGAGCATTGGCGAAGGTCTCAACCCGCAGACGAGCGTCGCTCGCCTTTTCATCACTTACAAAGCGCGGCAAAAGCTTTTCGGGACACTGAACAGAGTGAGTCACGGCCCCCGGATACGGCGAGGATTGATCCTGGTAAAGGCTTTTAATACTGAATATTTTCTGCCGGCCCATTTCCACCGCAGCTTTTAGCTCCATATTTTCAATCGTCCTGACTGTAAAACCCCGCCGATCTTCGAAC
>JAYQON010000159.1:0-4106 GCA_038144835.1 Bdellovibrionales bacterium
TCAGTGTCCTGAGCCGCTTCAACGTGAAACGCACCCAACATTTTAATGTAGCCATTATGTGGGCCGGGAGAGTCTTCGCCGTGGGCGAAGGCGTTGATACTGAATAATAATGAAATCAAGAAAGCGATCTTCATAAGTCATCCTTTTCTAAAAGTTCCGACTATATTACGAAGCTCGGCCTTGGTTTGTGACAATTAAGCAGAAACTTTTTTAAACTGCCAAACGACTTCAGTTGCCGCAAATCCGCCAATAAGGGCGCCAAGAAGCCACAAGCCGCCAAAGGTCAATGCTAGCTGCGCGCCGAAGAAAGCGAATACGCCGAGCGAAAAGAGCGCCAAGCACAAAGCCTGCAAAAACTCAGTTCTTCGTAACACACGAACTTCTTCAGAAGTTAAAAAGTATCCGGCGGCCAAGATAGATAAAGCTGTGAAAAGAACACCACAACCGATCATACAAAAGCCATGACCACCGACGCTCATAAACCAATCAGCCAAGGATTTTTCAGTGCCGAATGGATTAAGGCCAAACTGATGACAGACAGCTAGAGACAAAGTTCCAACCGCCAAATGTATGACGAGAACTTTCGTAAAAATCATAAAAGCACTTGGATTCAGAAGGCCACGAATCTTGCTAAAAACCTGATTCGAAACGTCTTGAGGAACCGGCCTCTCATGCTTCAAGAATTCGTTGTACTCTCTAAGCCATTGTTCGTTTTTTAACTCATTCATTGTCCAACTCCTGGCTTTAATATTGAGCGCAGTTTTTTAACACCGCGGCTCACTAATTGCCGTACGTTATCCGGCGATGTTTCAAGATGGTCGGCAATCTCTTCAAACGTTTTTTCGTCAACATAGCGTAATTGAACGGCTGTCCTCTGATTCTCCGGTAACTGGCTCAACCCTGGCGAGATGTCGATGTCGCCTCGATTCTCTGCGGGCGCTTCGTAGTCCAAGTTTTCTTGCGGTACCAACTTAACAGTCTGTTCTTTTCTTACTTCGTCGATCAGAACTGAGCGAGCAATAGTGAAAAACCAAGGGAGAACAGGAAACGTTTTATTATAGAGGTTTTTAGACCGATGAATCTTAACGTAAATTTCCTGAAATATATCGCGTGCTCTTTCATCAGCCCTAACCTTCGACCTCACATAACCGTAGATCTTCGAGCTATGCCTTTTATAAAGGATAGAGAAGGCCTCTTCAGTCCCGTTTTGATACATCACCATAAGTTCTTCATCATTTAAGTTATCGTTCATCCACTATTTCTCAGACCCTAATACGGGTCAGGCCTTCAGTTTGTGACAATCACTAAAAATTTTATGTTTTTGATGCCAGTTTGTCACAAAAGAACGCCATGGTCCGTATTGCTGGGCGTGAAAGGAACTTCAAATTTATGAGGTTTTTAGCGATTTTAGCTATTTTAAGTATCGGCGGTATAGCTCATGCCCATCCTGTGTCCTTTAAAAAGGGCGTTGGAATCATGTCTTATAATAACGGCGAGATGAACGAGGTCCTTTTGACCTATTCATTCACCCATAGATTCGCGGCCGCGACGACCTTCTTAAATGATGGCGATTCTGAGTTTTTGATTCCTCGAGCAAATTTCTTGCTGAAGCGTTGGAACAACGATGATTCTCAAGGGAACATCTATTTTAGCGCCGGTAGTGGCGTCGAAACATACGACAATAAAGGATATGGTGCCCACTTGGGCGAGTTTGTCGCCGATTGGGAAAGCCGAAAGTACTACACCTATTTCGAGCATCTCTATATTAATCGCGAGAATCAAAGCAATCCAATGATCCCCGAGCGCGATTACAACCACACTAAACTGCGTTTGGGATTTGCGCCGTTTTTAGCAGACTACTCAGATCTCAATGTGTGGTTCATTACTCAGTTCGACCGGCACATGGACGAAGATAAAATTGAAGCGACACAATTTATGAGATTTTACATCAAGAACGTGCTTTGGGAAGTTGGCGCTGGATTTAACGGCAACTTCGCATTTAACTTTATGATTCATATTTAGGGAGGTTTTATGAAAGCTCTACTTTTAACTTTTACAATGCTTATGGCAGCAAATGCCTTCGCAGTAGACAGAGCAAAAGACCCTGTCGCGACGACGAAAAATGAAACCGCAACAAACGAACTCAAAGTTGGCGTTAAGGGAATGGTTTGCGCGTTCTGCGCACAAGGAATAGAAAAAAGCTTTATGGCTCAAAAAGAAGTTGCCGCCATCGAAGTGAGCCTTGCGAACAAATACGTCAAAATTAAATTTAAAGACGGTCAGAAACTGTCGAATGAGAAAGTTGCCGAACTTTTGAAGGAGTCTGGCTATGAAGCCGTCTTCGGTGGTTAATTTTAAAGATTCCGCACTTAATTTTCTCACGCTCTTTGGTTCAATGAGTACTCTTATCTGCTGCGCGCTTCCAGCACTCCTAGTGAGTATAGGGATGGGCGCTGTGATGGCAGGATTAGCCACAAATGTTCCAGGTCTTGTATGGGTATCGGAACATAAGCCCGCAGTCTTTCTGTTCGCAGGTGCCATGCTCGCATTGAATGGATTTCTACTGTGGCGTAATCGCAATGCTCTTTGTCCCATAGACCCGGCCTTACGTGATGCTTGCACAAAGGGACGCAGATTCAGCAAGAATCTTTATTTTGTCAGTCTCGCAATTTATTTAACCGGAGCATTCTTCGCATTCGCCGCTCCAATCCTGTAAAATTGTGCAGGGCCATTTCGGGCCAAACTTCGCCAAGGCGACCAAGGTCAACTCAATTGACAAAGCACCAGATCTATTTTAATCATGACTGACAAGGTTACAAAGGCTACTAAGATTGAAACTTGGTCCTCATAACCCGAAGGTCGTCGGTTCAAATCCGGCCCCCGCAACCAATTTCACCAGGCGAAATTGGTTAAAAAGATCAGATACTTAAAAAAGATTCTTAAGATTCCCAAAAAACTCTGTTGCCTAAATTTAAGCCGTTCATGTCACACTTATGTCACACCTCAATCAGAACCAGTCCGAATTGCGTCGTCTGACTCCGCAGATTTCGACAAAAGGGTCCATTCCGGAGACATGGGTTACAGTTTATTCCGGAGACATAGGTAACACTTTTATTTTGAACGGATCGTCCACAGGCTCGACCCGTTTGCCCCCTTCATCAAAGTACCCAAGGTCGTAATCGAGGAACGAGACCACCCATATTCCATCTTCAACTTCCTTTACCCCGACTTCTTGGCCCGCAAAGGCCCGACTTAGATTTACCTTCCAGTTCTTCTGACAGATCCGTCCGCAGTCCGTGACCTGGATCGTCTTGTCGTGGAAGGGGTAAAAGATCGGCTCGATCCCCTTGTAACTTCTTTCGGACTTTTTATAAATTTCTGAAGGATACTTTCTATTCAACGCCTGATGAGGTCGCTCGAAGTTAAAAACTTTGATGAAGTGATCGAACTTTTCTTGCTGATGCAGCTGATTTTCTCCGGGCGGCCGTGTGGTTTCTTGCTTGAGTGTTAAGTGCATTCGCTCATGTCTTCCGTTTTGTTCTGGGTGCCCGGGCTGAGTGCGCTCTATGCCGATCCCTAAGCGTAGCCACCAAACGGATAACTTCGTTAGGCCGTAGAGCGAGTTTCCACTTGAGAACGGCACGCCATTGTCGGTTCTTATCGCTTGGGGCATGCCGTATTCCTGGAACGCCCGAGTAAAGACCGAGAAGGCAAACTCTTCTTTGGTGCTCGAGAGCGCCTCGCAGCTAAGAATAAATCTGGATGCGTAATCTGTGATTGTCAGTGGATAGCAGTACTTTCGATCACCCGTCATGAACTCGCCCTTATAGTCTGCGCACCAAAGGTCATTGGGGTTCTGCACGTGAAGCAATGGGGTGCCTTCAGCCTTGTACCTCCTCTTGCGCAGTTCGCTCTTTACTAGGCCATGCCGATCCAGGACGGCGTGAATCGTACTAATCGCAGGTATACGCATGTCTGGATGCTTTTTTAGCATCTTATCCCGGATCTTTGGCGCGCCCCAGTTCGGGTATTCCTTCTTGAGTTCCAGAATCAGCATCTCGATTTGAACGTGAAGTTTATTGGCGTATCGATAGGGTCTTCGCTTT
>JAYQON010000160.1:0-4037 GCA_038144835.1 Bdellovibrionales bacterium
GCCTTGAACATGATCTTTGACTACGCCATCGAGCGTGGCTACATGCTGAGAACCCAGCGTCCTGTATTGAAGAACACGGGCAGCACGGGCAATCGTAGGCCTGACTTCAGTGAGAAAGAGATCGACCGCTTGTTTGATCACATGGTCGCCTGGGCCAAGGGAGGTAAGGCGGGTAGACCTCAACAGATCCGAGAGTTGGAGTGCTATTTGTCTTTAGGGTTTCTGTTAGCTACTTATACATAAAACGGGACTTTTTTTTCTATATCCCCTATATTTCAACTTGCGTAAACCAAGCAGCACCTCATTCCACCGATAGATATATCAGGAGGCACCACCATGGCCAATCAAGGTTTTAATTCGAATCGACGTCAGCTCGTTGCTGCCGGACTCTCAGCGCCACTCGTTATGGTGGCTGGCCAGACGCGGGCGGCGGCTTACCCCTCTCGGCCTATCGAACTCATCGTACCTTTTGGACCCGGTGGGGGAGCGGATCAAATGGGTCGAGCGGTGGCCTCTATGATCGAGGGGCCCTTAAAGGTTTCAGTCCCTGTCATTAATGTGCCGGGGGCTACAGGTAACACTGGAATGGTCAAGATGCTATCGAGTGCCGCCGACGGCTACAGCATGTGCATCCTGATCGGCGATACACTTGCAACAATCGCTAAGGGCGGACGTTGGAAAATTGAGGATACGGTTGCCGTAGGAATTCTCATGCAGCAGTCCACCGGACTTTTTGTTAAGTCAGACAGCCCCATCAAGAATTTTGACGATCTTTTAAATCAATCAAAGACACGCGATATCAAAATCGCAACAGTTGGCCTTGGTAGTGCGGACGATCTTCATATCGGACAAATGAACGCGAAGGGATCTCGCTTCCGAGCGGTGCCCTACTCGAATCCGGGAGAGCGTTACTCAACCATTCTTGGTGGTCACACGGAAATACTTATTGAGCAGGGTGGGGACGTGAAACGTTTCTTGGACTCGGGTCAGATGCGTCAGCTTGTTATTTTCTCCGACCAGGAAGACCCGAACTTTAAGGGTGTGCCTTTGGCTAAGGCTTCTGGCTTTAATCTGGCCATTAGCCAGTTCAGGTCCATTGTCATGAAAGCCGGTACCGACCCAAAGGCTGTGCAAATGGTCTCTGATGCCTTATCAAATGCCGCTAAGAGCGCTGAATTCAAAAAGTTTCTAGCTGACACGGCTTCTTTCCCTGCGAGTTTCCTGCCGGCTAGTGAGGCAAATGCCTTTCTGAAGCGTGAAATAAAACTTCTGTCAGAAACCAAGTTTTAAAGCTGTTAACCTGAAGGTCCGGCTCCTCTCAATAAGCTCTGAGTTTTTTGAGAGGAGCCGATAATTTATTTCGATGCCCTCCACTCTCCAGTACCTACTGCCCCATTCCGCTCTAACTTTTATCGCCGGCTTCTTGCTATGGAATGCCCAGGGGATCCATGCCGATGCTGTTTTTGATGACCGGATATCTCCGGCTTTTTGGCCTCAAGCCATTTTGTGGCTTTGGCTTGTGCTCTCCGCAGGCGAACTTTTAAAGCGCGTTGTACAAATCATGCTTCGAGCTCGGCACGCTCAGGTCGACAATGCATCTCACATCAATGCAACAGCGTCGGGCGTGCTTCCCTGGGCTGCGGTTGGTCTAACCCTCACTCTTGGATACTCCTTTCTAGTCTCTTACCTAGGTTTCCCGATTACCACAGCCGCATTTCTTTTTTGTTTTTCGTGGATCGGTGGCTACCGAAGATTCATTTTTTTATCGATTGCTTCTCTTCTTGGATCGGCCTTTCTTGTTCTGATTTTTATGAAAATTGCTTATATCTCACTCCCCCTCGGGAGTGGGGTTTTCAAAGAGATCAGCATTTTCATTCTTAGGCTCTACGGGATCCAATAGTGGAAATTATCAATGCTCTGCTAGGAGGATTTGGCTCTGTTCTATCCCCGGTCAACTTTGCCGTACTAATTCTAGGTCTTGTTCTTGGTATGTTGGTTGCCGTGTTGCCTGGCCTTACGCTGGTGATGGGCGTGGTGTTAGCGCTTCCTTTTACTTACAAGATGGGCGTTGGCCCAGCGCTCATACTTTTATCTGCGATGTATGTTTCGGGTACTTACGGGGGAGCAATCACGTCGATTCTCTTCAAGATTCCTGGAGAGCCTATGGACGTCCCGCTTCTTTGGGACGGCTATACCATGACAAAGCAAGGCCATGCATCTAAGGCGCTTGGCTACTCGCTGGTTGCTGCTCTTGTTGGTGGACTTTTCTCAAGTGTCGTGATGGTTGCATTATCAGATCCAGTGGCTGATATTGCCCTTAAGTTCTCCTCGCCAGAATTTTTTGCAATCACGTTTTTTGGTCTCATTAGCGTTGTTGCTCTGGGAGGCCGTTCGGTTGTCAATTCACTTATTAGCCTCTGCCTGGGACTTCTTATTGCAAGTGTCGGTGTGGACGACACCTATGGCGCTGAGCGTTTAACCTTTGGGGTTCCCATTTTAATGGACGGCATTGACTACCTATTGGTGATGGTGGGCGCCTATGGAATTGGTGAGGTTCTGAACCGATTCGCAGATCGCTACAAATCGGAAACCGATGAAAATGTGACTGCAACGGTCTATAAGACCAACCTTCCTAGCCTTAGCGAACTCCTTAAACGAAAGGCAGTCTTTCTAAGGTCGAGTGTTACTGGCCTGCTGGTTGGACTGGTTCCTGGAGCAGGTGCGACCATCGCTTCTTTCGTGGCCTACGGCATTGAAAAGCAGTATGGCAAGAATGGGCATCGGCTGGGAACGGGAGAACCAGACGGAATTATTGCTGCAAAGGGTGCTGCAACCAGTAGCGTTGGGGGAGCCATGATTCCACTTCTAACCCTTGGAATACCGGGAAGTGGAGCCACCGCAATTATCTTAGCGGCCTTCCTTCTTCACGGTATTCAACCTGGTCCAGAGGTCTTTATAAACAATACTGAATTGGTTTACACCATTTTTGCCGCGATTATTGCCTCTGTTATTGGCATGTGCATACTTGGCTTTTTAGCAATCAAGCCACTTTGCAAAGTCCTTGAAGCACCCGAGGCTCTGATCTCCTCTTTTGTGATTATTTTCTGCTTTGTGGGTGCTTTTGCCTCCCGCAATAACGTCGCAGATCTTTACATCATTAGTATTTTCGGCTTGCTTGGCTTTTTGTTCGAGCGCTACAAGTTCCCCATTGCGCCTTTGGTTTTAGGTGCAATCTTAGGGCCGCATACCGAACGCGCTTTTGTCACAACCATGATTAGTTTCGACAACGATTGGACAGTCTTTTTTACAAGACCTATCAGTGGCGTCATTATGGTTTTCGCATTGCTAGCCCTAACCATGTCACTGTTCAAAAAGAATAAGGCATTATCAGGGGGTAGTTAAATACCGGGGCCATCTGTACTCTGGAAAGAATCACAGAAAGCCTAGCCTCTATGCTGTTAATCACAATATCCGATACCCAAATTGCCTTTGGACATCTCCCACTGTTATGGGACACCGGCTTCAGTCTGGAGGAAGGCGAGCGGATTGGCCTTATTGGGCGCAACGGAACAGGAAAATCATCTTTATTAAAGATCGTTGCAGGCCTTGAATAACTCGATGACTGCAGGCGACTGATTGCTCAGAGCCTGCGTCTTACCTTCTTACACAAGAGCCAGCCCTTGCGGAGGATAAAACTGTTTTCGAAGTGGTGAGAGAGGGACCCCTTCCCGTTAAGGTACTCCGGAAAGAGTTCGAAGACCTTAGCATGAGGCTGGCAGGCCCTTCCGATGTGTTGCTCTCGAGTTAAAGCCACCCAAGTCGTGGTTCTCACTTCAGTAACCAAAGCCACTTAACGCAACCAGTAACCATTTTCTTTATCTACTTCAGCGACTGCAGCCACTCCTAAGCAACTCGCAAAGTTATTTATCTCAGGTTGAAAAAACCTAGTGAAAACTGGCGGATTTCCTGAGATTTTCACCGAATGTCCCGAGGGTTTGGCGGGATACCAGCTATTTCCGGTCGCTCAAAGCTGGGGT
>JAYQON010000161.1:0-3920 GCA_038144835.1 Bdellovibrionales bacterium
TTTCCCATCACTGCTGGCGGCATTGGCTGAACGCCCGTTCCCGCGAAACAGGATTTACGATCTCGAGTACGCCCCTCGGAAACACGTACTGCAAAAATCGCCGATATGGTCCTATGGTCACTTCAACGCCCGAAAATTGTTTATCAACAAGAATGGCGCTGGTTGTTACGCACTTAGACCCGAAGTTGCGCAGCGCCTCCTTGCCAAGGCACAACCATACGTCATGGTCGATAGCTGGATGTGGACGCGCCCATGGATTGACCAGGTTCAGATCGAACCATGTCCTGCTGCGCAAATCCTGGATCTTGAAGAAACACCGTCCCGAATTGATCATGCCACCTCCGGTCTGGAAGCAATTGAATATGCGCAAAATTCTTGGTTTCGCAAGAAATGGATTAGGTTACTCCTAACTGCAAACCAGTTACCCGCCCTTTTACAGAGCTTATGGTCTGGTGATCGTCGAATGCTATCAATACGGCAGGATGATTTTCATAAGCCCTGACCGCTCAATAGGCTCACTTTAAGCATACCAATTTTACACTAGTTCAATCTTTGTTATCCTCAATTTAAGATAGCAAATAAGCCTTTCCAAAAAAATAAATCTATACCCAATGTAATTCTCTCCGATGAAAAAGTATTTTTTCCCACTATTGATATTTTTATCAATTGCATCATCTTTGGTATTCACAATAGGTTACAGTCTATTTCCTTTAATTCTCAGCATTATCAGCGCAGGATATTTAATTAAAAATTTTATACACAAAACCGATGGAATTAACAAGGATGCTCTGATTTTTGCAGCATGCTCATGGATATTTGCAATCATCGGTATTTTAATTGATTTATACCATAACGCTCATGTAGGAGCATATGAGATATATATCCCTTTTATCACAATGCCGTTCTGTTTTTGGTTGTTTTCAGAAATGCGGTTATCCTTAAAATATTTTTATGCTGGTGCTGCGACATCTGCTCTACTCGGATTTTTTTATTCGGCCTACTCGTATATTTTTTTGGATATCGGTCGGCCCTCTTTGCACTCCACAGCTATTTCGTTCGGTAACACCTCGGTTCTGCTGGCAATCATTTGTTGTATGGGTTACCTGTCCCAGCAGAGTACGGGGCGGTCTATCGAGTTCTGGAAGCCTCTAATGATAACTGGCATAGCCTCTGGAATCCTTACTTCTTTACTATCTGGATCCAAAGGAGGATGGTTCACGTTAGTAACATTTACTTTATATTTTTACTGGTTATTCAGCAAACATCTATCGAGAAATTTTAAAGTGCTATCTGCGCTTGGGTTGATTTGTATAACTGCGACGATTTTCCTTCATCCTAGCTCACCAGTTCACAAACGTATGAGTTCTGCCATTGATGGTGCGCAACACTGGTTCCAAACCAGAAAAGATATTGATGGCTCTGTGGGAAGTCGCCTTTCAATGTGGTCATTCGGATTAAGTAATCTTGAAAAAGTTCCGATGCTGGGGTTGGGGAGAAGAAGCACCGATGTCCTCTGGAGAGAAAGTGCAGAAAGTAGCGAGACAGATATTAAATGGGCACCAGATATCACAGATTCGTATGATGGAAATAGTTTTCACAATGAGATTCTAACAGTTTTTTATTGGAGAGGCTACATCGGATTATTGAGCTGGTTGTCCATTTACATAGCAGCTTTTTACTTGTTTAAAAAAAATATCAAATTGAGTTCAACTTCAAGGGCGAAAACTGGATTGCTTGGTATATTTGTTTTATTATCTTATTTTGAGTTTTCTCTTACTGATGCCGGCTGGTTTGTGAATGCCAATCGGCAGATATTCATGTTTATCGTGACTTTCTTGATCAGTTATATTATACAAGAAAGAAATAACCAGTGATTTGCAGAGTAGATTACTTGTTTAAGAATCTATTTAATTTACATTCTTGTTTTGACTCGGAAATTCTAATATACTAGGCTAACTAATGTATATTTAGGTTTGTCATCGCATCCAGCCATGGCTGTTAATATTTTGTCTTTTAATGTATCAGTATTAATCATGGGGCTTAGGAAGCAAACGCAATTAAAGAGGTTTTTCTCTGAGTAACTTTAACAAAGCCAGATAGAGGTTGTCATGTCGATGGTTGAACCTGAATTCCGTTTCCTTCAAATGCATGGCAAAGGTATGCTTTGCCACACCATGGAACTGAGCCAGGCGATGCTTGGCATAGCTCCAGAAGGACTCAATCCCATTGACATGCTTTGAGCCTCTGACAAATTCATTGTTGCCGTGATTGACCCTGAAATGCCGATCAACCCCGATGTCTACCAGGCCGTCATAACCACGCCAGCCATCGGTGTGGATCACGCTGTTGGGGTCAACCTTGCCCCGAATAATGGCCTGCAGCGTGGCTTTAGATGCATTCGGGACGATCTCGGTGTAGACACAGTTACCGCGCTTGAGCAGGCCAAAGACGATTGTTTTGCTGCCGGCTCCACGTCCACGCTTGCCACGAATGCGTTTGGGGCCAAAGTAGGACTCATCGGCTTCGAGCTCGCCCTCAAAGGGCGACTGAGCTGCACAAGCCTGGGCCATACGGAGATGGATACGCTGGAAGATGGTGTTGGTGCTGCGAACAGAAAGCCCGGTCAGTTCAGCTGTATCTGTGGCGGTCAAGTCCATGGCAAAAAGGCGCACAACTTGTCGAAACTTGGCTTGGCTGATTTTTGAACGGCGGTAGTACCTGTTTTTCCCAATCATTTCAAGAAGTTAGCATGTGTTGAACACATGTTTCCTTCCTAAGCCCCTAATCATTTTTTGGCGCCAAAGCTTTTCATCAATCGCTTCAATCTGAATACAGGGCGCTTAAGCTCCCTCTGCATTAGCTCTGGAAATGTGTGATTCGTTGTACCCCGCAGCGTTGACCCACCAAGCTCCCTGCTCACTTCGCGTATCAAATTTGGCTGGAGCACCAGTGTTTTAACGCCGTGGTCCCACCACCGTTGAAGGGCCACGTCAACGGGCTCAAAGAATTTCTCAGAGAAGGCCAAGAGTCGCTTGGCCCCATCTCGATTAAGACAGTAACCTTGAGTGCCCAACGGAATCAGCCTTTGACTGACAGGCTTGAACTCTGTAACAGAGAACTCCTCATTGGTGTGCCCTGCTTTCCGATTGAAAAGCTTGATCATTGTCGGTCCCGAATCCGTCAACACACTATCTATCATTTTTAACGCGGGCTCTGGATTAACCACGAACTCGACGTCATCCTCCAATATACACAAGTTGTGCTCCACGCCAGCAAGAAAAGCATACCAAGCCTTCCGATGCGACAGGAAGCATGCAATCTCAGCTGTCTTCAAGGCAGCAAAGTAAAGCTCTCTGTTTTTTTTCTCGTCGTAATACTGAAGTAGGTCCTCATGCGTCAAGGATCGACCATCGACAGCATCCATTCTTTCGTACTCAGACAGTCCAACCTGATGGAACATCCTTTGCATGTGCTGCCATCGCGTGGAGCTCCTTTCGAGATTTATGACGCTAATCTTCATTTCAATCGTCACCTGTGCTGCCATTAGGCCCAAGAACTACGCGCTCAACATCCTGAAGACACCTGGTACCCTTCAAGTGGCAAGGTCCTTAAAAATAATCTGCGCAACTTCACGCCCAAAATTTTCGGAGTCAAATCTTTTCGCCTCTTCACTTTTGAGAAAAGATTGCATTGCTTTTTGACGCGCCTTGTAATCTGATTCGGTCATAGCGTTCAAGTACCGCCAAACATCGGCTTCTGTATCAAATGCTCTTCGATCAATGAAACATTCGTCGGGAATGAGTTCTCCCACGTCCGGCGCTCCCAAATAGATCGGACCGCAGCCCGCGCCCATTGCATCAAAGATCTTTTCAGTCACATAGCCCGGCATGTCGCCAACATTTTCATAGCAATAAGCGAAC
>JAYQON010000162.1:0-3861 GCA_038144835.1 Bdellovibrionales bacterium
CATCGCGAACGATCTTCGGACGATTGGGACTTAAGGGTGAGCATCTCGGGCATTGGGGCAGCATGCTTTTAAAAAAAAGCAATACCTAAGCCAGTTTACGCTTTAGAGCGGGACCAACGAGCGCCAGCGAGGTGGGCCAGTTTGAAGAATTTACTCTAAGCCGCCTTGGGTTGAGCGTCGGGAGCTATGGTCATTCGATTTCTACCATTGTTTTTTGAAAAATAAAGCGCCAGATCTGCGCGTTTGATCCAGTCTGTGATCGATTCACCAACGCAGAGCTGGGCAATTCCTATAGATACGGTAAAACGAATCTCTCTCTGCTCATGCACATAGGCCTGATTTCGCACCTGGTTGAGCAACTGCTCGGCCTTTTTAACCGCGTGTTCAATGGTAAAATCGGGCATAAGAATGGCAAATTCCTCGCCACCGATTCGAGCTACAAGATCTGACTCGCGGTTGAACATGACCTTGAGTGACTGCACGAGTTCTATGAGCACGAAGTCGCCAACGGGGTGTCCGAAGGTGTCGTTGATATGCTTGAAATGGTCTATGTCAACCAGGAGCAGTGTTACTGGTTGCTTGGATGCATTGAATAGTTTTGCATGTTGCTCAGCGTATTCATCAAAGGTTTTGCGGTTGAAAGATTGTGTAAGATGATCCATGCGTAGACTGCTATTTGCTTCGCTGAGTTGTTTTTTTACGACATTTAGATTTTTTCGAATGCTTTTCATTCGGGTACTACGACGTTTGTCTTTTTTGAACTGCTTTTCCATGTAGCAATCGATAAAGCGTCGAGATTGATTTTTAAGAGTATCGATGGAGTTGGACTCAACGGCCTCTTTTAGCTCGTCGAGGCTATGTCGAATTTCGGTATCTTCTTTTTGCTCTTGGCTCAAATCTTCTGCAAGTTGATCGACAAAGTCCCAGATGATTGTGCGAAAATCTTCGAAGGTTTTTTGAATATAAGCGGCTTCATCAATTCGGTAAGCTGAGAAAAACTGGCGGAAGCGAAACAGAACACGCTCAAGGTCTTTTTCTTTGCACTTGAGGATCTCTTTGGCGAACTCATCAAGAAGCTCGCGAGTTTTACGCACCGGATGCGTATCTATTTCGATCAGATGCTTATTGTAGGTATCCAAGATAAAGAGAATGGTTGCGCGTTCCTCGTTGATTCCGGGAGGTATGCCTGCACCTTCTTTGGTAGATTCACTCCAGTCGAAATCAAATTGCTCAATTAGCTTTTCGACCCACTTCTTCACGCACGCTTCCTCCGCTTTATCTGTTGTCGGATTTTGGGCCGGTGGATTGGATGGACTTTAGTGGTGAAATGAGTTCAATTCGGGCGCGATCAAGACAAAGGTCAATGGGGTTGGTCAACTTCGTTTCTGGTAATTCCGAATGTATGGGGTATGAAACCTGGAAGGAGAAATTCAGTTCTCGCATTGCTTCGGCGGGCTGTGATTGTTTTAATCCTATTGCCACCTATGGTCGGATTGACGATTTTTGAGCCGCGGCCTATTCTAAAATCAAGGTTGTTTCAGGATTTAAACCCCAAGATCGCAAGATCTCAATCTCGTCCTGCTCTGACTTTGCCTTTTTAAATTTAGCTCCAGATTGACCCTTTACACGACGTTCGCATTGATCCCAAGTTGCATGTCGCATAACAACACCTCCGTGCAAGCTGAGGTAAGAGTAAGCTGGCGTCTTTTTTTCAGAAGGTCTAATTTCGGGAAGATCTTGATCTGCAGGTAAGTCATGGATGGCCACTGAGTATTTTAACAACGATCCATAAAACAAGTCTACCCAACGACCATTGGCAAAGCCAACGGCGATTTCATCGCAGCGCTCGTTACCGGGAACGCCGGTGTGGCCGCGAACGTATTTCCATTCTATAGTGCTAGGCTTGAGTCTCTGTACCTGACGAGAGAGTTCCTCCCACAAGTCGCGGTTAGAGACATCTTTGCCTTCGGCATTTTTCCAGCCCCGTGAGCGCCACCCCCAAATCCATTGGGTGATTCCGCGTATGACGTAGGTTGAATCCGTGTAAAGAATAACCGTCGATGAGGTCGGCGATTTCAGTGCAGCTAAAGCTTTAATCGCAGCTTTCATCTCCATGCGATTATTGGTGGTTTCAGGCTCGGCCCCGCCCAATTCGCGTACAGTTCCTTGCGGTGAAGCGATAATCGCTGCCCAGCCACCGGGGCCGGGATTACCTGTGCAGGCACCATCAGTAAAAATGAGAATGGCATCAAAATTCATGCTAGGGGTCAGAGTAAGGAGGTTGACCCTCTCGGTCAATGAAATCAAACTTTGAATTATGTGGCGTCATCGGCTGTTTTTTTCTGTTCTTTATTTCATTCAGGGTGCCGCCTTAGCGTACATAATAAATTTTCAAAAGCCCTATCTCAACGGCGAGGGAGTTTCTAAGGAAGCTATTGGGATTTTTACGAGTCTTCTCTTGCTTCCCTTTATAGCCAAAGTTGGATTGGGTTGGCTGAGTGATCGCTTGCCCTTTGGCTCGCGGGCAAAAAGAGGTGTTCGTAAGCCTTACATGATCATGGGTTTGGGGCTCTTTGCGATCTGCTATCTAGCGATCTCATTTTTGCAGCCTGGGGATGAGTTTTTCACTTTTGCAGTTTTGACTTGGTTCGCTTCACTTGGTTTAGCTCTCTTTGATACTTGTGCCGATGCTTGGGCGATTGATTGCGCATCACCCTCAGAGCAAGGTGCTATTCAAGCCTCAATGATCGCGGGTAAGTCTTTGGGGTTGCTCACCATGGCTTTTTTGTTCGGTCAAATGGTCGACTTTTGGGGGTTTGCTGCAGTTTTTAAGACACTCGCTTCTTTAGCTATTGTTGTTTTGCTGGTTGTGATTTTTGTGCCCTACAAGAAAGTTCAATCTGAAGATGAACCTTTGCTTAAAAGTTGGCGAGAGCTGACGCAAGGATTTTATATTGCCTTCGCTCTGTTTGGCGTCACGTACTCCGTGGCCTCCTTTGGAACCGATGGTCTTTTGAGTCTCTATCTTAGCGAGGTGAAGGGAGACTCCGTTGCAGCACTTGGAAATTTTGGTGTTGTTAGGGGAGTTGGAGCCTTGGCGGGAGCTGCTCTTTATGTTTTGATCGGGAGACAGTTGGGCCTACTTAAGACTCAGTATTTGGCTGTGATTTTTTTAATAATGGGTTGTCTTTTGCCTTTGCTATCATTGCCAAGTCTTTTGATTGGTTTGGGATGGGGTATGTGTTGGGGGTTTCAAGAAACGGCTTATGTGACCCTTGCTATGCGTTTTGCTCGTGGCGCTTGGGCAGCAAGCTTTTTTGCCATTGCTATGATCTTCTCAAATCTTGGTACTTCGCTGGGTGAAATACTGGGTGCGCCACTAATATCTAAGATCGGTTATTCGGGTGTATTTATGGGTTTTGCCTTGGTTGCATCTCTAAGTCTATTTTTTGTGCCGATCGCTTTTAGTCGAATACGTGCGCAGTCGGATAGATAAGCAAGAATTTACCTATGAATGGCTCTACGCTCTTAATCGAGCTTATCCGCTTTTGTTTCAAGCAGAGCAATTTTTTGTTTCAAGCGTTCATTATCCAAAGACAATCGGCGTTGGTTTTGGCGCTGCCTTTTGATGCTTCGTTGCAGCTTCTGCAATCTTTGACTGGCTGATTTTTCTTTGGCGATTAACTGCACCTTTTCTCTTTTGGCCGCATTGACTTCTTGGTTTAGGCTTCGCTCTAAAGAATTGGCGCTATCGAGTCGCTTCTGAGCCTGTTCAACGCGAGTTTGTATATTGGCAAGTTGCGACTTTAATTTGTTGCGCTGACTTTCAAGCCGGCTGTTGGTTGCTTCGGCCGACTGGGC
>JAYQON010000163.1:0-1101 GCA_038144835.1 Bdellovibrionales bacterium
CCGAATCTTTTTCTCTCACCTGAGGCCAATGGTAAAATTCTCGGCGGCAGCTTACATGCAGGTCTAACTCAGGTGAATTCCGTCAAGGTCGCCGTTCAGGATTCCTTAAGTCCCGAATACTCCGAGCCCAACATCTCGCCTAAAATGAACACCTTATGGGGCGGCAACCTAGGCGTCTGGAATTCCGTGGATCTGTTTATCAGCCGGCCCTACAGCGGCGCTAAACTGACTGGAGTCAAATCTCAGTTTATTGGCGAAACGGCGACGACAGCAAAGACAGGCAATTTTTCCGTTGCAACCGCCGCGGCAATGGCTTTCGGAACCACGAAAGGCCGTCCCGAGGCGGCCTTAACCACGACCAAAACCAAATACTCGGGCTGGCACGCCATGGCTCTCTTCGGCTACCGGCCCACTGACGGGACCGTGGTGTACTTGAATCCGTTTTGGGCACATATCAAGGGCGACGTCGAAGTGAGCACGGACTTTGGTGTTTCCATCAACCCCAATGGCTCCGGAGATTCTTATGGCATCACTTTTGGAGGCCGCTGGATTCCTGGCCCTCATTTCTTCGTGGCTGGCGAGATTTTGCTGAACGAAACTCAATGGCAAAGGGACATTCCCACTCCATCGCAGAAGCGCTCATTCAGTGCTTTGCCCGGAGGAGTTGTGGGTTTCAACTGGTAAGAGTGAAGTTTATCTGGTTAAAGCAAGACTCTACGAGGCTTAAATTGCCACTGGAACTAGGTTGAATTTGAACCAGTAGGCAAGCGGGGCAGCCATTTAGATACCAATTTTTGCAGCGGTGACTCGGGCCGCAACTTCGCCAAAGAGTCGGGCCGACAAGTCCACCAAATTCATTTTCTTAAACCGAGAATCACCGATTGCCACAGTCCGGATATATTCCTCGTTGAAAATGTGAACAAGCTTATCGATTTCATAGGGCGCTTTTTTATGGATGCGCTCAATATCCTCAAAGTCTTTTTCAATCCCGCGATCAATTTTGCTAATGGCCAGGTCATATTGGTCGAGATACCACACGCGCAGTTTTTTCTTTGGAAAATCCTCGAATTTCGCCCTTTCCCGATAACCTTCAGGTGGAGA
>JAYQON010000163.1:1692-3713 GCA_038144835.1 Bdellovibrionales bacterium
GCAACTGCTTCAGTCAACGAAAAGGTTCCTCCACCTGAGTGCGCGACGGGTACGCCTAAGTCGACGAGACTGCTCAATAAATTGCTTTCAGTTGTAGCCGCATTAAAACCGACCCGCAAATTCATCGCTTTGGCCACTGCGCGGAGATTATCTAGCTTCATATTCTTGGTCTTACGGGCGTTGTGCAGTGCCTGTCGCGTAACACCCGTCTTTCGCTCCAGCTCCGTCAGGTTCTGTGCTTCAAGCTTTTTGAAGAATTCCGCAGTTTCCATGAATCAATCCTACCCCAAGTTTAACGTAAAGTACACTTTACGTTTACAATATCGGTAACTATATGAAAAACCTTAAATTATAGGCTATGTGCATTGGCGCGATTTGGAAATTCCGGATAATCAGTTTACGATTTTGCACAACTCAATCGGCACCGGATTATTTTACAACCGGTAATTTCAGGTTTTCCGGAAAAAAAGAAAGACTAAGGCCCATAACCTTCCTGGCTACATCCGGCTGACTGCGAATCACAAACTCAGCAAAGCGCGGATCATTTTGCTGAAATAGGTAATCCAGCCCTTCAGGAGATGCAAAAAATCCGGGGACCTCTTGAGCATTGGCTACCGTCGGCAGAAAAAGTACGGTCACCCAGAGCGCACGCGCTAAACCAATTCTAAGTGCCTTAGTCGTTCCATAAAGGACTCCAAGCCAAGAGAGACGCTCAAAAAACGTCATTGCTTGATAACGACGAGACAATTCTGGCCAAATCCTAACGGCTTGATCGGCAACATCAGATTCGCCGCCGGTGGCGGACGTAAATGTCATTTTGAAATTGAGTTTACCCGCAGCAGGTCGCTCGACCGATCGACGTAAAGATTCGAGGCTCTTAGATTCTTGTTCATTCCCACAATTTATAGGCGAAAAATTTCGCCATTCACCTAGGTCACTGGTAACTGGCGCAACACAAACGGGGTGAGCTACTTCCAATTGCCGCAAATATTCCCCATATAAAGTTGGGTCTAATGTTTTACCACTCGCCGCTTGCCAACGCTCCATCAGAGTTGATGCCTCTTTCACGAAGTTAGTTTGTTGAGATTTCACTTCATCAAAAAAGTAGCCATCGACATCGATCAGGTAGACATGCCCATCACGGTTTACCACGAGTTGCTGGTCATTAAGATGAATCCCGGCATACATTACTCGCCGGCGAATTTCCACCATTTCACTTAGAGCCCGATACAAATGGGCCTCGCACCAGTGGATCAAAAATGGTGGCGCATCAGATCGGCGAGAAAGAGGATGTGGATCGTAAATCACATCCATAACCATTCCCACCCACTGATTGGCACCAATTTCGGAGCGCAAATTTGGACCATGACGACCATAAAGAGCCGTAGTTACCGATCGACGCTTGAGAACCTTATCAACAGATGCATGATCTAAAAGCGCATGCAGTTGGGGCGCAGCATGCAAATCTCCGAGTACCTTATGAGCTGCTACGTAGTGTTTCAAGCGAGCTGTCCGTGGCTGGGGACGCTCGTAATCAAGATAGCCCGCATGCGATAATTTCAGAACAGCAGAAGGACGCAACTGAGGACTGGAAATTTCGAGCACACCAAGATTCCAAGCTCCGCTCAACGTCTCTCGAAGATCTGTATTTAATACCCCAATGACTCGAAAATTTCTATCCTTACTCAGATCTTCGCCTTGAGCCACAAGTTCATTGAATTCTTGGAACACGTTAGGTCTTTGCGAAAAAAAACTACACTCAGCATGCGAAGCTATCGGTTCTGCAAAAAAAATAAAAAATAGAATGAGCCTTTTCAAGGACGTAACCCTCTCAAGTGCAACCAGGAACGTTTCATTGCAGACTTCAATTCCTCATGAGTTCCACGCCGCAAAATTTCGGGATTTAAAATTTTTACTTCACCATCAGCTGAGACCACAAGTTGAAGAGCATCAGAAGTCAGATGGCGGCGAGCCAATTCGCTCTCAATTTTCTCAAAATTTCTGATCGCGTAGGCATAGTT
>JAYQON010000164.1:0-3643 GCA_038144835.1 Bdellovibrionales bacterium
CAATTTATGTCTGCCAATCGTTGGTTTGCACAGCCGACGAGTCGGGTGGCGTTGTTTCGCGACACCCCCCGCCCTTCGGACGCACCCTTGTATTTCGAACTCAAGCGGCCGTCTGAAGAAGACATGATCATGCATTCGAGTTTTGGGTTCGGATTGCAGTATCAAGCGGCTCAACCTTTTTGGTCTCAACTCAGTTACGCTTACAAGCCTCGCAATCAAATTCACCTTGGACTTGAGTGTGCGAATTGCGTGAGGGTGGGAGCACCTATTGAAATCACTGCGGTGATTCACCCAAAAATCGTCAAGCACCATGTTGTCACCTGGGAAATGGGCTTTGATCGAGTGGATGATCGAGGATGGTTTTCTGTGATCGCTGATGTTCCCAACAGCTCTGGCTTTCCGACGAGCTACGCGCAGGCCAATCTGGATCCCGTCATTTTTGTAGGGGCTTCTTATGAACACTATATTCGCTTTCTGAAACCTTCTTGGTTGCAGTATTCCTACATGCGGAGTTTCGATGTTCCTCGCCCGCACGATGGTGGCGTTGGCGTTGATCACGTGAATTCGTCATTGGATAGGTATCCATTTAAAGAGTTGATGTCGGTGGAATGGCGTTTGACTCTTGTGCAGTGGAGAAGTCATCGGTTGAGTTGGCGAAATCGATACAATTACTCTTTCCCTGAACGGGGGGCCTGGTTGGCTTCTTCGCTAGAGCTTTCGCAGAGATCGCTGTCCTGGATTTTGGGGGCTGACATACTGGGGGCGGAGGTTGACCCAAACTCCGCAGACGCAGGCCTGTTTTCGCGCTATCGCACCAACGATCGCATCTACGGAGGCGTTAGCTATGTTTTCTAATGCCCGCACACGGATTTATGCATTGTTATTTGTCCCTTTGCTGGCTTTGAGCTGCGGCCTAAAAATTGGTGAACCGCCGCCTCAACCACCAGCACCAAGTTATAGCGGGCGTGGTTTAAGCTGTGTTGGTGAAATCCCTATAAACGTCGAAAACTACATTTTTGACCGAATGTCGGAAGGGGAGATCTCTATTTTTGTGAGTTGTTTGCAGAAGGCCTTCACGAGCTTTGCACAGCTTACCCGTGGTCGCAAAGACAGCGCCGCCTACTCTCCAGAGGAAATTCGCGAATTTCTTGAAGAGTACTTCCTTAAGCAACATAAGATTTCTAACCGATTGTTAGGCGAATTTATGGTGCTCAAGCAGGTGTTAGTGGGTGGTGAATTGGATCGCATCACACGCAATGAGCTTTATCTTGCCATTGATTTTCTCGAAGATATCCGCTCGGAAGCGATTCGTCTCAAGCCGCACTTGCGGTACCTTACTCCTAAGCTCTTGAAAGAGAACGCCTCTTCTGAGGTAGGTCGGCGCCTGGCTGATGCTAACGAGGGATTGAAACGCTTTATCCAAACGATTTCGGTACGTTTACAAAAATCCAAAAAAAGTTATCCCTTGGAAAATTTGTCCGCCTTTCTCTATGAATTCAGGCAATTTGTAAAATGGGACCAACACTTTCAGAATTCTCATGAAGTATCAGATTGGATTAATTTTTTACGGATTTTCAAACGACTCACTGTGGGAGAGAGCAAAGAAGATGCGATTCAGCCCACCGAATGGATGTCTTTGCTGCAATCAATTTCGCGTTGGTATCTGACTTACCTGCAGTTTGAGTCGGTGGTGAAAAAGCAACCTTTGCTTCATGGTGTTGGTCTGCAGAATCTCTTGTACTTTGCTCAAGAGCTCTTCGCGCAAGTGGAGGATGCGATCAATCGACAGCCATTACGTACGATCACATATGATCAACTCAAGACCTTGGTTCTGGCTACCAAGGCTCTAAACTGGTTGCCTGCAAATGTGCGTCCGACGTCGGTGGATCAGGTTCTGGGAGCCATGATCTCTAGGGTGTTTGGGGATACACGTGTGCCCCCAAGTAAACGCAGCGCCAAAGGGCTGACTTCGGCGTCTTTGGCTTTGATTAGGCACGAATTTTATCGTTGGGCTTCAATTCAAATTATTCTCGATAGTCAATATCGTGGTCATGCGGCACCACGCTCAGATCTACCTCAACTGCAGTCTCCCATGGGGATTTCGCAAGAATTGAGAACACGAATCAACGAGCTTCAGGGGTCTGATTGGGATAATTTTATTGAGTTGCGCAAGTTTATGCTCCCGCTTTTTCCTGAGGCGCAATCGCGAGTGATTCTGGCTTCGCGCAGTCAGCGCGTGGCGCTTGGGGTTCGTCATGAATTTCAAAACTTGTCGATGATGAATTTGCTGCGTTCGCTGGCCAGCGTAATTTTGCGGGGTTATTCCGAGGACGATACTCTGCGGCGTGGTTGGCGGGCGGGAATTCGTAGCAGTGAATTACAGAGATTTTATCAGGATTTTAGAGAGCTTGGAATTGATCTCAAAGCAGTTGACCGTCGCAATCACAATACGGGAGCCAGAGCGTTTATTGAGGGAAATCTATTTACCTATTCTTCAGACGGTTTTGTTGATGGTGTAGACAACGAAAAGAGCCAGTTGACAATGCCAGAGATGATGGAGTTTTTCGCTTTTCTCTATTCTGGTGGAGAAATGGGCCAAGAAATATACGAATCCTTAGCGCGAGTTTGTGGGAAGGGTCCCTTAGATCTTCAATGTCGCGGAAAAATATCACGTAGTTGCGCGCGTGAGCATCTTCCATCGGTGATTGATGAGTTTGTCGGGCACATGCCAGGATTGCGTGAGTACTTAAGCAAGTTGCCGTTGGCAGCGCGTAATGAGTATATATGGAATCTCTTGGATATGGCTTTTACCCCAAACTCACACAAGGATTGGGTGGAGAACTCCGAATTTGCCGTTCTTTCCGTAATCCTTCAGTATGCGGAGACGGTCTTTACTCGTTTTGATGTGAACGAAGATGGCTTTCTCACCAATCCTGAGCTGTTTCAAGCCGTGCCAGTTTTTGAGGGTTTTATAAAAAAATTCGCGCGTGAAAAGATGGGAATCAGACTCACCGATTGGATGGCCAAAGGGGCCTTTATTGGTCTGCTGGTTGAAAAGAAAATTCCAGGAGTGGGTGGACTTTTTGTTGATCTGCGCTTTGATTTTTGGATTTTAAAAAATCCTATTGATTTGAATCAGTCTATCAAACTTGATCGTAAGGACTTGTCGCTCGTTTTTAAGGCCATTTTGTCTAAGCTTTTTGATGGCGAAAAGCCCTATGCGTCAAACGAATTGATTGTGTGTCCGACGCAATAATCTTGAAATCGCTGGCACTTAAGGTCATCCTAAGACAATCTTTTTGTCGGAGGTTTCATCATGCGAGTGTTTTTATCAGCGGTACTTTTATTTTTCGGTTTAAAAATTTGGGCTCAGCCGGTCAATTATAAGATTGACTCGTCTCATGCCTCCATTCTCTTCAAAGTTCCGCATTTGGGTTTTTCCAATGTGTACGGTTTGATTCCCGGTCCCGAAGGGACTCTTAAGTTTGATGAAGCAAAGCCTGAGAATTCAAGTATTGAGGTATCGGTGAATGCTGATCAAATCAACACGCACGACAAGAAGCGTGATGCGCACTTACGCGCACCTGAGTATATTAATGACAAGCAGTTCCCGAAAATAGTCTTCAAAAGAAAGAGCGTTAAA
>JAYQON010000165.1:0-3462 GCA_038144835.1 Bdellovibrionales bacterium
GTCTGACACGCTCCAAACAAAGCCCGCCAAAAAAGTGATGCCGAGCAGAAGTGAAACTGGAATCATAAGCAATAAAATGTTCATGTGCGGCCTCTTATCCAAGTACTCAGCAAGATAAATCCACTGCTCACAGGCATTAAAACCGCAGCCAAGAACGGATTTACAATTCCCAACAGCGCAAGCAAAGCGCCAATCACATTGTAAAAGGCTGAAACAATCAGATTTTGCCGAATGAGTGCATGGGCTTCAGCACTGATTTCAAAAAGACTCAGCACTCCGGCGATGCCAGTTTGGCTATAATACACTTGTGCGCTTTTCAGCGCGGCTTCAACTCCTCCTGACATGGCAATGCTCACGTCAGCAGACATAAGAGCTAGACTGTCGTTAACGCCGTCACCGATCATGGCCGAATTGGCTTTGCGGGAAACCATTTCCGCCTTTTGCGTGGGTGTCAGGCTGTGGTGTATTTCATCGTCTTTGAACCCTAGGGTTAGGCCCAAAGGCAGAACTGCTCCAGCTTTGTCGCCAGAGAGTAGAATAAGGTGGTAGCCACGCTGACGTAGCTTTTGCAGTGTCTCCAGACAATCCTCTTTTACACGCGCAGAGAAAGTGAACGTTAAGACAGGCTTTTCGTCTTCAAAAAGAGTGCAAGACGTGGTTGAAGTAAGCGCCGAAGAGCGTTTGAGTTCATAATAGCGTCCGTAGATATAACCCGATACACCACTTCCCGGGATTTCGCGATAAGCATCAGCCGGAGGCAACTGACCCGATATGGTAAAAGCCTTGCGGAAAGCGAACGCGATGGGGTGTAGAGATTTATTCTCAAGACTTAAAATCACTTTTTGATAAACGCTAGGAAATATGGCTGGGTCCTCATTTAAACTGAGTTCGGTGTCTGTGAGTGTGCCTGTTTTATCAAAAAAAATGGTGCGCACTTTTCGAGCTAACTCAAAAACATTAGCGTCACGAATCACAAGACCTGCTTTCTGAGCTCGACGCAAAGACACCGCGAGAGCCAGAGGAGTGCCAAAAGCCATTGCGCAAGGGCAGGCGAGTATAATCAATGCTAGACTCCGGCGCACTGCCTCTTCGTGCGAAATATGCCAATACATCAAAAGAAAGAGTGCGGCGATCGAAAAGACTGCTGCTAGAAGCCACTGAGCCCAACGATCCGCCATGATGACCGTGCGATTCCGTGAAAGCGAATACTTCTGTACCTCTGAAAGAATTTGACCAAAGCCAGTCTCGGCAAGAAGTTTTTTGCACAAGAGTTCAGCTTCGCCAGAGACCAAGCGGCTCCCGGCGGGAACAGTCGCACCTTGTAAAAAGGTGCGGGCTTTGGCTTCTCCAGAAAGCCAAGCCAAACTAAAATGGGCTTGCTGTGAAAGTAACTCCGCCTCTGCGGGTAAGGTTTCATGAGCTTGCAGCAAAAAGTGATCGCCCGGCTTTAGTGAATCCAAGGTTTGCCATTCCCAGCCTGAGGCGTTGGTCTTTCGCACCCTCTGTAACTCAAAGGTTTCCGACAACTCTCTAGCTCCGAGGAAGTTGCGTTGCATGCGTTTTTGTAAAAAACGAGAGATCAAAATCAAAAAAAGAAATCCACTAAGGGAATCATAATAAATGTCGCTTCGACCGCGCAGCAGTTGAATTGTTGAAAATGCAAAGCCAGCAAAAGAGGCCACCGCCATTGGCAGATCGATGGAGATTTGACGTTGTTTTATGCTCGACCATGCGCCTCGGTAAAAGGGTAGAGCAACGTAGCTGACTACCGGCAAGTACAAGGCAAAGCTCAACCAGGCAAAAAGGCTTTCCCATTCACCAGTGGCGCCGAGATAAGTGGCGAAGCTGAAGGTCATGATATTGCCCGCACACATGGCAGCAACGCCCAGGCGAATCAGTTCCTCACGGTCTTCCTTTTTTTCTTGCAGCAAAAAACCCTCTTCGTTGGAAAGAGGGATAGGTTGAAAACCAGCCTTGCGAATTTCTTCAGCGATCAGTGAAAAAGAGCCCTGTTTAGGATCAATCTCAATATGAGCTAAATTTTTGCCCATCTCGACTTGGAGATTACGTAAACCGGCCACTTTGAGTGGAAGAGCTTCAAGTTTACGCACACATTTTCCGCAACGAATGCCTCCCACATAAAAATTCATTTGGTTTCGCCCCGGACCAAGGGCGTATTTCGTTTTGAACTCAGTTTGGTCCAAAAACGAGAAATCCAAAATTTTTGCATTAAAAGCGGCCATAGATGCTCGAGCACTGCCAGCTCAGTGCCAGAGTTTATCCTCTTAAAGATGAATTTAAAAAGTCTTGAAAGTTGCCAAGAGACAAAAAGTCCCCTTAAACCTTAAAAAGTGCTGGGACTTTTGATCTCGGTGGTCGAAGCTACTTTTTTAAGCAAATAGATGAGTTCCCGTCCGTTTAGCTCCATGAAAATACCCAATTCATTGTCTTGAATTAAAATGCGATTTTCAGTCTCACGTCCCACTTGCATATCGGGATCACCTCCACAGCTGAAGCCGTTTTTAGGATTTACCCAAGTCACCTTTTGCCAAAGAGAAGTATTGAACACCTGATAAATACCGCGTCGCTCGCAAAAACCTTGTTCGTCTTTGCGGCTCCAATAAAGACTTTGACTGCCATCCCCGTCGAAAGTGAAGTAGAGCATCAACTCTGGGTTGGGCTTTGCATAACGTCTGCCTTCAAAAATAAAGCCGTCATAGAGCCAACGACCTACAATTTCTGCGGAGAGATCACCCGCAAAGGTGGGTGATCCGAAAATAAAAAACAGAACCCAAACTCCTAGCGCCCGGTTCATTTTTATAGCCATCCCCTTTGGCTGAAAATACTGCCGATTCGATCACAGCGCTCGCCGAGCGTGCAGGCGCTCAACCAAGACTGGAAGTTGGTTCTTACATCTTTGAAGCCCATATCGGGGGTGCCTCTTGCCAACAGGAAAGTGATGAGGTCTAGGGCGCTAGAGTCACCCACGCTTTCTTTAATTTCCCAAATCGTGCCACTAATGATCAAGCTATCATGATACATTTTTCCATTACGATCCGACAGCTTCATTTGGTTCTCAAGATTGCGTTGATAAGCTCCATTTTTATAAGCTGCGGCTCCCATCAAAGGCGAGCTGAGATGCAACGCCGTTAGCGAATCGGCAAAGGCCTCCTGCATAGTCCCTTGTTCACCTTTGAAGGGCAATCCTGTGAGCGCCTCAATCACTCCGTGCATAACCTCATGCACGACAATAGATGGGTCCCAGGCAATTTTTGAAAAGGAGATGTCATCGCCTTCACCAAGACGTATCTCGCGACCAAAGTAAAAAGCCACGTTACTTTTTTCAGGATGACCGACATGAGTCCTGACTTTGAGACGGTCAATGGTCACACCGAATTGTTTTTCGGCCCAGCTTAGGGCATTCGAAGTGAAGAAATAGGCTTGGACCATGTCGAAGGATGG
>JAYQON010000166.1:0-3449 GCA_038144835.1 Bdellovibrionales bacterium
ATTTTCTTTAGCAACATATTGACAATGCGGAAGGGATAAACCCTTATGCTTGTCTATTCCGCGATTCATCTAATTACCTTGTTCTTGCTGCTTACCTTGTTCTTGCTGCTTACCTTGTTCTTGCTGCTGGCCTTGCTCTTGTCCTTGATGCTGGCCACTTTGCTGTCCAGGTCTTTGTCCTGACTGGCCAGAAGTTCTTTCAAGATACATCTCTGCGGTTACAATCGTGCAGACTTCTTGGCTAGCTCCAGCTTGGCCCTCAATAGTCTGACACTGACGGAATGTGAAGAGTAATGATTCAAGAGACTCTAAGCCGCGCGGACCTTGGCGTGTGTAGAGGCGCCACTGAATGGATTCAGCCGCAAAAGGAACGGCACTTTCTTTAACAGTCCAAGCACCATCTCTATTTTCAAGAATGAGCATTAGGCGATCCGCAGCGTAGAGATCAAACATTCCGCTGCTGGTTTCGACGACTCGGTCGATCGAACGCAGAAGAGTAATGTCTCGCGCAATCTCATCATGAGTGCCAAGGGCGCGAGTGATGTCATCTTGAGTGAATCCTGCTTTTTCAGGCATCGCCAAGACGATTTCTGAGATACTTGCCGTCGAGACTTTATCTCCAGATGGATATAAAGTGCGTGCGTCGGCTTGCGCTTGGGTTTGCTGAATGGCACGAGCCACATCTGAATTGCTGTTCTTGCCGTTTCCGCATGCCACAGCCATAGCGGCGGTTGCGGTCAAGGCAACAAGATGCTTGAGTTTCATGGAAATTCCCTCCTCTGGGCAATTATGTGTGTGGCCATCTGAGCAAGTCGCGTGCCGAAATAAAAATTCGTGTTTTTACCTCCGTATCGATATGAGTGAGTTTTAATAACGATGCTGAGGAAAAACCGCACGATTGAGCGAGGCAAGTTTCCTTACACGAATCGTCAATTGATTTTTATCCACTAGAACCTAACTGCCAGCTATGGAACGGCTCGTGCTAACAGTAGCGTTCGTTTTTTGGGGGGTAGATCTTTGAAGAATACTTTTTGGGATTCACTTTATCTGTTTATGGTAATTGTCGCGATTATAGCCGCTGTCGCCGCTCGTGCTCAGGACCGGATATCTCCGCAAACTGTTCCGGAGATATGGGATGACTTTGCTTTGGTTCAATTTCGCGTTCCAGCCGTTTTAAATATCAACCAACTCGATTCAGTATCTCTGAGATTTGGTCGTGCGGCCTTTAGACCTTGGAATGCCTCTTACTGGCCAACTGTAAAAGGTTTATTGGCCAATCGCTACAATGATTCGAGCTATCCATCTTCGAAAGATTGGTTGGTTAACTACAATCATTTTCTGGTGTCTCCACCCCAGAGCCTAGTTTATTCTGGAAGGGTCAAAAATTTGTCGCCAGCAGAAAAGTATGACCTGTTGTTGGATGATTCCAATTGGAGTCTTACGCACGCGATGTGGAAAAGGGAGAAGGTGCGGCTACGGAATATGGTTGGGTGCCGAGTTGGTGGGGAATTTGTCATGGCTGGGCGGCCGCGTCTTCGATGAACATTCCTGAACCTGAGTTACCGGTGACGGTAAGTTCAGCGACCGGCAGACAAATCGTATTTTATGCGGACGATATTAAGGCCCTGGTTTCTTATTTATGGGCAACCTCAAGTCCAAAGAGCATTTTTGTCGGTCGGCGATGCAAGTCGGGGAGACCCGCGAGGGATGATTGGGGCAGAATATCTGATCCAACTTGCTTTGGGACAAATCCAATGACTTGGCATGTGGCAATACTGAATCGCATTGGACGTGATGGAGATGGCCTGGTTATGGATGCATCAGCCAATGCCGAGGTCTGGAACTATGCCGTGGACTCTTATATGGTACGCTACTTCAATCCAGTGAGTTTAAAGCCGGCTCACGCGGTAAGTGAGGCGATAATATCCATGGATGACTTTCACTTCGATCCTTTTAAGGTTCATCGTTCCGAGCAGGCCAAGTACATCGTTGGTGTTCAGATGGAAGTTTACTTCCCAGCAGCAACTGAGCCACACCCGAATTCGGCAAAAAATAAGCTCTATAAGAACAAGACTTTTGTTTACGACCTTGAGTTGGACGAAAACCTAAATCTCGTTGGCGGGGAGTGGCATTCGAATGAGCGCCCAGACTTTTTGTGGACTTATAATCCGGGAGCGGCTGCATTCTCTCGTGGTGATGGAAGGATCTTTTCTCAATGGCAAAGCGGATACACTCTGCCGCGTGACTGGGCGTCCGTGGGTCGAGAATCTTCGGCCCGAGGCAAAGTTCTTGCCAAAATTGTGAACCATTTAGTTGAGCACAGTCGGGTGATACAAAAACCAGTCATCAATGAAGAGCGTCCTGAAAATCCCTCAGAAGAGCTGACGCCATCGCCTGAGCCAGGAGAAGGGGCCCCCCAACCTCCGGGTAATCCTGAGCCAGGCTCACTCGCTGGCGGAAGTCCGTGAGTATGAGGCGATTATATAGTCACATTGTATACGAACCAGACCGTAACCAATTTTGAATTCACCGGCAGTGAGAGATATGCTTAACTTGGTGTAGGTCATCAAGAGGATGACCTAGTCGCGTCAGCACCTGGGAGATGCACAGATGTTTCGTATGTTTCTTTTTACTTTAGTTTGTATAGCTATCTTAACCTTCAATGTCCATAGTTCACCTGTAAATCCAGTGGAACAACTTTGTTGCAAGCCGGTCTGTGGCGGCTGTTTTGGCTCTCACTAAGAAATTTAATTATTGGCAATAGCAACGCCCTTATTGAAGGTGCGATGGTTATCTTTGCCCGTTTGCAAGCCAGTGATTTGAAAGGTTTGTGGATCTGCGGCCATAACCCTGAAGCCATTCCAGTAAACTCCACGTTTATCTGAAACGTAATATGCTCCATGCAACTTGAAAGTTTTTGCGTCGAAGCCTTGAAGGCGAATCAACTGTCTGTCTTCGCGTTGGTAAACATGGCGAGAATCTTTGTAATACCGATACCCAAGATATTTGAACGACGTTATGTCTGCACCAGCAATGCGCTGAGAACGGACAAAAAGCGCTCGCCCATCGGTGGCAATTGCGCCATTCATCACTTGAACACTGCGTGGGTCTAAGCCTTCAAGCTGATGTCCCCTGTAACAGACTCGGCTTTTATCTTTGAAAAATCCCACGCCAAGTTGACGAAAAGACTTGGCATCTAAAAGAGTTCCATTACAACGTTCAACTTCTCGCGCGGTGGCATTTAGGGAAAGTATGCAATTGAGTAGAAGTGAAACAAATAGGACTTTCATATCGTTCAGCTTAAACTGGTTTTATTAAAAACCAAAATGAGACAAGAAAAAGCGGCCTAAGCTGTTTCAAATTGAGACGCTGACCGCTCTCATTCGTTGTCTAACGACGTGGTTGAGTTGCTATAACTCGAGCAAACTCGGCCCAATCAGAAAGATCGC
>JAYQON010000167.1:0-3438 GCA_038144835.1 Bdellovibrionales bacterium
CTCTTGTGGTTCGCTTCACGCAATCAAGTGGTATTGGGTGATGATGTTGATTACATGCGCGTGCGTATTGAGCCCAGATTATTTTATCATCGCTTAGGAACTTTGGATTATATTCATCAGGCAGGTCTCTGGCGCGTGTCAGCCAGTATCACGCATGAGAATCCAGTGGGCGACGAACTGCCTGAGGGTCATACTGGGCAGCAAAGCGGCAAAGCCTGGATTTATGCAGCTAGCATTAGTCGCCCGCTTGAGGAGGAAGGACCGTCTGCCGCACGCGTGTATTTCGGATTTTTAAAGGTTAATGGAGGAGATCTTGCAGACCGTGGTGATCTGGCTGGTGAACGGACCATGTTTGAACGACGGTATCAGTTCAATGAGGCGTTTCTGCTGAGCGCGAGCAAGGCGTTTCGTGGTCTGACGCGATATCCTTTGGAGGCCCGAGCTCGCTTCATTTACGATCGCTTGCAAAATGGCGGCGCCATGAGTTTGAACGCAGGGCTGTCTTTTAGTCGGTCTTTGCGGGCGGAATTGGAAATGGACATGCTCGGATTGTTTGAGCGCGAGCCCAAGATCAGTGATAATTTTCTCTCTGTTTATCGGGCCAATGATCGATTGGGTGTGGGGGTCAGCTATGCTTTCTAGGTACTCGTTCGCTGCTTTGGCCTTGGTTGTGTCCTTTATGGGCTGTGCGGGTGAACAAGAAGTCAGTACTGCTCCGATTAAGCCAAAACTGAAACTTTCTGGTGATTGTCTTGCGAGTTTTGGTTCGCGGGTGAATCAATTTTTTAAAGGAGAGCTTGATGACCAAAAGGTTGTGGCCTTTTGGGATTGTACAGCCGATGCTATTCGGCAGTATCGACGAATGACTTCTGGAGAACGTCGGCCTGACGCCTACTCGCCTGAAGCTATGGCTCGTTTCTTTCGTGAGTACCTAAGTGTGACTCTGGATAATGGCTTGGTGGCCAGTATGATGGAGTTAAAACGCGTGATCTTATCTGGCGAAAGCGGCCAGTTGACATGGGGTGAGCTAGATCTGCTGCAAGAGTTCATTGGCGAGCTTAAGGTTTTTTCGCTGCACATTCGACCGCACGTGCAGGTGATGTTTGGTTCCCATCAGGGGTATTCGCCTCAGCGCGTGGAGCAGGCGACACAAGCATTTGCTCTAGCCATGGGTCGCATTGGTGATTGGCTGCAAAACCAAAATCAAGAATATAGTTTTGAGCATTTACAGCAATTATTGCGACAAATTCGTGAGCAGATGCAAGAAAACAGCGCTGAACAATCTTGGTTAGAGAGCCTAGATAAAGGCATAGCTGTTTTGCGCTCAGGTAAAAGGCTGTTGCTGAGTGGATCCGATTCAGCGATTGCCGGTAATGAGTGGCAGTTTTTAAGCCGGCTTTTGGCGCGGGGTTTTAGCGTGTACTTGAATCTTGCCTATGCTTTGGAGGCAGATCTGCATTCTGCTTTGAGTGGTGAATTTTTACCGCAAGCTCTCAAGGAAAGTTCAGAATTTTTGCAGCTGGCTGTTTCGCGCCGGTTGGATGCTCGCATTCCACTTGCGGAGTTCAAAGAGGTCATTAATCAGGCGCAAGGCTCTGGATGGCTGCCTGAGGGATTCACAGCCGACGCTGTCTACGACTTTTTTGTTTGGTTTGTGCATCGCCCTTTGGGCTTTGGTGATGCGGACATCGCCTTAAATCTCTCGCACCTGGAGGTTTTAAAAACTCAGGTGCAGTTGTGGCGAGAGATTTACGCGCAGCCGACCGTGCTAGAAGATTTTAATGCTGTTATTGAAACTTCAGTTCCCATGCAATGGGACGAGCTGGGACGAATGCTTTTCGCAGCAGATTCACCTCGCTCATGGTCTGTGGATAATCGACGGCGTTTAGTTTGGGCTTATGTGCTTTTGAACTGGATTCGAAAGTCTTACGTTGGTGAAAAAACCTCCCTCTCTGAGCAGGACGTGAGTTTGGTGGCCGCAGAGATACTGCCTCGCTTACAGGCTTTTGGTTGGTTGCAATCCACTCAGGTGACCATAGGTAAAAGGCTTTTGCGCGAAGCGGATGTTTTTACGCTTGCCTCCGATGGCAATCTCGAGCTCGGATTGCATGAAGCCGTCCGTTATCTCTCATTTGTGGCTTCAGCTCATCGTGCAGCTCAGATTTGGTTGTCTGCCGCCCAGGCAAATTGTCCGCAGCTTGAGGTCGAGTGTGTTCGCGCAGTGGCTTTGATGCCGGGGGCGGGAGTGCTAGACTCCATGCCTATTTTGCAGCAACGTATGCGCTCGGCTGCGGCACCAGTTTTCATTGAATACATGCAGAGGGCCGAGGAGACCATTCTAAAAAAAGTGCAGACAGGCTCCTTTACCACTTCGGATTTGATGCAAGTTTGGATGATTTTTCAGTACGTAGAGACCTTTTTAGCGCGCTTTGATGTGCAGAAGGATCAGGTTATTGTTTTGGCTGAGGGGCTCAGAGCCTTCGAGGTTTATGGTCCAACCCTAGGGAAGATGCTCTCTTCTACGGGTCTGCCTGAGCAAGAAATAATGGCATTTTTTACATTCATGTTGAAATATGGTGATATTCCATTTTCGATGTTGGGAGGGCAAGTTCTTTTCAATCATTGGAAATGGCACCGAAATGACTGGGATTTTTCTGCAGACCGGGGAGTCCTTTTGAGTATTCTCTATCAGTTGTCGAAGTTCTGATCGATCTAAGCTGTTTTTGAAATGACTTCAAAGGTTCAAAACCAAAATTGAAACCCATCCTTCAATTCGGCTAAAATGCCCTCTTTGCGGGCCGCGAAGGAGGGCCCCCTATGCCGTTGATTGTTTTTATTCTGACGGCCGGGCTCTTTGCTTCAAATTCTCACGCCTCGGGTGTCGCTAATTATTTAGATGTGAATTTACGGCAGAACCGTTATCTGGGTGATGTTCAGGGCACCCATCAGCAGTTCAATTACACGAATATGGCCGTCGACCTAAATCTTGAGACGCAGTCTCCAGGGTTTAATTATCGCTTGAATCCAGTTGCTCAAGGGGCTCTCGAAGTTCGCGACGAATTTTATTTTGGCATTCCTGAGGCCTACGTTCAGCCGCGTAAAATAGCTCCAGGGTTCAATCTCACTATTGGGCGTCAGAAAAGAACATGGAGTCGTTTGGACGAGCAATTCCATCTCGGTGTTTGGCAGCCTCAATTGCGGTGGGATTATCTTGCACCAATTCAACAAGGCCTAACCGGTGTGTTTTTTGATTGGTCACTCTCGACCAACTTGAATTTTACATTTTTCACATCCCCTTTGCATATTCCCGACCAGGGTCCTCAGTTTCGTCTTGAAAATGGACAATTTATGTCTGCCAATCGTTGGTTTGCACAGCCGACGAGTCGGGTGGCGTTGTTTCGCGACACCCCCCGCCCTTAGGGCGCACCCGTGTATTTG
>JAYQON010000168.1:0-3394 GCA_038144835.1 Bdellovibrionales bacterium
CGCAAGCGCAAATTCATCAAACAGAAACTTGCCCATGCCCGGATGCTGGCTTCCTTGACCCGGAAAAAGAGCACTCCACATTTTAATACCTCATTATTAGTGAACCGCTGGTAATACCCGCTCCAAAAGCGGTTAAAAGCAGATTCTGACCGCGCCTGATACGGCCGTCGCGGATGGCCCGATCAAGTGCAATAATCACAGTCGCCGCAGAAGTATTGGCCGTATCTTCTATTTCAACCACCACTTTTTCCATTGGGATTCCAAAGTGCTTGGCGACGGCTTCAATGATGCGCAGATTGGCTTGATGGGGAATCACCCAGGAGACGTCCTCGGGCTTCATTTTGTTAAAAATGAGCGCCTCCTCACAGCAATGCGACATCGTTCGCACGGCATGCTTAAAAATTTCACGACCCTTCATGCGAACATACTGAAGATTCTCGTCAAGGACTCTCTGACTGAAGGGAATGGCTGAGCCTCCGGCGGGCAGAACGAAGAGATCTGAGATCGAGCCATCAGCGTGTAAATGGACACTATAGACCTGTGAGTCTTCATTATCGCTGGCGCGGGTGATTACGGCTGCTCCGGCACCATCGCCGAACAGTATGCATGTTTCACGATCTTTGTAATTTACGTAGCGATGTAATACCTCAGCACCGACAACCAAAATGTTTTTATAAGTTCCAGAGCGAATGAATTGATCGGCGATTGAGTACCCATAGACAAAACCAGTGCAGGCAGCGGAAATATCCACGGCCATACAATTTTTAGCTCCCAATTTGTGTTGCAGAACACAAGCGGTGTTTGGCATTGGTTGATCAGGGGAAACTGTAGCCACCAGGATCATGTCCAGGTCTTCGACTTTGCACTGAGCCGCTTCCAAAGCGCGTCTGGAAGCTTCGAGGGCGAGATCACTCGTCGACACGCCCTCGTCTGCAATACGACGCCAGCGGATGCCCGTGCGTTCACGGATCCATTGGTCATTCGTTTCAACTATTTTTTCTAGGTCTTCGTTGGATAGACGCTTTTCGGGAAGATATGAGCCCGTGCCGGCGAGACGTGACCTATACTGTGTCATGCGGCCTTAAGCCTGTGCGGTTACGACTTCGCGACCCTTATAGTGCCCACAAGAAAGGCAAACATGGTGCGGCTTTGTCAGTGCCCCGCAATTCGGGCAAGCCTGAACTCCTGGAGGAGTCAGGAAGTCATGTGCTCGACGCATATCTCTACGTGAACGACTCGTTTTCTTTTTCGGTGTTGGCATAGCTCATCCCATTTGTAATAAAAGCGTTAATTTAACCGGTAGCCTTTAGAAATCAACTTTTTAATTTAATCTTTTCAAGAACCTGGAAAGGTTTTACCCGACCTTGATCGCCCTCTGTTCCATAAGTTAGCCAAGGTCTCTCAATTCTGTCTTTTAGATTCTCGCACGATTGATCGCAATCGGGTTTGCCCAAGGGTCTCATGGGCTCAGCCAGGCCTATCTGTTCGTGAATATAGGCTCCCAAATTGAAAATATCGGATTCAAGCACAATGTAATTGGGCCCATTACTTTCCCACTCATGAGCATGATTGTTGCGGCTCATTTGATCTCCCTTGCTCAAGGCGCGTTCAATCACAATGAATTCATGGGCGGTTAAATTGACGGGGAACTTAAAGTCGATGGCGCAAAGGGAGCACTGAAGGTCCAGCGTTGTATTTATCCGTCCGCGTAAATCAAAGGAATTTCCCATGGGCGTGATCTTCAGCTGTACGGAGTATGAGTTACTGCCAATGAGATCTTTGAGCACATCGTTTAACTCACCAGATTCATTGGTAAAATTAAATTCGCGACCTTCCAGAGGTAGCTCTTTTAGGGCTATTTCAGTAGGGGTAAGACGTGATTTCATGGGTGCACAATAGGCTTATGGCGCATTGCAGTCAAGATCCCTTAAATGCCACAGTTGTCTAAGATTAAGGGATGCAGTTGGTACTTATACTCTTTTGTGCGCTTTTTGCTCAGGCTTCTGAAAATGTTTGGTGGAAGGCTCCCGGAGAGCTCCTGATACTTAAGGCACCAACTGAAGGGGCTGCGGTGCTCTACAAGGCGGTCGAGGGCGAAAAAATTCAGGTGGGGGCAAGCCAAAACGGTTACCGTAAGGTCTTTATTTACCGGGAGAGCAAATGGTACTCGGGTTACGTCTCGACTAAACAGCTCTACGCAACGACGGCAGAGAAAAAAGAAGACCTTACTCTCAAAGGATGGGGGTTGGGGGGCGGGTGGGTACTGTCTCGTCTGCGCCAAGAAAAAAAGTCGTTTGTTACACAAGATGGAGTGCAATACGAAACTGAAGACTTTCAAAGTACGACCAATTTTCCTTTGATTGCGGTTCAGATTGGTCGCTCTGATTTTTGGCGCGTCCAAGTTTTGATGCGCGAAGCACACTATGTTTCCACAGCTAAAACGGACGTCAACTTTACTTTAGAAAAAGATGTTCAGCTTCGGCACCGAATGCTTGGGGTGGCTATCCAGAAAGGAGTTTATGGTGCGGTTATCCCAGGCTTTTTTGTGGCTGCGGGAGCCGAGTTTGCCAAGTCGTTAGACACCCAGCTAGAGATGAATGGAGTCGCGGTTCCCACGGAAGCTGCAAACTCACCTTTATATTCAGCCATCCATTTAGTCAGTGGTATTCATCTTGATTTGTCTCGTCATCTCAATCTGAATATCGAGGGTCGACTCAACTGGATTCCAAATCAGACTCCGGTGATTGTGGGTGGAGAAGTCTCGCTAGCTTTGGTTTACTGGCCATAGTTTTTAAAGCTTGCGACCTATTCTGCATGAAATTTGATGGTTCTAAAGAAAATATTGTAATTGTCGTTTATCGGGCTTGGTGGAGTAGTGAGATAGCTGTATTCAATATAGTTTTTCAAAGAATCATAAGTTAACTGGAATTCGTCCTTACCGATATTGTGTAGAAAAACTGTACCCGTGGTATAGAAGTCTCTGTCATCGGAAACGGCGATTGGTGCACTCCAAGTATCGCCAAAGTTTTTAGAGGATTGAATTAAAATCCCTTTTCTAGGGTAGGTGATTCCGCCGTAAGCAATAACCAATCTTTCATTTTGTGGGTCATAAGCAAGACTAGAATCCACCCCGCCCTTGTCATGTATAAATTGGTACTTCCAGCTACGACCTCCGTCGATTGACTTGGCAATGAGGAGAGGCGGAATAGGAAGATTGTCGCGAGGCCTGTAAAAATTGTTTGATGATAACTGAGGGCGATAGATGCTTTTGACGATCAAATTACTGTCAAAAAAACCATCAACGTAGTGGTTACTCGATTCCGCAAATACCCAATTGGGATTTAATGGACGATTTCCATCATCGTCGTCGGCACTGCCTCTTAACGAACAAACA
>JAYQON010000169.1:0-3272 GCA_038144835.1 Bdellovibrionales bacterium
GAAGTAGATGAGGACGGTAATCCTCTGTATGTACAAGTCTTGGGTGAAGTAGACGGTGAACCCGCAATGGTGGACTCAGACGAGCGACTGGTCACCAAAGGTCTGAAGAGCCAGTACATCGCACAAGCCAAAGACTCTGCCAACAAAGCTCTTGCATCAACTGATTGGTATGTCATAAGGAAGGCCGAGCGAGACGTTGCTATTCCCGCAGGGGTTGTCGCAGAACGTCAGGCGATCATTGATGCGTGTACTGCAAAAGAAACGGCGATTAGTGCGGCGACGACAATTGAAGAATTGATCACGGCAGTTCAAGGTGTTTAGTGGATCCAATCACCGCATTAGCCACCATCTCAGCAGTCTGGGGTGGGATAAAGAAAGCTGTCGAGGTTGGGCGTGAGGTTCAGGATGTCTGGAGTCAACTCTCTGTCTGGGCGCAAGCGGCAGACGTGCTTGAGCAAATACCAGACAAACCCAAGAAACCACCGCTTTTTAAAAAGCTCTCATTTGGCGATGACACTAAAAAGGCTTTCGATGCTTATGCCGCCAAGGTCAAAATGCGGGAGATGGAGGCTGACATTAGAAATGAATTCTTGTCTCCGAGTGGCGGGTTATTTCACTTAGGGTTGGAGGGCTTACGAGAGTTTTATAGTATTCGTCGTCGAATTCGCGAACAGCGCATCAAAGCTATTCAAGATCAACGTATTCGTCAACGAGCATTTTTTGAAGCGTGTTTTGCGGTAGCTTTGATTATTGGTGGGGCGATTGCAGTTATTTCAATCCTTTGGATGGCGGTTGAATTAATTGCAATAGGTGGGAAATGACGTACTGGCTTTTGATAATCGTGGTTGGCACTCATACGCTTATTGAGTCTTATCCTACTAAGGCTGACTGTGAGATTCGTAGGGCGCAAGTGAAGGTTGAAGTGCCTTATGTGAGTACAACTTGTTTAAGAATGGAAAACACATGATTGGACTAGACGCAATTCTTTCAATAGGCGAAAAAGTCTTAGACCGTGTTTTACCCGACCCTGCCGCTGCCGCACAAGCAAAGCTAGACCTTGCGAAGATGGCAGAGGAAGGAAGGCTTCGTGAACTTGAAGCTCAGTTTAAGGACATAGATAGTGCTCGAGATCGCGAGGCAAAGATTGCCATATCCGAGTACGCCCCGACCATCAATAAAATTATCACTCCGGTGCTGGCTCTTGCTATTACAGGGTTATCCTTCATTCTTTTTGTCATCATCATCTTTATGGATGTGACGCCACAGGCAAAAGACATCCTAATTTATGTTCTCGGCGTTCTTTCCGCTCTGGTGACTCAGGTAGCCTCTTACTATTTTGGTTCCAGCATGGGTTCTAAGGACAAGTCCGAGGAGCTTAGAAGGACGCTGAAATGAACTTGACGCGTAATTTTTCCTTGCACGAGATGACAAAATCGGAGACCGCTCTGCGGTTTGGGATGGCTAACGACCCTTCGGAGGCAGAAATTGGCAACCTTACACTACTCTGTGAGAAAGTACTCCAACCAATTCGGGAATTTTACGGGATGGGTGTTAAGGTCAATTCCGGGTACAGACACCCGCTTGTCAATGCCAAAGTCGGCGGCAGCCCAACCTCAGATCATTGTAGAGGGTTCGCGGCGGATATTGAGATTCCGGGGATAGCTAACGCTGATCTTGCGGCATGGATTGCAGAGCACCTAGAGTTTCGCCAGCTAATTTTAGAGTTCTACACTCCCGGCATCCCTGATTCAGGCTGGGTTCACGTCAGTTATAACCTTGACGACAATAAAAAGCAGATTATGACCGCGACCATGCAGGCCGGAAAGCGGGTTTACCTGCCCGGATTTGTGGCGTAGAACGGTTTGCCGCCTTAAAATAAGGAAAACTCCAAAGGCTCGCTAAATGGAAAAGGTCTCAATAACCACGTCGCTTTTAAACACCATTGTTCAATACCTAGCGAACCGCCCTTATGTTGAGGTTGCCGGGTTAATTGAGCGCATCCAAACAGAACTTAAACCAAAGGAGCCGGAAAGTGGCGGAAAAGTGGATTCAGAAAGCGGTCAGTAAGCCAGGGTCATTGCGTAAGTCTCTTGGCGTTAAAGCCGGAGAAAAAATCCCTCAAAAAATGCTGGATAAAGCCGCCAAAAAACCCGGGAAAATGGGTCAAAGAGCACGTCTAGCCAAGACTTTAAGGGGTTTTGACTGATGGATATGCAGATTCTTATTAACCTTGCTTTTGGAGCCGCTGGAGCCTTTGGTATGTGGATCATCAATCGTCTAACCAATTCGGTTGACAAGATTGAAGAGCGCTTAAATGAGATCCCAACCAAGTATGTGGTTAAGGACGACTACAAATCCGACATTGGCGACATCAAAATGATGCTGGGCAAGATTTTTGACCGACTCGACAAAAAGGCAGACAAGTGAGTTCGGCAACCAAGACCAATCCAGAGAAATGGGAGCGCATCAAGAATGCGGTCAAAGCCTCGGATAAGGGTGGCAAACCGGGACAATGGAGCGCAAGAAAAGCTCAGTTAGCCACGCAGAAGTACAAAGCCTCCGGAGGAGGTTACAAAGGCCCTAAAAAGGCGGATAATTCATTGTCAAAGTGGACGAAAGAAGACTGGGGAACGAAGTCTGGAAAGCCGTCCACCCAAGGCCCAAAAGCAACCGGCGAGAGATACCTGCCGAAGGCGGCACGAGAGAAGCTAACCGCTTCTGAATACGCGGCAACCACGAGAGCCAAGCGAGAGGGAACAAGGGCGGGTAAACAGTTTGTGCCTCAGCCCAAGTCGATCAAAGAAAAGGTGTGGTAAATGCCAGTAGCCGAGGTAATGACCTATGACAGTCTGGTGGACGACATCTCCACTTATCTGGAGCGTACCGATCAGGCAACGCTAGACAAGATTCCCACTTTTATTATGCTTGCGGAGCAGATCCTTGCAACGGATCTCAAGTTCCTCGGCAACTTAACGGTGGCGGAAAGCACGATGACCACAAGCGACCCGGTCATCCAGAAGCCTGCTCGTTGGCGCAAAACCGTTTCGCTTAATGTGACCGTAGCAGGGCAAAAATACCCGGTCTTCTTGCGTAAATACGAGTACCTCCGCGAGTATTGGCCAGACGCCACTCAGACCGATGTACCAAAGTTTTATTGTGATTACGACTACGACCATTGGCTGGTTGCGCCGACACCGGCAGATGACTACGCCTATGAGGTTCTTTATTACGAGCGCGGCCAGCCTCTGGATTCGTCGAATCAAACCAATTGG
>JAYQON010000170.1:0-3196 GCA_038144835.1 Bdellovibrionales bacterium
CCGTGAGTATCCGGCGCTTCTGCCTTTTTCCGCAGCATATCTCGCTCGGTAGTTAGCAGATTAAAACGCTTCATCCGCTGTTCGGTCTTTTCTGCCACAAGCCCTCTATGCTCAGACTTCATGGCTTCAATATATTCATGAACCTTTTTTCGTTCTTCCTTTTTTAAGCCATCAATCCTTGATTCACTGCTATTTAGATGTTCCTCTACGTCAGCAAGACTTTTAAGCGAGCTAACGCCCAAATTACTTAGCTCTTTAACAAGAGTTTTTTCAGATCCTAAATCGCCGATAATTCTCGCCAAAAACCACACTCCCTGACGCAGTCATATCGGCAAAAACGATCAACTTATTCAACAATACTTTAGTCCAGCTATTAAGAGCTGAAGAAGTTCAGATAATATGCGCAGGAATAAGGTCGTAACGCCAATAAAGCTGCCGTTCTGTAAGAAGGATGGCAGTTGTTGTATCGGCACTTCACTACAATTGCGCCCTCCTGAGCCGAAGCGCGTTCGCAATTACCGAAACTGAACTCAAGCTCATAGCCGCGGCCGCAAACATTGGACTTAAGAGAACTCCCCACAGCGGATAAAGAACTCCGGCTGCGATTGGAACCCCGGCAGCATTATAGAAAAACGCGAAGAATAGGTTCTGCTTAATATTACCTATTGTTGCCTCACTTAAGCTCCGGGCACGAACAATTCCGGTCAAATCACCCTTCACCAAGGTGACATGAGCAGCACTAATCGCGACATCGGTCCCTGTGCCCATAGCGATTCCAACTTGCGCTTGGGCAAGCGCCGGAGCATCGTTGATGCCGTCGCCGGCCATCGCAACAAACTTTCCTTCAGCTTGCAAAGATTTTACGATTTCCGCTTTCTTGTCAGGCAAGACTTCGGCAATGACTTTGTAGATACCGACCTTTTTCGCTACCACGCTCGCAGTTTTAGCGTTGTCACCAGTGACCATTATAACTTCAACACCTAGCGACTTTAATTCAGAAATTGCGGCCGCCGTCGATTCTTTAATCGGATCTGTGACGCCAAGCAGTCCCGCTAATTTATTTTCAACCGCAACGAACATAACTGTCTGACCTTCAGCGCGTAGTGAATCCACATCTTTTTCATAAGATGAAATGTCGATCCTTGAATCCACCATCAGCGCTTTGTTACCAATGGCGACTGATTTGCCATCCACAGCAGATTTGGCGCCTTTGCCGGTTATCGATTCAAAATTATGCACGGGCCGCAATTGCGCGCCTTTATCCTTCGCTCCAGAAACGATGGCGTGAGCCAAAGGATGTTCGCTCGATTGCTCTAGACTCGCAGCAAGACTTAAAAGCTCATTTTCGGAAATGCCGAATGATTTAACAGAAACGAGTTTTGGCTTTCCAATAGTTAGAGTTCCAGTTTTATCGACCACAAGGGTATTTACTTTTCGAAGCATTTCAATCGCTTCTGCGTTTTTAAATAACACACCCATTGAAGCGCCTCGACCAGTGGCAACCATGATCGACATCGGCGTTGCCAAACCAAGAGCACAAGGACATGCAATGATGAGGACTGCAACGGCATTCACAAGAGCATAGCCTAAGCGCGGATCTGGACCCCAAACGCCCCAGATTACTGCAGCGATAGCGGCCGCAATGATAACAGCAGGAACGAATACAGCCGAAATTTTATCAACCATCTTTTGTATCGGCGCACGAGATCTTTGTGCGTCAGCCACCATCTGAACAATTTGAGAAAGTAAAGTGTCTTTACCGATCTTTTTAGCTTCGACAACGAGCGAGCCCGTTCCGTTAATAGTCGCCGCAATAACTTTTGAATCGACGTCTTTTTCAACCGGGATAGGTTCACCCGTAACCATGGCTTCATCGACCGAAGATCGACCCGAGAGCACTATACCGTCCACCGGAATTTTTTCACCAGGCCGAACTCTAAATTTGTCGCCCAATTGAATGTGTTCGACCGGAATATCAGTTTCACTACCGTCTTCGTTAATCTTTCGAGCGGTTTTGGGCGCTAAACCAAGCAATGCCTTGATTGCCGAACTCGTTTGGCCCCTTGCCTTAAGTTCAAGAACTTGTCCCACAAGAACAAGCGTTACAATCACGCTTGCAGCTTCGAAATATAATCCGACTTCATTTGTCGATGGATCACGAAACGCTGCCGGGAAAATATGCGGAAAAAACGCAGCAACCAAACTGTAGGCATGAGCCACTCCAACGCCCAAACCGATAAGAGTGAACATATTTAGATTTTTATTTTTCAATGAATCCCAGAATCGCTCGAAAAATGGCCAACCACCCCAAAGCACAATGGGTGTGGCGAGTAGTACTTCGAGCCACGTCATCCATCTATGCAAATCCGAAGCTTCAAGCCAATGACGTGCCCCCATCGCAATTAGAAGAAGAGGCGCGGTAAGCAAGGCGCTGACCCAAAGGCGTTTCTTCATATCCAAAAATTCAGAATTATCTTCGGGCTGATCGATAGAAACTGTAACGGGCTCAAGAGCCATACCGCAAATCGGGCAATTACCTGGCCCAATTTGGCGAATCTCTGGATGCATTGGACAAGTGTATTCGACATCCGTCGGCAGCGCTTGAGCAGCTTCTTTCTTTAAATACTGCTCGGGATTTGCGTCGAATTTGGCTTTGCATTTTGGATTGCAAAAATAGTAGTCCGTATTTTTGTAATTCGATTTACCACCTTTGGCAGTGGCCGGATTTACCGTCATACCGCAAACAGGATCAATAACTTCTTTATTCTTTTGTTTTAGTTCACATTGGCTGTGATCGTGATGATGGTGGTGGTGATCGTGCTTCATATATGTCCCTTAGTGATTTGAGTGATCCATTGGCTTCGCTTCAGGCGTAGACGTTTTCCATTTCAAGGGTAGATTATACTGTGCTTCGCCTGTAGCGCCTTCACGATTAGCTTTGATAATGAGTTTGCCTCTGTCCAACGACGTTTTCTTCGGAGGCACACAATGAAAGTGGTTATTGCCCATAATTTCGCACGTAAATTTTGTTTCAGCTTTCTGTTTTACGCTCAACTCAACACTCGAATTTTTTGCGACTGGATTTTTAAAGGCCACATCTAATAAGAAGACGTGGAACGAACCGTCAGTGTCCTGAGCCGCTTGAACGTGAAACGCACCCAACATTTTTTTGTAGCCATTATGTGTGCCGGTATAG
>JAYQON010000171.1:0-3112 GCA_038144835.1 Bdellovibrionales bacterium
TACACCCTTTGGGGAGGAAAATGGGAGGAGAAAGGGAGGATAAATCTTAAGGTTGAAGGCCCCCCTACCCCATCGATTTTCTCGCCAGGCCGACCCCAGCCCCGGGGGCACCCCCCAAAAAGCGTTGATGGTACCTAGCGCACCCTATACACTCAAAACTGCTCAAATCATCCGGCTCAAAACAACGTGGGGTTCAATTTAATCTCACTAGCTTTCTAGAGAAGTCGCTTTAGTCGATGCCTTATCGACGCCCCTCGTTCAAATCAAAACTCGTCGTTTTTTACTACCGACACATCATTCCAAGAATCACAAATGTTATTTGCACGGATTGCGGCCAATTGATCGCGAGGTGATATAGACAAACCCTTGCAGAGGGCCCGGGTCTGCTGAACACAAAACATGGCATAGGCCCATAAAGAATGCTGTTTCGAACCCAGAATAGCGAAGCGATCTGTTGCCTTGAGGCGAAAAGCTTGTGTCTCAAAGTCAAGGCTGAGAACCCAAGACTGACGGCTCCTAGTTATTCTCTTAGGCGCGCCAGACGAACCACCGGAAAAGACTTTGATGCTATCCAAATTTAATTGTTAAAAAATTAGCCTATTACTTCTAAAACTCTCTATCTCAACTTTTTTCTTGGCATGATACAAGCTCCCATCAAAGTACTGACGATAGGTTTTTATGATGCCCTCATTAGTAAGCCTTGTTGACAAACGTCTTCGAACGATTAAAGCAAGTCCCTTTCACGATGCTCTGGTTTTAAAACTTGAAGATCATGCGCTCGATCAAGCAGCAGCAATTGACAAGGCCCTTGCAACTAAAGAGCAGCCGATGCCGCTTGCGGGACTTACTTTCGTAGTCAAAGATAATATTAACGTCAAGGATTATTGCAGCCAAGTAGGTAGTCCGAATCTAGCATGGACGCCTGCAGAGAGTGATTCATGGGTTGTTCATCAGCTAAAGAGTTATGGGGCCATTTTGCTTGGCAAGACACATATGAATGAGTTCGCTGCTGGGCTTGACGGACGTAACGTTCACTACCCTCAGCTATTAAACCCCGTATACAAAAACAGGCTAACAGGAGGTTCCAGTAGCGGTAGCGCGGTTGCAGTAGCAGCAGGTCTCGCCGACTTTGCAATTGGCACAGATACAGGCGGTTCGGTACGAATTCCTGCCTGCTGGAACGGCGTATGGGGTTTGAGACTCTCCACGGACATTGAGCAACTTCAAGGCGTTTTTCCTCGATCACCAAGTCTTGATGCCTTAGGTATCCTGTCGCAATCAGCTCAATGCGTTTTTAATGTTGCCAAAAAACTTACTTGGGCTAACTTAGCCAATAAGCCTTTGGTAATTGGCTATGATCCCGAAAGCCTTGAACCAATGAGCGATCCGAGCAAGAAGAGGTTCATGGACGTCATTAAAGCCCTATCCTCCGACTGTCCAGTAAAAACTGTCAACCTCAGCGCCCTACTGGACTCTAGCGACAAGATCACTCGGCTACTTAAAGCAGAATTCCACGAAGCCTACGCATCAGCGTTCCCCAGTTCCAAGACTCTCAGTCGAGTGGGACCAATCGTACGTACTGAACTTAAGTCTTCTAAAATGGCGCCTGAAGACATTCTGAAATTACAAGAAGAACTTGTTCAACTCAGGCATCACGTGCTTGCAGAACTCACCAAAGCGGTCACTTTTTTAGTTACTCCGCTTTGTCTAAAAGAAGCACCGGAATGCACGGATACCTCTCAAAGAAACGATCGTTTCTACACGGTCGCAATGAGTTTACTTGGCTGCCCTGTTCTTGGGGTACCCTACCCGGGCGTTGCCGATGGGTACCAAGTTGCAAGCCTTGAAGGTTTCGACCCGTCCTTGGAGTCCCTTATTTCTGCTATCTTCGAATCTCGTAGATCATGAGTCAAAAAAGATTAGAGGGCCGTCGCATTGCAATTATTGGAGCAGCGGGTGGCCTTGGTAGCCATGCTGTTCGTACACTTAAACAACAAGGCGCCGAGGTAATAGCTGCAGATATTAATGGCGAGAGACTCGCTGAGCTATCTATTCCCAAATCCCATATCTTTTGCTTTGACGCAACCAGCGAACAAGAAGTGGAAAAATTTTTTGCTGGCCTACCTTTCACTCTTGATGGCCTCATTAACGCCCAGGGCGTCATGAACTTAGACCAAGCAGATCATCACAGTGCTCAAAATTTTCTGCAGTCTTTGCTCGTTAATGTTCACTCGGTTTTCTTAACTTGTACAGCATTTTCTAGGCATGTTTATCCGGATAAAGCCGCATGCATTGTCAACTACTCGTCAGTTTCCAGCCAAGTTGTGAATAAACGTTATGTAAGTTACACCACAAGTAAGGCTGCTGTTAGTCAATTAACCCGAGCCCTAGCGCTAGAGTGGTCGGGCCGCAACCTAAGAGTGAACGCGCTAGGACCCGCAATGGTGAGAACATCTCTAGTGGAGCCTTTCATACAGTCAATACCCGATTTTGAAACCCTTGCACTTTCAAGAATTCCCATGGGCCGCTTTGCTACACCGACTGATCTTGACGGCGCCCTTACGTTTCTTCTCTCTAATGAAAGCAGCTTCATAACAGGACAGACCATCATGGTGGATGGCGGCCGAACCCTTTGTTACTAAATCACTCCACTTCAGTGACTGTACTCATTGAAAGTACACGAGCGCAGGCCTTCAACTTTGGTATAAATCGACGCACGCGCTCTTCACTAAAACGGTAGGCTGGGCCATGTGCTGATAAAGCTGCGACGATGAACCCATCTTTGCCCTCGATAGGGACTGCAACTGCAAACGAATTACTTAAGAACTCTCCGCGATCATAGCTAATTCGTGTCTGACGAATACGAGAAATATCTTTATATAGGGCTGATTTTGAACGATGCGTCTTATTCGTAAGAGGCTCAATGGGGTTGCTCTGGAGAATACGCTCTATCTCCAACTCTGATAAATAGCTTAGAAAAAGTTTGCCGCTCGCAGTGCAGTAAAGTGGGGCATGCGTACCGCGGTCCATGTGCAGTCGAACTGGGTCGTTGGTTTCAATGCGTTCAATCCAAATCACCTCATTGCCCACTCGAACCACAAAGTTACAAGTC
>JAYQON010000172.1:0-2973 GCA_038144835.1 Bdellovibrionales bacterium
TGGCTAAGCGTTACCGCCCAAGGCCGAGCTGCGTTTACAGCTTAACTAAATCATCAAAATCTCAATCGAAAATTCAAGAAGACTTGCCGAAATCCCAAACTAACCACCAAAATTAACGGCTGAGGATGGGTTCGAGGGACCAGCGGTGCAAGTCATAGACGACGGCCGGCCAAAAACCCCTCATTCTTCTTCCTATCCTCTTCTTATGAAAGCATTCTCTCTGATCCTTATTACTCTGATGATCTCAGCCTGTTCATCTATGGAAAAGAGTATCGGTCTTGGAGCCGCTGTAGGCGGCACTCTTGGTGGAGCTATCGGCAATGCCGATGGAAGTTACAATAGAGATAAATCAACTATGCAAGGAGCCGCCATTGGCGCCGTTCTCGGTGGACTCATTGGCTACGCCGCTCACAAGAACGAAACAAAGAAACAAGTCACTGTAAATGGAAAGGTGGAGCTTGAGCCGAAGGCCCCGTCTTTGACCGCGCCCAAGGTCAGACGCGTATGGGTCCCAGCTCGCATCGAGGGCGATAGATATATCGACGGCCACTTTGAATATGTAATCGAAAAAACCGTTACATGGAGCCAGTAAGATGAGTGAAGTTTTGGCGAAGCCTCGGAAGAAGAGGCAGATAAACCCTGATAGAATTGTTCTGAGTAAGGAATCTTTGAATGTTGTGGCGATCCTGGCCACGCAGATTGAAGCTGCCTTCGGTGGTGTCATAAGGCTAGGCGGTAAGGATATTGTGAATTTTTTGGTCCAAGCCCGGTGCGAAGAATTCACTAAGGAAGAACTAGAGCAAATTCGGGAGAAGCATTTTGACGAAGTTCGCGCCGCTCAGTGGGCGCTTGCCCGTTTAAATCAGGCCAAGGAGTCTGGAGAGACGACAACATTGATGGATATTCTGAGCCAAATTCAGAGTCCCGCAGTAGGGAGAGCCCACCAGAAGCGCAAAAGGACCGCCAACAAGCATGCCTCGAAAAATGACGAGTGCAAGATCGACACAATGGATTCATCAACATCGGATGACCAGCAGCTTAACCGCTAGCCCATTGGGAAAATTCTAGATATGCTTAAATCACAAGGTGAACGAGAAAATCTCGTTAACTTTTTGCTCTTTGAAAATCAGGGTGGATGTATAAGTCTCGGGGAGTTCTGCGAGCGATTCGGTTATTCAATAAAGACAGTTTATGATTGGAAACACCGACCGGCTAAGTACGGGGCTCCCAAAGATTTATTTTTGAAGTTTAACAGAGAAGTTTTTGTCCGTCTTGAAGTCTTGCGCTCATGGGTGCTTGCCCAAAACCCGGATTTTCCGGGAGGAGGCAAGTTATGAGTGTGAGAACAAGACAAACTAAAGCCGGGCCTGTGTACGATGCCCTCTACCGAGTGGGAGGCAAACACTCCAAACAAATGTGCAAGACGTTTGACCGCAAAGTTGATGCCCGCGATTTCCTAGCCAGAATGAAAAACGAACAGGCTGAAAATCGTTTGGGAATAAATGTTGTTGGTCGGTTTGAGGACATGACATTGGAGCATGAGGCGCGGTTTTGGTTGGAACAAATGCAAGTGCAAATATCGGCTGGCTGGATGAAGAGAGCATCCGGAATTATCGACAAGAGTTTGGTGCCCAAGTACGGGCACCTGACTTTGGATAAGTTTACGGTGCCCTTTGTGAGGCGAATGCAGGGTGAATTGAAGTCCGTTAATCTACGCGACTCAAAACGCTCGCTGAGTAACGCTTCCGTGAATCGGATTACTGAGGTTTTGTGCGCGATTTTGAATTACGCGGTCAAAGCTAGGCGAATCCCATTCAATCCCGCCAAAGGATATATGAAGTTGCCTGATGATCGCGCCGAGATGTCCTATTGGGAGGTCGACGAGGTTAAGGACTTTCTGCGGTTCGTGTCGGAAAAGTATCCTCTGGGAAGTCCGGATCGCTGGGTTTATGCGGCTTTGTTGGTCGCATTGAACTGCGGATTGCGAGCCGGAGAACTATGGGGGCTTATGCCTGGAGATATTAGGGACGAAACCCTATATATCAAAAGGCAATGGCTTGAGAACGAAAAGCGTTTTGACTTGGTAAAGGGAAAGCGCAATCGGAAAGCCAAAGACCGGCAGCCTTATCGTCATACGGTTCTTCATCGGCAGGTTAAGGCGGAGTTGTTGGGTGTTGTTGCTCAACGGAATGTTCGCACCGACCAGACTATCTTCTACGGTGAGGATGGAAAGCCGAGAGGGCATGTTAGTTTTGTGGATCGGTTTCACCGATTGGTTAAGGCGTGGGGTGGAAGGCGAATTCGCTTTCACGATTTACGTCACACGGCGATTACGTTGTGGGTTCATGCCGGGATCAATCTGAGAGTCATTCAGGAGATGGCCGGACATGAGAATATCTCGACGACGATGGGCTATGTTCACATGGTCGGCAGGAGCGTAAATCGTGTGAGTCATCTTCATCTCGTTTCGGAAAATTCCAGTCCGAAACTTTTGTCGAAATCTGCGGAGTCAGACGACGCAATTCGGACTGGTTCTGATTGAGGTGTGACATAGGTAACATTTTATTCCGGACACATGGGTTACACTTTTCAGGCATAGGGGGACGCTCTATGCCATGGAAGGAAAGCAGCATAGTTATGGCTGGAATGGCGGCCAAGAGCCAACAGGCGGAAATGCTATCTCTAGGGAAATGGAACCGACAACTTCATCCGAAAACGCTTCTAGCTTCGAGGCCAAAAAGTATGGGGCTGAGAAAATTCGAATTGGAACAGGCTTCTTTAAGGCTTCGATGGCGTGTTCGAGGCCCTCGTTATACCAACGGTTTGTGAATCCGGTAACGGCTGGATCAGGACTCATAATGTCTACTGTTAAATCCTTGTATTTCCATCGGCAGACGGGTGCGCCTTTGGTTACATCGTGCTTGAACCCTTTCGAGCGAAGTAGCTCCTCGTTTGCCCAGCCAGCTCTTTTGC
>JAYQON010000173.1:0-2876 GCA_038144835.1 Bdellovibrionales bacterium
ATTAGTAAAGTGGATGCAGTATACATGTCTTCCAATAAAACGCGTGACGACATACCTCAACATCTGATTGTCGGCAAAGATGTAACCCCTGAGATTGCTGATTTTTACTCGAGCCTGTGCCCTGCTGGAGTTTACGAGCGCCGAGGTGACTCTCTCATCGTCAACGCCCCCAACTGTGTGGATTGCAAGGCGACAGATGTTTTGGGGCCGCGCTGGACTCCGCGTGAAGGTGGTAGCGGGCCAGACTATAAACAAATGTAATTATAGGAGACCTTTGTGCCAACTCTCTTCACGAAAATCGCTAAAGGTGAAATACCCGGCGATATTATTTTCGAGGATCATCTATGCTTTGCGATTCGCGACATTCAACCACAAGGCCCTATTCATTTTCTTATAATTCCACGCAAAGAAATTGTGTCTGTTGATCATGCAATGAATGAAGATCAATACCTGCTTGGACATCTTTTACTGATTGCCGGACAACTCGCCCGGGAACATGGGATTGCTACTTCTGGTTATAGACTTATTATTAATACCAACAAAGACGCAGGCCAAACAGTCCCGCACATTCATGTCCATTTAATTGGTGGTCGGCAAATGAGCTGGCCCCCAGGCTAAACGTCTAGCAGTCAGCTCGACCAGAGTCCCGGATATAAACTTCAGAGCAGCAATCACCGATAATCTCTCTAAGATGATGAACAACATGAGTGTGAAGCTTTGGGGAGTGCGTGGATCCCTTCCTTCACCAATAACACCCAACGATCTGAGAGAGCGTTTCGAGGAAATTCTTCTCGAATTTGAACGTCTTTGCAAACAGGACTCATCTCTTACCGCTCAGCGGTTTTTACAGGCATTGCCTCCCACCTGGATTGGGGGCTACGGCGGCAACACAGCCTGTGGAGAAATTATCTCTGGCAAAAGTCGCCTGATTATTGACGCAGGATCTGGATTACGAAAACTTTCAGAACATCTCATGCGCACGGAACCAAATCTAAAAGAATACCATCTGTATTTTACCCATTTTCACTGGGATCATCTGATTGGGCTTCCCTTCTTTGTCCCCATGTACATCAAGGGTAAAACGATTAATATCTATGCAGTGCATGATGACCTCGAAGAAAATATTCGAGCCTTATTTCGCAAACCCTTTTTTCCAGTCCCTTTTGAAGTGATTGCCGAGCGGGTTAAATTTCACCGCTTAGAACCACGCCAACCCTTTCACATTGGTGACTTGAAGGCCACCCCCTATCAGCTTGATCATCCAGATCCCTGCTGGGGCCTTCGCTTGGAAGCCAATGGCAAATCCGTAGCCTGGGCCGTAGATAATGAATGTTCACGACATACGCGCGACGAGCTAGGGCCAGATAAGGCACTTTATCAAAACGCGGATGTTATGATCTTTGATGCTCAATATTCTTTCCATGAAGCTCTAGAGAAAATTAATTGGGGACATTCAAGCGGACCAATAGGAATCGATTTGGCTCTACGCGAAGGAATTAAGCGAGCCCTGTTTATACATCATGACCCTGCCGCAAGCGACGATATGATTCGAGCGGCTGAGGAAGAAACACAGAGTTATTTTGAGCACATCGCTCGCGCCAGAAAAAAGGCCGGAGATCCAGAACCAAAATTGCTGTGGCATTTCGCTCGCGAAGGTGAAACCATTAACTTGTAAGGATGCAGAAATGTTGACGGTCACAATTCAACGCAATGGCGAAGATATTCACGTCAAATTAGTAGGCTTAATCGATGAAAACTCTAACCTACCTGAGCTAAACGCCTCAAATGGTCGAATTTCGATCGACCTCGAAGATATCAAAAGCATCAACTCCATGGGCTGTAGCCAATGGATCAACTGGCTCAAAAACCTACCCCTCTCTGCAGGCAAAGTGTCTTTGCAAAAATGTAGCCCAGCCATAGTCCAACAATTCAGTATATTGCTGGGTTTTTTGCCCTCTGGAGTCAATGTCGAATCTTTCTATGTGCCATATTTCTGCCCAGAATGTGGGCACGAGGATTTGGACCTCTTAGAGTATGGCAAGGATTTTTCCGCAGGCCGTTTAATTAAGGATTTAAATGATTTGCCCTGCCCTACTTGCTCAGGCTCTCTACAACTCGACGTGGTGGCAAATAAATATTTCGTATTTATAAACGCTAAAGCTAGCTGATGGCTTTAAAAAAAGCTCTAGAAAGCACACAAAAAAAAAGCAGCCCTGAAGGCTGCCTTTTCGCACAAATTGATAACAACACGTGCAATTAAAAAATATTCAACGTTGCTGTCATCGCAACATTGTTGAAGTCGCTGCGAATATTATCTGGAACAAATTGAACGTTCGGATAGAGATAGACATCACGTGTGACCGAGATACCTAAGCCCATCGACTGGTAAACAAAGCTTTGCAACAAACGTGTCGACTTCGCATCTCCGTATAAGTGATACCAATTGAAGTAACCAAACACTGTTCTGAAAGAAAGGCGGTCGTTGAAAGAGTACTCGAGGTACGGATAAATACCCAGCTCCCACTCCGTCCGCTGATCGCCTCCATAGTATCCGGGAGCGGCTGTGCTTGCCGTAGCACCGGGTGTAGTAGATAAAATATCATAGCCAACAGAAATCGCCGTACCTAGGCTCAAACCATTTTGAAAACCGTGAAGCAAATTCCAGCTGACACCCAAAGAGCCCTGACGATCGATGCCGGTAGACTCTTTCGAAGTCCCTATGCTAGCGCCCAAGCTACCAACGCTCTGGAAAGCGCCAATTTTACCAACGCGGCTATAACCAAGCGAGGGATCATAAACATTCATTTGATTTCTCTTGGGATCCACATCGCCCTGAAAAGGAGTGCGAAAACCCAAGGTCGTTCCCAGTGTAAAAC
>JAYQON010000174.1:0-2859 GCA_038144835.1 Bdellovibrionales bacterium
CGGTAACGCTCAGCTCGTTGCGCCTGTCGTTCGAGCGAATCCAACTGGCGCTTTTGCTCTCCCAAGATATCTTGTAGTCGCACGAGGTTTTGCTCAGTAGAAACCAATTTGCGCTGGGATTCTCTTTTACGTACTTTGAATTTAGTAATACCGGCCGCTTCTTCGATCAACGTGCGACGATCCTCGGGCTTTGCGGTAATGATTTTTCCAATCGCTCCTTGTTCAATGATGGAAAAGCCCTTTGATCCCGCTCCGGTGTCCATGAAAATCTCTTGGATATCGCGCAGACGAGCTGGTTCTTTATTGATCAAATATTCAGACTCGCCACTGCGATGCAAGCGACGGGTGATCATCACTTCTGAAAACTTAAGATATTTTACTGGAAAAGCACCGCCATCATTTTCTAGTGTCAAAGAGACCTCAGCCATGCCCATGGGAGCATACCCTTCAGAGCCCCCGAAGATAACGTCAGACATCTGAGCACCACGCAGATGTTTTGCCGACATCTCACCCATGACCCATACGAGGGCATCCACAATATTGGACTTACCGCATCCGTTAGGCCCAACGATGCCAGTAATACCAGCGTCGAAATGGATCACAGTTCTGTCTTTGAACGATTTAAAGCCAATCAGTTCTAATTTTTTGATTCTCAAAAGCCAACCCTCGCTGCCACCGCCCTGATAACGCATTGCCTACAAGCGCCTAACGGGACCAGTCGTTAGTCCTAATTGAACCCGGAAGTGGTCGGGTTTGCCAACCACTTTTTCACGGGAAACCATGCGTATCTTTACGGCTGCTCCTACCTAATGGTCCACTCTCCGCCCCTTAATCGCGGCCTGGGCAGCTGCTAGTCGGGCAATGGGCACTCGGTAGGGGGAACAGCTCACATAGTTCAGTCCAATATTGTGAAAAAATTGGATCGAAGCTGGATCCCCACCATGCTCTCCACATACACCAAGCTTGATATCGGGGCGAACCTTCTGCCCCAAATTCACAGCCATTTTAACTAACTGCCCAACACCTTTCACATCTACTGACTGAAAAGGATCTGTCTCAAAGATGCCCTCTGACACATAGGTCGCCAAGAATCGACCCGAATCATCACGCGAAATACCTAAGGTTGTCTGCGTAAGATCGTTAGTTCCAAAACTGAAAAATTGAGCACTCTCGGCAAGTTGGTCAGCAAGCAATGCGGCGCGAGGCAACTCAATCATTGTGCCTACTAAAAATTCAAATTTGCAGCCAGTTTCTTTTTGTACCGTTAAGACTTCAGCCTCCACCTGCTGACGCAGCTGTTTGAGTTCGCCTTCACTACTTATTAGAGGGATCATGATTTCTGGTGTCAGACCATCATGACCAAGCTTAATCATTTGCACTGCGGCCTCGGCAATGGCACGCGCCTGCATTTGATAGATTTCAGGGTAAGTAATGGCTAGACGACAACCACGGTGGCCCAGCATTGGATTAAATTCGTGCAAATTGCGCACTTTCGCACGCAACTTTTCTCGGTTGATCGACAACCGTTGCGCCAACTCATCAACTTCGGCTTCACTATGCGGTAAAAACTCATGTAGAGGCGGGTCCAACAGACGAATCGTTACCGGCAACCCTTGCATGGCCTCAAAAAGTCCAGCGAAATCTGAGCGCTGCATAGGGAGAAGATCACTTAATGCATCGACTCGCTCCTCACGCGTTTCAGCAACAATCATTCGCCTCATTACATCAATACGATCGGCACCAAAAAACATATGCTCTGTGCGACAAAGCCCTATGCCTTCAGCTCCAAACTTGCGCGCCACTTGAGCATCATGAGGGGTATCCGCATTGGCGCGAACCCCTAATTTGCGACTTTGATCAGCGAGATTCATGAGACGAGTAAAATACTCGTCAAGTTCAGGCTCAATGGTTTGCACTTCACCAAGCAAGACTTCTCCTGTCGAACCATCGAGGGTGATTTTATCTCCCTCCCTTAAAACGTAGCCTTTTACACGCATTTCTTTTTTGAGGTAATCCACGTCGATGTCGCCAGCGCCAGCTACACAGCATTTACCCATACCACGAGCCACGACGGCCGCATGCGACGTCATCCCTCCACGCGTAGTCAAAACGCCCTGAGCCTTCACCATACCCTCGATATCCTCAGGACTGGTTTCGATGCGTACCAAAATAACCTTATGACCTTTTTCTGACCAGTCCACAGCATCTTCGCTTGAAAAAACAATCTGACCCGTTGAACCCCCCGGAGACGCGGGCAGCCCTGTGCACAAAAGCGTTTTAGCCGCCTTAGTATCCAAGGTAGGATGAAGCAGCTGATCCAAACTCTGAGGGCTAATTCGCATAAGCGCTTCGTCGGGATTAATCAGCTTTTCGTCAATCATCTCACAGGCAATTCGCAAAGCCGCTCTGGCCGTGCGTTTTCCGTTTCGAGTTTGCAACATCCACAGCTTTGATTGCTCAATAGTAAACTCAATGTCTTGCATATCGCGATAATGCTTTTCAAGCTTCTGATAAACCAGAACCAGATCAGAATAGGCTTGGGGCATCAGCTCTTCCAGAGATCTGGAACCATTTTTATCGGCGTCTTTTTTTGTTAAGGCCAAGGGCGTACGCAGCCCAGCCACAACATCTTCACCTTGGGCATTAACGAGAAATTCACCAAAAAAAGCCTTTTCACCAGTTGAAGGATTACGCGTGAAGGCCACGCCCGTTGCACAATCCTCGCCCATGTTACCAAAAACCATCGATTGGATATTCACCGCAGTTCCCCAACTGCTTGGGTAACCATGCAGCTGGCGATAGGTGATCGCGCGCGGCGAGTTCCAACTCCTAAAAACCGCTGAAATTGCACCCCAAAGC
>JAYQON010000175.1:0-2854 GCA_038144835.1 Bdellovibrionales bacterium
GGCCGGCCAAGGTATGGGTGGCTTCACTGGCAGCCCTAAGTGCCTGAGGATTTTCTTTATGACTTGCGGGTCTTCGATGGCGGCAACGATCTTCATCTTGGCTCCACACAGATGGCAGGTCTCGATGTCGATCCCAAATACTCTTTTCAAGAGCCGAGCCCAGCTGATGCGGGACTTTGCGGGCTGATCATCGGCCTTCAGCTCAAGCTGCTCGGCCCTGGGCTTTGGGACCACCATGGCTCGGTGCTTAAAGTGCGGCGCAAGGACGCCCGCGAACCTGGTGAGTTCGGTCTTTGTCTAATACAAGAGCCATCTGCCAGCCAAAGCCTTGCTCGCTTAGCTTGTCTTTGCGACACCTTTAACCCTTCAGATCGCCAAATAGTATAAACTCTGTCTTTACCCACTTGCCATCCCTCCATATTAAGCAAGCTTGTCACTTGCCGATACCCATAGCGCCCATACTCACTGGCAAGCGCAGTAACACGCATCTTAAGCTCCTCCGCCTTTTGACTTGGCTTTGGCAAATACCTCTGCGTCGATCTGATTTGCCCTATAACACGACAGGCCCGACGTTCAGACACAGCCACGGCTTTAACCACATGGGCCACTGCCTCTCTGCGCCTTGCCGGGCTTAGAAGTTTCCCTTGGCTACCTCTTTCAAAATGGAAATATCAATTGATTGATCAGCTACAATTTTTTTAAGCCTTGAGTTTTCTAGCTCTAACTCCTTTAGTCTTTTTGCCTGATCTACACGCATTCCGCCGTACTCAGATTTCCAACGTGCAAGCGTTGATTTGGCTACGCCTATCTTTCTCGCAGCTTCTTCTATGCTTAAACCCTTCGCTTGCTCAAGCTCAACTGTGCGCAAATGCTGGATGATTTCCTCAGCTGTAAACACCTTCTTTGACATAACCTATCCCTTCTCTTTGGCTCCAGATAGTATCACAACTCCTGGACCAGTTTTGCCCGGCTAGGTCAGTGTGACGTTGGCCCCAAAATTCGGAGCACTTGATACTTCCCAATAAGCCGCGTAAAACGCGGAGCAAGGGAGTTCAAAATGCGTAAATCACGGTTCACGGATCAGCAGATCACAGCGATCCTGGCGCAAGAAGTTCGGAAGCCTTCAAGGCACCGAAGTTCGCCGTATGAAGGACATGGAGTCCCAGATCGCGCGCCTTGAGAAGATTGTCGCTAAACAAGCCGTCGAGCTTCAGGCAGCTCAAGAGATCATCAAGGGAAAGTGGTAAGCCTCAAGGCCAAGAGAACTGCACTGCACGCCGTGCGAAGCAAGTTCAACAAGTTAAGCATCCGCTCGGCATGCAAGATCTTGGGGCTAAACCAATCAACTTAGTTCTATCGATCATGTCGCGCGCGAGATGATGAGCCGCTAAAAGCGAAGATCATCGAGCTCACGGACAAACGGCTAAAAGACGGAAGGCCCTCGATCATTTGGAGACTACGCGAGCGCCATGGCTTTACCGATAATCACAAGCGCATTGGTCGTATTTACCGAGAGCTTGGTCTTCAGATGGGCAAACGCACGAGACGCCGCAAACGAGTTGAGAGGAGATTCATGTTTATCGCACCCACGAAGCGGTGTTACTTTACGTCGACACCTCGATCACTGGTGGATGCGTCGCCCGCGAACTGGAACGGTTAAAATATACCCGTGGACTTCCGAGAAAAATCATCTGCGATAATGGGACTGAGTTCGTCAGCAAAGTGATGGACCAATGGGCTTTTGCGAACAACATCGAGCTGAGTTTCATTCAACCAGGAAAACCCATTCAGAACGCGTTCATCGAGTCTTTCAATGGAAAGCTCCGGGCTTCGTGCCTGGAAGAAAACTGGTTCGAGGATCTACGCCATGCCCGGCAGCTCATCGAAGATTGGAGAGTAGAGTACAACACCGATCGGCCAAACAAGCCGCTTGGAAAAGAAACGCCAGCTGAATTTGCTAAACGCCACGGCGTGATGGTATGAGATCAAAAACGGAAGCTATCCTTGCTCCAAAAGAGGGGCCAACGTCACTGCGTGATACATCTATTTCATTTGTGATTTTTCTCAAACTCATGCCCTGATGGACAAAGAGGGCAGTTGCTTGGTTCTTCGTTTCTGCCTTCATCATGCATTACATGCTACCCAATTTTGGGTGAGAAACAAAATCCAGAAAAAGTGTACCTACATGGTGTATCAATAAAAAAGTGTGGTTACTTTTGGACTTGGTCGTACTGTTTCAAGTAATGTGGAATAGAAAAAATAGTTATTAAATTTAGGCCGACCATCTGTCTGACATACGGTATCCGACTCCAATTTGGTGCAATTGAGTTATTTACTTTCCCAGAGTCCATCATAAAATAACTGTTATAGCCACGCCCAATAATAGGATTCGCCCCCGCAGGCGTTCGACTGACGAAACCTTCATAGTTTTTCATGTTGCAAATCGAAAAGAGATATTTTTGAAACCCCCTTGAGTATTCCAAGTTTTGGGAGAAGTCTTTTTCAAAAACTAGTCTATCTTCAAGGAAATCTTGAAACGCCGTCAGTCCGCCAGAATTTTCCCATGCCGCCGCACAAGCACCAGTTTCTGGCTTCAGGTAAGGTTCAAACTCCTTTGGAAAGCTATGGAACCAAGTGGTTCGGGCGAGAGCTAACCAAGCCCAACTTACTCTTTTATAGGCTTCGATTTTCTTTTTTGGGACTAGCTCCCAGTCACTTAAATTGAGATTTTCTGAAAGAATATGCTCGTCATTAAGCATGGCAACAGCAATCATGTTACCCACGAAGGTGCCACTGCTGTGTGATAATTGTGCCATCTTCCGAAAGGCCATTAGCCCCTCAATACTCTTACCTT
>JAYQON010000176.1:0-2828 GCA_038144835.1 Bdellovibrionales bacterium
GGCCAACATACTGTTTTTCTCGGTTACCAGGGGACGCTTGATCACGTAATACATACTTATTTTCCTTGCCCGCAGCGCTCTACAATTTTTTCTACAGACGCTCTTGTCAGTACGACATGATCATACTTGAGCAAATCATATACGTTCATACCCTCAACCCCGTAATAACGGAATTTGGGCAAATTACGAGCCGCTCGCTCGAATTTCTCATCACGAGCCGCATCAATTAAAACACCCTTTTGTAAACCAAATTCTTTTAAACGCCCTGCAATTTCTTTGGTCTTACCTTCAGGTGAAGACATAGCATCAACCACAAAAAGGCGACCTTCATTTTTTAATTTTGTCAGAGCAGTACGCAACCCAAGCCGACGAACTTTTTTGGGCAAAGCATAACTGTAATCCCGAGGAACAGGCCCAAACGTAATACCTCCGCCAGGCATAAGAGGAGATCGATTCGAGCCCTGACGAGCATTACCGGTTCCCTTCTGCTTGAATGGCTTTTTTCCACCACCACTCACTTCACCACGAGTCAATGCTTTATGAGTCCCCTGGCGACGACAGGCGAGCTGCCACCGAACTACCGTGTGCAGAATTTCTTCTTTCACCGGCACTTCAAACACAGAAGCATCTAACTCAATGCTTCCAACTTTTTTCTTATCCCATCCCAATACATCTACTGTTGCCATATCTTACACTTTCGTTAACTGAATCAGGCTGTTTCGAGCTCCAGGAACGGAACCCTTCACCAGCAAAACGTTTTCTTCGGGAATAACATCTACAATCTGAAGATTGCGAATCGTTACTGTTTCATTACCCCACTGACCCGCCATACGCTTCCCAGGCATCACTCGACCCGGCCAAGTTCTATTACCAACTGAACCAGGCTTACGATGAAATCCAGAGCCGTGAGATGCAGGACCACCATTAAAACCCCAGCGTCTAACAGGTCCTTGAAAGCCGCGACCACGACTTAATCCAGTGGCCTTGACCGTGTCTCCTTTTTTCAGAGAATCAATACCGACTTTTTGACCGACCGAAAAGCCCTCTGTGTTTGTGCGAATTTCTCTGACAAACTTAGCGCCGTTTTCAAAGCCAGCCTTGCTCAAATGATTCTTTATAGCATCATTGGTCTGAGATGCGCGATCTGGCTTGAAGGCAACTTGAACAGCCTCATATCCGTCCTTGCTGGCCGTCTTCAACTGAGAGACCACCATGGGTTCATATTTCAATACGGTGACTGGAACGCGCTCGCCACCTTCAAAAATGGCCGACATTCCAACCTTGAATGCAAACAACCCACCTAGGGGGGGCATTTTGTTAGTTTCTTCGGATTGTGACTCTGTAGATTCACTCATGAACTAGTCCTTCTTAAACAACCGACAATTTAATTTCGACATCGACCCCAGCAGATAAATCAAGCTTCATGAGCTGATCGATAGTCTGCTGAGTAGGCTCTAGAATATCGAGCAAGCGTTTGTGAGTACGAACCTCAAACTGTTCGCGCGACTTCTTGTCAACGTGGGGAGAGCGCAAAACAGTGTAACGATTGATCCGCGTTGGCAGAGGAATTGGACCAGCAACACGCGCGCCTGTTCGGCGGGCGGTTTCAACGATCTCCTTCGTGGATTGATCCAGAAGTTTGTGATCGAAAGCTCTCAATCGGATACGAATTTTCTGACTCTGCATACAGACCTTCTACGTATTTTTACTTCGTTCTTTTGCTGGTTTAAGACAAAAGCCTGCCCCTTCCTAAGCAACCGTCAGCATCCAGTCTCAACAAAATCACTACTAGATCTCATCGACTTGGAAACATTTAGGCCGAAGGAAAGTGCCGCAAGTCGGCGATAATGCTCTAACGCCCGAGCGCTTGTCAAAAGGAAATTACTTGAATTTTTTGATGTTTTGGTGCGGCGCTCAGCGACCTAGGCGATTCAGGATTTCGGCCTCAACTTTTGCAGGAACCGGTGAATATTGCAGAAATTCCATACTAAATGAAGCCCGGCCCTGGGAAAGCGAGCGAATATCCGTCGCGTACCCAAATAGCGAAGCCAAGGGTGCCTCAGCTTGAATGACCTGACCGCCAGGCTTTGGGCTCATGGAATGGACTTTTCCACGGCGTGCATTGAGATCACCGATAACTGCGCCTGTACACTCATCAGGCGTAAAAATTTCTAGCTTAAAAACAGGCTCAAGCAGTTGTGACCTAACCACCTTAAGAGCTTCACGGAAGGCCTGACTAGCAGCCACTTTCATAGCCATTTCGGTGGAATCCTTGTCGCGAGTTTTTACCGAAAGAAGGTTTACAGCTACTCCCATTAAAGGATAGCCCGCGAGCATACCAACATCTGCGGTCTCTATAATTCCGCTCCTAACGGCCTTAAGGAGGTCTTGAGCTAAACCTGAAACGGCTTTTGAATCGAAGGTGACGCCCCCCTCAGAACTTTTAGGCTCTATGCCTACTCGAACTTCCCCGAATTGCATCTCACCTGCAACTTCCCTCTCAAAGAGACCAAATCCCTCGCCAGAAGTTGTGATTGATTCTCGGTATGAAACCTGCGGTTTGCCGACGTTAGCCTTGACCTTGTATTCCCGCAAAAGTCGATCAACCAAAATCTCGCAATGAAGTTCACCCATACCCGAGAGCAACATTTGCCCAGTTTCGTTATCGACCCTTACACGGCAAGAGGGGTCTTCTTGCTGCAAACGCTCTAGCGCCGCCACCATTTTATCCTGATCAGCGGCAGATTTGGCTTCTATCGCCACAGAAATAACTGGCTCCGGAAAAGTGATCGATTCAAGAACCACTGGATGCTTTTGATCACAAAGAG
>JAYQON010000177.1:0-2813 GCA_038144835.1 Bdellovibrionales bacterium
GTTTAACGCACTACCTGAAAAGTACGGCGTACCATCCTCCATCATAGCCTCTTAGGATCAACCAACGCAGGGATAGCTCGACCGCTCCAAATCGAACTTTGCCACTTCCCGTGGTGAATTTTACGTGCCGTTGTTTCCACATCTAGAATGACATTGAATCCACCAAGTGCCGCTATAAAGGCCAGCTTCAGGACAACCTCATCCCGATCAGAACAATCCTCAACCTGTATGTGTTTTTCTACACGACGAATAAATCGCGATTCTTTACTCTGAGCTTTAAAGAACACATTGACGTCTTTTGCTCGCTCTAAAATCTGGTGATACTCGTCAAGTTTCGGCACCACGACAAGCTCAAAGCAACTTGAACAGTATGTATCGCACTTTAGGTTTTCGGGAACATTGCCTTGAAACGCAAAAGCATCGCTCGGCAAAAAACGCGCACAACTCTTACAAACGCTAGAAAGGCAAAGGCCGCATTGCAATGCGGCCTTTGCTGATTGACAAGTTAAACATGACATATGAAGCCTCTATCACATTTTCAAACGAAACGCGAATAGCTCTATAACAGTTTTAGTGACCACTATGAAAAGTAGCTTCTCCTTGACTTGCAGGAGCACGCATGGACGTTCCTGGTCGCAGGCGTTCATGAAAGGTGACTCGACCCGAGTTTAGGTCGTACATCGAGGGCACAATCCACAATTCATTTTTCGCAAAGGCTTCTCCCAACAACGATGAACGTGTTGTCAGATCTTTCGCTACACCCTCGGCATTAGCCCAAGATTCTTTTTCAAAACGTGCACTCGGTTCACCTTTAAAAGATGAAATGCGAGGGTGAATGTCTTTTACTAAAGCATCTAAAGCAGGAGTTCCAGCGCTCTTCCCACCTAAAGTTGAATGAGCGGCCGTGACAGCTCCACACGAAGTGTGTCCCATAACCACAATTAATTTAGTTCCTAGATGTTCTACTGCATACTCGATACTTCCAATGGCGTTATCGTTGAGTGCTTGCCCCGCAGTCCTTATCACAAAAATTTCACCCAGTTTTTGATCAAAGACAATTTCTGGAGGAACCCGTGAATCACTACATGAAAGTACAATCGTGTGAGGGTGCTGCCCCTTGCTCAATCTTTGTATGTCTTTGAAGCTTTGACCATCTTTGCGCAGTAACTTGGTACTGGTAAAACGTCCGTTGCCATTCATCAACCACTGCATAGCGGTTTGAGGACTTACGGCCTCCTTCGTGCCGCTTGAGGCCAATCCGAACTGAGGAATTAAAAAAGAAAAAATTAGTGCAACATACATAACCACCACGATGCTCCTTTTATGGGATAACTTTATGCTAAAGAGCCTCTCGACAGATGTTGAAGAAAAAATGAAATGTCAGACTTTAGTCAGAGGCTTGCAGCTTAACTCGAATCGCCCACCCTTTCTGGATTGATTGCTCGCTCATAGCGGTACTGTTAATCTCAAAAAATGCACATCATATGGATTGTTTTTGTAATCACCGCCGCCACGTGGGCTCTGAACCTCAATTTCAACTTCAATCGTTGGGATAATTTTGAAGTCTTTACTCCGACAACAATTTATTCACATCAACTATGGCTACTTGGGCAAATTCCTGTCATTAATATTCATCAAAACCTCGGCGAGGCCATTTTGGGAAATGGCCAGTCAGGCGCCCTTTATTTGCCTTTCACCATTGCAGTACTCATTCTGAAATGGCTCGGCATTGATTTACAAAATATACCCAATGTGATGACGCTACTACATTTACCTTTAGCGGCATCAGGCTGGTATAGGTTGCTTTTGCTTTGGAGACTGAGCCCTGGATTAAGTGCTGCGGCCGCTTTTGGAATGATCTCCAGCGGATTTTACCTGATGGGTTCAAGCGTGTGGCAGCATATTGGTGCCGAGTATTCTTTATTCCCCTGGCTGATTTTTTTTCTGCACAAAACGCTCACTGAAGCTCATCCTCGCCGAATGGCCATCGGCTTCGCAGCGACGTGGTTTTTGACAATCAATGGCGCTCACGTCCAACAAGCTGTTTATATTGTTCTTAGTCTTATATCTTACACGCTTCTTATACCTGGGAGACCATGGGGGCGAGTCGCATGGATTGGTTTTTGGATCATCACGCTCTCTTTGCCTGCACTCAGTTACAGCCTGCTCATTCGAGATGAGAGTCTACGTTCTGGCCCACTCCCTAGAGAGATTTTTTTAGAAGGCTCGTTAGAACTGGACCATCTTTGGGGGCTTTTGACTCCTACGGTTTCAACCGACGCCTCATATTTTGGTACGTCTCGTTCTTGGTTCATTTTCACAGGAATGTGGTTGCCTCTAGGGTTAATTTCTTTGTTTTGGCATCGAAAAATCCCATTAAAAACTCTGCTTTTGCTAACCTTACCCGCAATTCTGTTTTTAGATTTCGGTTTGGGTGGCAATGGCTATGTTTATCCTTGGACTCATACACTGCCAGTTTGGTCATCATTTCGCTGGCCTTATAAATTTACCTTCCACTTTCTCTGGCTTTTTACGCTGGCTGCAGCCTTGGGACTAATGCAAATTCGCGGAAATAAAAAATGGATCGCTGTTGGTTTAGCAACTAGTTATGCATTGACCTTTCTTCTCAGCTGGCCGGATAGCGCATGGCTTTGGATTTTGGTGTTTGGACAAGGACTAATTTTTTTAGGACTGGCTTTCTCCCGCTGCGAAAGGCTGTTCGCCTTCACCGGCGGAGCCTTGACGTTTTGGCGGCTCTGAATTTTGCCATGCAGGAGCCAGCCAAGCGATACGACGAAAAATACGGAAGCTTT
>JAYQON010000178.1:0-2623 GCA_038144835.1 Bdellovibrionales bacterium
AAACTCGGCCTTGTGATGGAATCGACTCTCCACTGGAACACAAAAACAAAAGTAGAATTTTTAAAAAACTTCCGACTGAGACTAAATTGACGGAGTCTTTGGGGTTTAGGCCCGAAAAGTTTCTTGTTATTTTTGATAAGCGGCTGCGCAAAGACGAGTTGATCGGAAAATGGTTGCGAGAATTTCCCCTCGTGTATGCGGTGGATGGTGGCGAAAAATTAAAAGATATGGCTGCTTTTCCTGGACACTTGCGCAAGATTCTTAAATTGGTGTTTCCATTTTCGAGCCGCTCCCTTTGTGTGATTGGTCTGGGTGGTGGGTCGGTAGGTGATTTTGCAGGTTTTCTTGCCAGTGTGATCAAGCGAGGAGTGCCGCTAGTTCATATACCAACGACTTTACTGGCTGCCATGGATTCCGCGCACGGTGGTAAAACAGCTTTAAATATTGCTGACGTAAAAAATCAGGTGGGTAGCTTCTATCCTGCGGACGCCGTTTATATTGTGAAAAATATTTTTCAAGGGCTTCCTCGGTTGCAACTGCAGTCAGCCGGTGGCGAATTATTTAAAATGGCGTTGATTGAAGGCGGCACCTTTTTTGATCGCTTTCGTGAAGAATTTAAACTTGATATGGATGCCATTTGGGAGCTACTACCAATGGCCATCGAAGCCAAGTACCGATTGGTGGAAAAGGATCCCTTTGAGCGCTCGGGCGAGCGGCAGATTTTAAATCTAGGACACACGTTGGGACATGCTTTGGAGGCTCATTACAGTTTGCCTCACGGCATTGCTGTAGGGGAGGGTTTAATCTTTGCGACTCTATGGAGCGAGCATCAGGGGTATTTTCGCGGCGAAAACAGCAAAAGTGTGTTGGAGTTACTGACTCACAATCTGGGCTTCTTGCAAGCTCGTGACTTTGCGAAAAAGCATCGGTCGCTAGTGCGATCTAAGCTTGAACGGTTGATTTCCGAAGATAAAAAAATGACCGACACACGGCATTTGAATTTTATTTTCATAGAAGATGTGGGTAAGCCGTTTCGCAAAAAAGTGACAATTGAGTCTTTTCTTACCGAGACTCAAAGACAGGGATGGACCACGGTATGAGTGGGTTTGCATTTGTTGGACGCTTGCCAGCTTCGAAGTCCATAATCAATCGACTGTTGATCGTAAAGAGCCACTTTCCAGACTTTGATATTCGCGGTGATTCTCAGGCAGACGATGTGCGCTTCATGCGACAAGCCATCGCTGCACTTAACCGTCGAGAAGTCATTCAGGTTGGTAGTGCGGGAACGGTACTGAGATTTATGGCCCTGCGTGCGGCTCGAATTCCCGGTCGTCACCGTTTACAAGGACATCCACGGTTGTTTGCGCGACCACAGGAGGAACTGTTAAAAATTTTGCGTCAGCTGGGGATTGCAACTGAACTGGGTAGCGATTTTTTGCAACTCGAAGGCTCAGGGTGGTGTATGCAGGGAGACACACTTTTGGTGCCCTTGGACAAGAGCAGTCAGTTCGCTTCGGCAATTTTATTGAACGCATGGAACTTGCCCCAAGAGCTATTTGTTTCTCTCGGAGGCCAACAAGTTTCTTCTGGCTATTGGCGAATGACGACGCGTTTGGTTCAAGATTTGGGAATGAGGTTAGATTTTTGGGATTCCGATTTCCGCGTGCCTGCCCGTCAAGTGCCTTCATTGAGTGGCTACTCTGTCGAGCCAGATTTGAGTTCCGCATTTGCCCTGGCCGCCGTGGCTGCGGTGAGTGGGCAAGCGACGATTTTAGATTTTCCTGAAAACAGTATTCAACCGGATGCTGCGTTTGTCGCAATTTTAGAGGCAATGGGCGTTCATATTCGCAGAAGCAAAGAGAGTATAAAGATTGAAAGAGCCAAGCTTCTAAATGGTGTGGCTGTCAATCTACGCTCAACTCCCGATCTGTTTCCAGTTTTGGCGGCGCTATGTGCGTTGGCTGAAGGCGAGAGCGATCTTTTTGGAGCACCACATTTGGTTTATAAAGAGTCCAACCGTTTGATGAAGACAGCAGAGCTTTTGCGTGCCGTGGGGCGTGAAGTGGAGTTGAAAGAAGATGGACTGTGCGTGCGCGGACACAGGGTGTCTCCTCCAGGAACAAAATTTTCGTTCGACTGTGACCATGATCATCGCTTGGCTTTTGCGGCGGCTGTGCTCAAAGCTGCTGGATTTTCCATTGAAATTCAGCATCCGGAAGTAGTTTCAAAAAGCTTTCCTGAGTTCTGGAGTATCCTGGGTTGGCATACATGATCACTTTGCTGGTCGGCCACAGGGGAGTGGGTAAATCAGTATTTTTAGATTCTCTACGCCAGTACTCGCAAACTCACAATCTTGATTGGTCGTGTTTCGACCTTGATCAGGAAATTGAGAAGCGTGAGGGAATCTCGTTGGCAGAAATTTTCAAACGCGGTGAGCCTGTATTCCGTGACCTCGAACGCGAGGTATTGCATCAACTCATGGATTCTGCCAAGAGCTCAACTATAATTGCGCTTGGAGCTGGTTTTGAAGGCCCAATTCCAGCCACGGCCCATGTGGTGTGGTTAAGGCGAATGACCGACGGGCAAGGCCGTGTTTTTTTAAATCGACCAAGATTAAATATCA
>JAYQON010000179.1:0-2616 GCA_038144835.1 Bdellovibrionales bacterium
CAGCAAAGTCGACCTCGTGGTCAACCTCAGCGCCTCACCTTTTACACATTCAAAATTCACTAACCGCCGACGCGTCACCAAAGCCACCGTGTCACATTTCCGCTGTCCAATGGTTTATGTAAATATGATCGGCGGTCAGGATGAGCTTATTTACGACGGCGGTTCGTTTGCTCTAGACCGAAAAGGCCGAGTCTTTGCCCAGTGCCTGCGCGTTACTGAGGACTTGGGCATTGTGGATACAGAAAAGTCCTCTGGGGTGGAAAATCATCTGCCTGAAAATCCAGCTGAAGTACTGCATTCCGCATTGGTTCTGGGAATTCGAGATTTTGTTACAAAAACTGGCTTCAAAAAAGTACATCTGGGATTAAGTGGCGGGATAGACTCCGCGCTCGTGGCTTGCCTAGCTGCGGATGCCGTCGGGCCGATGAATGTTACCGCTATCTATTTGCCTGGCCCTTTTTCTGCCAAAAAAAGTGGCCAGTGGTCGCGCGAGCTTGCTGAACATCTGGGCATACGGCTCGTAGAGTTACCTATTACTTCAAGTTATGAACAGGTATTGCAGGATTTTGAAAAAGCCACAGGTTCGGCGCCTTTTAGTTTAACCAATGAAAATATCCAAGCGCGGCTGCGTGGTCTAATGTTAATGGCTTACAGTAATCGCGAGCCAAGCTTACTTCTTGGAACTTCCAATAAAAGTGAATTTTCGGTTGGCTACAGTACCCTCTACGGAGACATGATCGGTGGACTGCTCCCAATCGGCGATCTACTCAAAGGCGAAGTCTACGCGCTTGCTCAGCATTATAATTCTCAGGCTGAAGTTATACCCAAAGGGATCATTGAGCGGGCTCCTTCCGCCGAGTTACGTGCCAATCAAAAAGATCAAGACTCACTTCCACCCTACGAAGACTTAGATGCGGCGGTAAAAAGGCTCGTTGAGGGGTTTCACACTCCAAAATCAGATCTTGAGCGACGAGTTTTAGAAATGATGTTCAAGAGCGAATTTAAACGTTGGCAATCGCCGCCCGTTTTGAAAGTCAGCGATCATGCTTTTGGCCGTGGCCGCCGCTTTCCACTGGCCCATATGGCTCACGCATAAAAATTAGCTCGTTTTAAAGTAAGTCCAAAAGGTTCAACTGCTTAGGCTGTGGTTCAATCAACGGAAACCGTACTTCAGGTTTACCAGTCAAAGCTACAAGATTCGCTAATGGCGGCCAAGCTTGCGTAGAGCCAGATATACGCTCGACCATTTTAATAAACAACTTGGCGCAGTAAGTAGCATCAGCCTCAGCGCGATGAAAACCAGAGGCATCAATTTGAAGGTGCTGAACTAGAGTGGATAATTTATAGTTTGCTAACCCTGGATAAACTTTTTTTGCCATTGGATAAGAGTCTAAAATTACTCCTCGTGGCGTACGAACTTCAGACCGTTTATAATCGGCAGTAAGAAACTGAGTATCAAAAGCAGCATTGTGAGCAACAAGAACTTCCTCGCCACAAAATTCAGCAAAAGGCGCCAAGAGCGTCTCTATCTTCGGCTTACCTCTGACCATATCGTCAGTAATACCGTTAACGGCTGAAGCTCCCGGGGGAATCGGCACCATGGGATCCACCAGTGTAGAAAAAACCGCGTCTACCGCACCATCCACAAAGCGGACAGCACCAATTTCTACGATTCGATCGACTCCCGGCAAAATACCAGTTGTCTCTAAGTCAAAAGCAAAAAACGTCATAGACAAAAATATAGCCCGCACTTTAATCTGCCATCAAGTTATGACTGGCAACAAAATCCTTTTTCAGCCCGCAGGCAAAGAATTCTATGTCGAAGAAGGTCAATCCGTTTTGGATGTCGCTTTAAAGCACGGCATTGAAATTTCGCACTCCTGCGGCGCAATGGGTAGCTGTACGACCTGTCGAGTGATTGTTGAGAAAAGCTCACGCTCTCTACCACCCCGTAATGAGCTTGAGCAGGATCTCGCTGAAATGCGTGGATTCAAAGAAATCGAAAGACTTGCTTGTCAATTGCCCGCCTCTGGTGTTTTGGTCGTGCGTGTACCCAGCGCAGACAAAGTCTCTTCTACATAAAAAGGATTCGTGTAGATCCAGGGAATCCATTTCTTACCATCGGGCAAAGGTAAGGTAGGAATCACCCGAACCATAACTCGGTAGACTCCAGGGCCATTTAAAAAATATTGGGTAAACTGAGCATTAGATGTAACCATTCGCTCGCCGTCTCGATAGATCACCGTATCGAACGGCACCTTGGGTTTTTGTGGTAGAGAAATTTCTAATGAAAGCCCCTCAATAAACTTTGTAGTTGAACCCATTGGTAAGATTTGTCCGTCTCTAGTTTTGAGAACTGCATTGAATCCCTTTGGATTACCTAAAATGTCCAAACTTAAATAAAATTGTCCCTGTCGGAACGCAGAAGCAAGCTTCTCAGTGTCACTGAAGGCATTTCCGGTTAACTCGGCTCGCAGCAAAAGATGGTTTCTGACAACTGAGAAAAGCGTCTCGTAGGTGGGGTAGCGCAAAAATGACTTTCCCCCGCCAACCACTAAACGAGCCTCCGCATCGACTCCCGCCAATGCGAAAATGCGACGTTTGCGATTCAGTTCA
>JAYQON010000180.1:0-2357 GCA_038144835.1 Bdellovibrionales bacterium
CACCATCAGCTGAGACCACAAGTTGAAGAGCATCAGAAGTCAGATGGCGGCGAGCCAATTCGCTCTCAATTTTCTCTAAATTTTTCACAGTGAAGCTATAGAGTTCCAAATTAGAAAATTTCGGAGCATTCTCTACTCGCCAGCTCCTGTCCACCAATGGACGCAGAATACCAAATCGTCCGTGTTTCAAAATTAGATCGGATAAAAATGGATTGGTTTCCATTTTTATCGCAATCTTCTTTAGTCGCCTGGCACCCACATAAAGACTAGGATACACTTTAGATTCAAGCGATGAATCAACATCTAAAAGCCAACGCCGCAAACGGCGATAAACTGTCGCGGCATCCTTCGTTGTACCTCCATAAATCGCCAATTCCCAATCCTGTCCACTTAACCCGCGTAGACGAAGTCGCAGAAACTCTACAAACCTTTGCCCCAGATCTGACTGCACAATGACTAAAGCCGAAATCAAACTCGCTCGCGCTACATCCTCATGAACGTCAAAACCAGGTTCTCGAACTGGCGTGATTATCGAGAGAATCTCTTCACAAGACGACTGTTCCAAATTCTCCACAGGAGACACCGACCTTGGCTTGTCATCATCATTCGGGTCACCGGCTGCTTTCGCATCTACAGAAAGCGTCAAAAACGCAGACAAGACTGAATGAATTACAACTCGATTCCAGGGAATCCTCGACAAAAACTCCATCTACCTAGCCGAATGCAAGCCTGAGACCTGGCACTTTTAGATCACTCCAACGGTTGGCGTATAGAAATGAGAGGTCCAGCTGCTTAAAGCCTCAATTTGAAACATTTTTTTTCAAATATATCAGTTTAGAATAACGAAACTCCGACGATCCATTTTTACTGGGATAACACGCAAACTAACTGCAGTTCAAAGATTAGGATTCCGATACCCCCTGATACCGGACGGAAAGAATATGAATTTAAAAAGGTCTCAGATAATTGTTTTAGGGGCTATTTTAGGACTAATCGCAATATGTCATCCGGCCTTGGCTCAAGACTCTGTCGCACTATCAGACAAATTAGTGACAAATCGGGATTTGGCCAAAGTTGTGGTCACTTATTACCTGGAAAATCAAAAAATTCTCGCTGCTGAACAATATCTCGAACAACATCTCGCGACAGACCATTCAGATCCTTATGCCCTTAGAACTCTAGGTAACATTCAAATGCAATTTTCCAATTATGAAAAAGCCGAAGGACTTTTTGCAAGAGCTGCAGCTGTAACCTTTGGAACTGAAAGAGGTAAAAACCTTTACCTGATGGCTGATGCGCAGACTAGGGCGGGCAAAGTTGATGCTGCCGAGAAGTCTCTGGATATGCTGACGGAGTTACCCGGATTTCAGAAAGCGGTTGATGATAGCAAAGGGCTTGTAAATAGCCGTAACCCCCTTCCAAACCTTGTTATAGAAGACGGTTCCTCGTTCAGTGGAGAGCGAGCTTTTAATCTTAGAGGCAGCATTATCTTTGGCTACGATAACAATGTTCTGCTGGTTCGGTACCCGGAGCAGACTGAAACTCGAGGCATACACCCCGCCTCTGAATTTATTAAACCAGTTGTTCAGGCTCAATATGCGACAACAGTTGATGGCCGAAGTCTATCTTTTCAGGGTTACGCAGCATACACAGATCACCGCTCTTCGGACGCAACCCAATTCAATAATATTTCTTCCGTCGTTGGAGTTGAACATGCTTTAGGAGGATCATTCAACGAAAAACACCAAATTGCAATTGGTGACAATATTGATCTCACTTGGCTCAACTCAAACGGCATGGATCTTTACTCTTATGGAAATGCCCTTTTTATTCGGGGCAATCTAAAAAAGCATGAAGAAAAATCTCTAGACTTTTATATTCCATTTGCCTACCGACTCTTCCCAGGTGCGAAACCGACAAATTCATCTGACGCGCAACAGGGGTTAGCTCTGGATCCATCTTTATCTTATAGACATAGAGTGGGACGCCTTGCAATTACCCACAGCGTAACGTTTAATTACGCCTTCTCAGCAGGCAAAAACTATCGCTACGCTGGAGGAAGTGCATCAATTCAAGCGATGCGAGAAATCCTCTTAAACACTTCTCTATCTGCCACAGGCTCATACAAAGCCACCGACTATTACGAATCACTTACAGACCGTCAAGATGATCGGTTGGGAATTGACCTACAATTAACTAAGAGAAAGCTAACCAATCGCATCCCCGTAGAATTGAAGCTTGGTTATGGATTTGAATCAGCTCGCTCAAATCAAATAACAGGCACCTATAACAAGCATACGATCTTAGTAGGTTTGACATATGATGCATTCTAAAAAATTAACGGCCTGGATCAACAT
>JAYQON010000181.1:0-2354 GCA_038144835.1 Bdellovibrionales bacterium
CCTGCGTGTTCTAGATAGTCGCCGGACTCGTGCATCTGAGTCGGATCTAAGTGTGGCCTTAATGTCGAATAAAGCCGGCTTTTGGGTTTTACATAATAAGGGCTATTATAGCTGTCTTCGATCATAGGGCTTAATCCGCCCCGAAGTTCGAACCGGTCCCAGCTTGTACATAAAATTGCATCTGCGGCATTTAAAGCGCGACGCAAAGAACTGTTGGGATTAGCTAAATTATAAAGCCTAGACCAAAGCGACGTCATGTCTTCAGGGTCGCCATTATTGTTGATTCGACGACTATACCTTCTGCCCGCCTCAGTTCCAGTTTGCAAAAACTCCCAGGAACGATCAAAACCCAAGATACGCTTTCCAACACCTTGCGCGAACAAAGATTCACCACCACGACGAGTGACGTAAACCACCTGATCACATCCCGCGGCTTTCAATACCAATACAGGAGCCAAGTCCGCCCACCCACCAGCTGAAATCAGATCCTGCCCAAGCGCTCGAAACGGACGCAATGCAGACAGGCCTGGTTCTGCAGGAGATAAACGCATGGCCTGCCACCATGAACCATGCCCCAAAGCAATAAAACGAGAGCTCTTCTCGTCAGCAATCGGGAGTCGTGCGCGCACCTGCTGCAAGACATCGGTAGGCCCCCAATAACCGATCTTTACGCTCGAGGGTTCGTAAAAGTCGAAATCCTTACCAAAAGCCGGATCAAGTTCTAGGTGATAGCGTTGCATGGCTTCACGCGCTCGTGCGTAGGAAGCGCCCGTGAGTACAGAAGTCACTGGCAAACTCACTATCGCTTGTCCAACTTTCAAATGTACAAAATCGTTACTCCAATCAGTAGCGAAATGATCTTTCACCATGCGTACGAAGATATCAGAACACGATGGATCTTTGCGCGAAACACCTGACCAAGTTTGTCCGATTGACAAAGCACCACAATGATCCAACCACTCCTGCCAACTTCGCATTTCTTGCTCGCTGGCTCCCTGTGCAGAATAAAACTGACCCGCCAGTCCAATACTGTCAGCAAGTCGATCAAAATTCACCAGGCCCATTCTAAAAAAAAGATTATGGTCAGTTTGAGCATTAAAAGCGCCAAGCGCAGCAACAGCTTGTTTGAGCTCGCCAAGATAAAAAATTGCGCGACGCAATTCCAATTGCAGATCCCTTGTCTGCGCTTGCCCTGTTAAAACTTTGAGGGCCTCAAATAGTGGACGATAATTTGCGGGGCCAATCAGACCTAGATCTATGCCTATCTGAAAATTTTTACGAATAGCGATTTCATTTTCCCTTAAAAATTCTAACAAATGCGATTGCGAAAGCTGCTCTCCAGACTCGAGCTTTGTCTTAAAATGAGTGATCCAGTCCAGGCGCCGATGCCAATCACCTTGCTCCAAGAGACCTAAAAAATCTTTGAACTGATCCGTTGTTTTGAGAAACTCGACAAAACCTTCAAAACTCTTAATCATGAGAGAGGCACGCAAAGATCGAGCCTCGCCAGAGCTATTCTTTACCAGCGGATGTGAGGCCACTGCATCGATTAAAAACATCGTGATGGAGGCCGAACTGCCTCCAGCTTGGATTTGCGGCAAACCAACCTTTTCCACCAAGGCGCTCACTGCACCCCAATGCGCCGGCATTAAATCGCCATTTCCCCGCAAGGCTAGGCAGTAATCAGCGGCCTTTACAGCAGATGAAAACAAAATCAATTTAAACGTCAATAACAAGAGAGCGAATCGCATGACAAACCTCGCTTACCGGCATTTCGCCAGAGGCCCTCATATCAATCAAAAATTCGCCAAAAAAAGAAGAATCAAAGCCCTATGACACTTGTCAGCAGGCTCTCTACGACTTTCCGCTCGTGTAGCGATTCAGATCCACAAACCATTCTGCTGAAGTTTGAGGAGGCAGAAATGGAATCAATTTCCATTGAGGTACAATAGGCCTTTCTGGCATTGGCACTGACCTCGGCCACAAACGCCGAAATGCGAATAGTACTAAAGCGACGATGACGCCCGCAAGCTCACCGCCCAAATGCGCGGTATGAGCCACACCGCCAAGTTCGGGCATGGTTCCTAAATACCCCGCAAGATCACTGACAAACCAAAGCGCCAGTCCAATCCAAGCCGGCATATAAACAAAACCCATGAACCCTCGAAAGGGCAAAAACAGCCAATAAAAGTAGCGCACCGGATGATTCCAACTCAAAGCACAATAAAGAGCCATGATCCCACTCACTGAACCGCTCGCCCCCACCAAGGGTGATGTGGTCACTCCCGTCATTACAGCAAATACACCGGCTGCAAAAATACCTGAAGATAAAAAAACCACCAGAAGGCCTAGCC
>JAYQON010000182.1:0-2321 GCA_038144835.1 Bdellovibrionales bacterium
TCGGGCGCAACGGGGCATGGGGTGATGTTGGGCTTGAAAAAATGACCAGCGCAACATTGCGGCAAAGTCAGAAACTCGCACTTCTCCGACTGGGGGAATAAAAGAGAAAAATACATCGACGTCATGGTACAGCCCCTTGCCCAGGGTAAGGCGCGAGTAGCGCCACTCACCATCTTGCGCCGATATATCATTCAGGCAGCCCGGACTGCCGGGTTCGCAACCCAGCCGTCGTAACTCACGCACGTTTACAAATTCAACCGAGTAACCAAACTCCATGCCCGAATATCCACCGAGAGGGTAAGGGTTGCTTAGACTCTTTACGGCTGAGTTGAGTCCCAGAGTTCGAATCACTTCCCTGCGGTCAGATGCGGTGAGACCTTTGGGGATTTCGAGGGCTGATACAGAACTACAAATGATTGCAACGAAGGCCAAAACCATGGTGCGCATGCTTTTAACCTAAATCCAAAATGAGCTGGAGTCTATGTTGCCAGGGTCGGGGGCCAAGCGGAACTTCAGCCCAGTTTTAAGAATTGGTATGGATATTCAATAAATTTTGCAAACTGGCGAGCGTGCGGCCAGCCTGTTCCTTAATGGACACGTTGTTTGAATTGGCAAGATTTTTTAAAATATTTAAGTAGCGACGGAAATAATTGGCGTTGGCGTTGAGAGCCGATTGCGTGGGCTGGCGGCTCGGTGGCAATTTTTTGTTTTGGGACAAGTGGCGTTGTGCGGCGACTTCCAATTTCTGAGCGGCCAATAATGTGCTGTAGCTTGGAATCCGTGCTCGCAAAATGTTTTCAAGGACGTTGATGTAGTTCATGTCCGTGAAGCGGTTAAGAAATGATTCCGCATCTTGGCGTGGTTTAGAATCGGAGCGTTCCTTCTCTACGACTTGGGCGAGAACTTGAAAGCTCATGACGGATGGAGTGAGGCCTGCGCACAGCACGCCAAGTCGTTTCATGTCTTGGCGCGAATCTTCAATCATCATTTCGGTGATTTTATAAAAGATTTCAGCACTGATAAGTCGATTGCTGTATTGTTCGATAAAGCGCTTCGTCTCGGCCGTGCTCGGCTGAGTCAAAAGGCGTTTGATCCAGTCATCCATGCTGTTGTTGAGTTCGTTTTTTGAAGTGTCTGGGGGCGGAGACACAGCTCCCGAGGCAATCGCTTGATTTAAAGTGCCATCAATATTGTTGTCTTCTTCTTGCTCTGATGGCGGTTGTTCCTCTTGTTGGGTGACTTGTGGCTGCTCTTTCTTTTCTTCTTTTTTAGCCTGCTTCTTCTTCTTTTTGCGACGGATTTTTTTGCCAGTTCTGGGGTCTATGATTTCTTCCCATTCATCATCTTTATTTTTTTTCTTTTTGTTCGCTGTCGTTTTGTTTTCAGGAGAGTTGAGATGGTCAAAATTCGTTTGTTTGGGAGCGTTGGCGCGCACAAACTGTTCCAATTTGTCGCGTGTGAGTTGACTTTGAGCGGCAACTTTTGTGGGCTTGGCAAATCGTGAATCACTATTGCGACGCCCAGACAAGTCAGAGCGAATGTTGTTGCGAACATTGTAAGGCTGAGAAGCGTTATTGATGTTTAGGTTTTCCATGTCCCATGTGCTACTGGCACGCTCGGGTAGGCGTTTGAAAACTTCAAAAGTCGCCCCAACTAGCACGATGGCAATTGTGGCCCAAGTTTTCCAATTCGTTTCCTGCATAGGGTCTCCTAACCAGGTTACAATTCAGCTTTTGTGCCGCTTTAAGCCCCTTATAAGATATTGATTTAATTGATTTTTTTAAAAGCTCCCGTGTGTGAGTTTGAGTGCACATGGATAAACTTTGGACAGCTGGACAACAGATCAAAAAAAACCTACTCTTTTTCGGGATTTACCAATCAATGCGGAGCTCATAAATGAGTGACAAACTTGGTCGCGAACTTTTCGTGGCCGCGCACAGTGGAGACAAGCAAGCTTTTGCTAAGCTTTTAACGTGGCTGGAAAAAGCTCCACTGTCCCAGGCTCTGGCAATTGGTGAGCTTTTGGAGCCGACCACAGCGGCATTTCGCATAGGCATTACGGGTCCTCCGGGGGCTGGTAAGTCGACGCTTGTGGGTCAATTAATAAGTGAATTTCGCAAGCGTGGAAAAAAAATCGGAGTGATTGCAGTCGACCCCTCGAGCCCATTCACTCAAGGAGCGATTCTTGGCGATCGTATTCGATACTCAGAACATTTTTTGGATGACGGTGTGTTTATTCGCTCCTTAGGTACGCGGGGGAGGCTTGGTGGCTTGAGCTCAGCGGCATTGTTGATGGCACGAGCTTTTGATGTGTGCGGTTT
>JAYQON010000183.1:0-2277 GCA_038144835.1 Bdellovibrionales bacterium
AAAAGATCCCTCTCGGCCCCACCCAGTTGTCTCTAAAGATATTCAGAAACAGCTGAATGAAGCGATTAAAGACTCCCGACCACCTATTCGTCAAAAAGTGGATGAGCAACTCAAGGCCAGCTCAGGGACTCCAAATCCGGCGCCAAGCAATCCGAAAGAAAAAAATAAGAAAGGTGGCCGTCGAGGGATAAAACCTCAATCCGAATTAGCGATCAGCATTATGGCCCCGGACATGCCCACAGCAAAGGAGCAAACAAAGATCGATGCGTCTCAACGGCCTTACCCTCAGGTCCAACATACAAATAGCCCCATGAAGTCAAACGAGAGCCTAGATGTGAGAAATCAACTTCAGCGAGAGGGCCAACTGAATCTGTCACCCGAACGCATTGAAGCTCGGCGCGAGGGCGCAACTCTAGGCGCAGTAAGTAAGCCCCAAGCAGGTAGCAATACACGCCAAGTACTGCCACAGCGACGCAGTTTTTCTGCCGCATCCGGCGCGCAAAGTTCAACAGGCCGATGGGAACCTACGAAAATGGGAGATTCTTCGGATTTGCTAGCCGAGCAACCTCGCAATAAACCGGTCGCACCAATGTATAAGATGATCACCATTGGAAATAGCGATGGCTCTCAAGGAGCAGCCTCTAGCGAAAACTATGTCCCACCACCAACCAAAAAGCTCGTACTAGCCGACTACCTTCCCAACGGCAGTCAGTATCGCCAGGGATATGCGCCCGCTGGCATGGATCCTGATCGATCTCAAATACAGCCGCGAGCCATGAATATTTGGCAGTTGATTTCGGAGCGGTTTAAATCCCGTTGCTTACAAAATCGTCTCAAGGACTGCAGACAGCATTTGCCCACAAAGTAAACGTAAAAGGAAGTTTTTAACTTAACCGCTGGAACACTTTAACTACCATATTCGGCTTCGCTGTTTTTTTGTAAAGTGAGCTGTTCATTAATTTCTGCCCGAGTCCAAACCTTGCCTTTGTCAACTCCCGGGCAAAAACCTTTAACCTCAGTCGACCACACTTTAGGGTTTAATACCTCAGGCCAAAAGGGCCAGGTTCGACATTGAGTCGGACGAGCCGCATACACACCGCAACGGCGCTTTTTAAGAAAGATACAACTACCATCAGATGTGTCCTTAAGCCTCCATACACCCATGTTGAGTTCACAAAATTTGCGGGTGAAAGATGATGTTCGTATCCCGAGATGAGATGCCAACAAACGCCGATCTTTTTTTGTGAGATAAACATGCCCGTAATCACCGTGTGATACACAACAATTGCCGCTTCCCTGACATTGAAAGCGTATTCCATTTTGCAAAAAATGACTCTCAACCATATTAATCCTATCCAGTGAGGTAAACCTGCCAGCGATCGATAACTTCGCTTTGAATTTACACTAAAGTACACTCTCTCCTGTGCCACCATTTTATTTTTTTTAGTCAAAACTTAACATTGATTTTGGTAGAAGCAGAAAAGATCGATGATGATTTTTGAAGGCGGCTACTTTCAATAAGGCCAATTCTCCAATTAGTTTTGCTATGCGTTGGAGAATTCCAAAAATTTCACAGCATAAAGACATGGTTGCAGCCCAAGCTCATGGAACCTACCTTAACTTAATATTTTTTGGGGGAGGAAAAATGACATCTATTTTAAACTCGGCTCTGATGGCAATTTTGAGCTGTATTGTTATTAATTCAGCTGCTGCCGACAATCTAGACCCAAAGCTCTGGGGTGATCTAATGGCTACCGTAATCAATAAGGGACAAGTTCTTCCCTTAGGTGACAGTGCCGGAATCTACTTAGCGCGAGGGACTAGCTTCGATGAAAAAAGTGATCGAGATGTCAAATATTTTACGGTGGTCGGACTTCGAGACGAAGCGGGTAATTTTATGCCCCAATGGGTGAGCTTAGTCGAGGAACAATGGCGCCAACGAGACGGTTTCTGGTATCTTGAACAACAAATTCGCAATGCCACCATCAGTGGTCGTCTATATCAACTGAACTCTTCTCTTCTCGTCTTTGATCAAACTCAAAGACTTATAGACCTCAAAGGCCATCCTACTCTGGCTGTCACTCATCCTAGTGTCATCAATACCTGGCAGAGCGATCTTTCTGATTGGGCCGAGTTTGCTCGAGTTATAGCAACTCAACCACGTCGTTAGACAACGAATGAGAGCGGCCAGCGTCTCAATATGAAACAGCTTAGGCCGCTTTTTCTTGTCTCATTTTGGTTTTTAATAAAACCAGTTTAAGCTGAACGATATGAAAG
>JAYQON010000184.1:0-2141 GCA_038144835.1 Bdellovibrionales bacterium
GTACTAACACTAGAGATGATGCGCATTTTTGAGGTCAATGAGATTATCGTCCCAAATGTTGGACTTAAAAATGGTTTGTTTCTTGATCGTATTGACCGAGCGCAGAGACTCTTAAGCGCAAAAACTAAATGCCGCAAAATGCGCGAATCGCGCTGACCATCTCTTCTCCCCTAGGTCCTCCTTGAGGAAAAAGCAAAGTTCGCTCAAAAGTTCCAAGCTGAAGATTTTGAATCTCATCCACTACAGCAACCGCATCGTTGAAGGCCACAACGTGAACATTGTGCAAAGCCAATGTCTGCACTAAGCGTAAAAAGTGGGAAGCCAGATCCTCAACTTTTACGTCTACTGGCCAATCACATGTCAACACGCGTCCAGAGTGTGAATCTTGTGCGCCAAAATCTTCTAACACTGGAAGCCAGAATTGACGGTTAGAGCCAGAATCTTGCAGTAGGACCAAATCATGGACAAAAGGTGCTTTATCGATATGGTAAATAAGGCTTTGATGATTATTTAAAAATACGGCCATATTGGACCTCGCTTAAAAAGCTTCTCTTAACCTTTGGGCACCGTCAACCTGCGCTGGACAAATGCTTGCTAAATGGATGAACGCCTCGTAATTTTACTTCATTCAAGGGAGCATTAATATGGCCTCAAACCAACGCTTTGTGCCTGGCCAATTTCAGCCAGATTTGCCAACTGAAAAAATGATCGTGCACCATAAGCCCGAAGGCGAAGAGGTAGTGCCTTTTGATGTAGTGTTCGTCGGCGCTGGCCCCGCAGGTCTAAGTGGTGCCATTGAACTCGCGCGGCTCGTCAAACAGGACGGATCCCTGCAGGTGGAAATTGGCGTTTTAGAAAAAGCGGGTAGCCTTGGTGGTCACAACTTGTCGGGAGCTGTTGTCAACCCATCCGCTTTTCGTGAACTATTCCCTGACAAAAAGGACACAGACTTCCCTTTCCGCCGTCCCGTCTCTGGCGAAAAGGTTTTCCTGATGACCAAATCCTCAGCTATTCGTATTCCTACCCCACCTTCAATGCAAAACCACGGCAACTACATCGCCTCAATCTGCGAAATCGTTCGCTGGTTAGGAAAAGAGGCTGAGGCACTGGGCGTCAATATCATGACCGGATTTCCTGTAGACTCTTTGTTAGTCGAAGGCAATCGAGTGGCTGGCGTACGTACCACCCCAGCCGGATTAAATCGAGATGGATCTGCGGGAGGCAATTCAATGCCAGCTACAGATTTAAGTGCTCAGGTGGTTTGCCTCAGCGATGGCACTCGTAGTCCACTCGCGCAGAGCTACATGGAATGGCAAAATATCCAGTCCACCTACCCCCAAGTGTTTGCCTTGGGGGTTAAAGAGATCTGGAAAGTCAAAAAGGCTCCTGAGTTTATTGCTCACACCTTGGGCTTTCCACTTCCTAAAGATTGCTTCGGTGGAAGCTTTATGTACCCGCTCTCCGACGATCATATTGCTCTTGGCCTAGTCGCCGGGCTCGACTATCGCAACGCAAGACTCGATGTGCATTTGCTATTACAACACATGAAGCAACATCCATTTTTCAAAGAAATTTTGGATGGAGGCCAATGCGTTGAATGGGGCGCGAAGACGATTCCTGAAGGAGGTTTTCATGCATTTCCTTCGGAATTTAGTGGAGACGGAGTGGTCCTGTGTGGAGATGCAGTGGGACTGGTAAATGTACCTGCCCTCAAAGGCATCCACTACTCGATGATGTCTGGAATTCTCGCCGCCAGAGCAATTTTCAAGGCCTTAAAGTCCGGAGACACAAGCAAGCAGAGCTTAAGAGCATATGATGAGAGTCTGAAGCAAAGCTTCATTTGGCGCGACCTTAGAAAGGTGCGCAATATGCGCCATGCATTTAAAGAGGGATTTTATGTGGGTGGAGCAAAGGCCACCTTAATGACTCTGACTGGTGGAGCCTTTCCTGGTGATGCGAATCACAAAGAAACGGATGCTGAAGAATGGAAGGAATTTTATACGCCCAACTTTCCAACCGAAAAAACAGGTATTAGTAAAGTGGATGCAGTATACATGTCTTCCAATAAAACGCGTGACGACATACCTCAACATCTGATTGTCGGCAGAGATGTAACTCCCGAGATTGCTGATTTTTACTCG
>JAYQON010000185.1:0-1967 GCA_038144835.1 Bdellovibrionales bacterium
AAACAATGCAGAATCTGTGGGACTCAGACCGATTATTTCGCGCGACGAGGCGCAGAAAGTGATCGAAATCTTACGTGAGACAAACGTCAAAATCGACAATCAGACTTGGAATCGCCGTTATCGCGAGTACATGGAGAAAATCAAGACCGGTTCGGTGTATCAGATCGCTGAAGTTTTACGTGATCTGTTTCTTTTGAAGGTCGAAAAAGAGCTCAGCTTTGGTGAGCGCAAGATGCTCGATAGTGCTCGTAGCCTACTTTTGCGCGAATTGTCTTTGGCCACTGGGACGGATGAACTGAAGTCTCAGGATGAAGTTCGCGCGATCTTTAACCTGTAAACGCGAAACGGCTTTATTACCCTCGCAAATTCAAGGTAAGATGGCGTTTTTTTGAGGTCTAACTTATGGCCAATACGCCTGTTCGTGTTCGTTTTGCACCTTCGCCCACCGGTTATTTGCACGTGGGAGGAGCTCGTACAGCTCTCTATAATTATCTGTTCGCTAAGCACCATGGCGGCGAATTTATTTTACGCGTGGAAGATACTGACCAAGCGCGCAGCACTGAAGAATCCATGCGGATGCAGATTGCTGATCTTCAGTGGCTTGGCTTGAATTGGGATGAGGGGCCTGACCCCCTCACGCTCAAGGATTTTGGCCCTTATGGGCCTTATCGTCAGAGCCAAAGACTCGCTATTTATAAGGAACACGCCGAGCGCTTGATTCAATCGGGTAAGGCTTACTACTGTTTCATGACGGATGAGGAACTTGAACAGCAACGTCAGCAGGCCATGCGAGACGGAGTGAACATTCAGATTCAATCTCCTTACCGGGATCAATCTCTAGCAGAGTCCTTAAGTCGCTTGCAAAATGGCGAAAAGGCTTCTGTGCGTTTTAAAGCTCCAGCTTCAAGAGATTTTCTCCTTAAGGATCTGGTGCGTGGAGATGTGACCTTTCCATCGGACATGGTTGGTGATTTTGTCATTCTGCGCTCGTCTGGCATGCCGGTGTACAATTTTTGTTGTGCGGTAGACGATGCCTTGATGAAAATCACGCATGTGTTTCGTGCTGAAGAACACTTGAGCAATACTCTTCGCCAAATGATGCTCTATGAAGCTTTTGGTTACATTATGCCAGAGTTTGGTCATCTCTCCATCATTTTGGGTCCAGATCGGCAGAAACTTTCTAAACGCCATGGCGCCACTTCCTGTCACGATTACGCTCAGAATGGTTATTTGCCCGAAGCTTTGAATAACTTTGTGGCGCTTCTGGGGTGGAGTTCTCCCGAAGGTGCTGAGATTCTCTCTATGGAGGATATGATCCGTCAGTTTTCGCATGATCGACTAAACGCTTCACCTGCCGTGTTTGATGAGCAAAAGCTTTTGTGGGTCAATTCAACTCACTTGCGTGCTCTCGACGGAGTAGAACTTTGGCGACGGATTGAACCTTTCGTGTCGGCGGCAGGACTGGAATTGCCAAAAGATCAAAATTGGCGTTTGCAAGCCTTAGAGGCTTTTCGACCGAAGCTCACCGCCCTGAAAGACGCTGTTGAATTGATGCGGCCCTTGGTTGAGGGTTTGGTGCCAATCACGGAAGAGGCACAAGAGGCACTGAATTGGCCCTCGACTCGAATGGTGGTTGAGGCGTGGAAAAACGCCGTTGAAGGCATGGCCGGTGATTATCTCGATGAAGCTCAGTTTATGAATCTCCAAAATGAAATTCAGAACACCTCAGGAGTAAAAGGCAAACATTTGTTTATGCCCATCCGAGTGGCAGTGATTGGCAAGCCTCAGGGCACTGAATTAAAAATGTTGGTACCGTTATTACACAAAAAAACTTTGTTGGCCCGGGCGCAAGCCGTACTTGATCAAATTAAAGGATGAGCGAAGTGGGTATTTGGATTTATAACTCGCAATCTCAGAAAAAAGAGAAATTTAAACCTCTTCATCCCGGGCTCGTGAACATGTATGTC
>JAYQON010000186.1:0-1954 GCA_038144835.1 Bdellovibrionales bacterium
CACTTGTCTCGCACCTCACTCATTGCATGTGCCGTCAACGCGACAATTGGTCGGTTATAATTATTATCACGTAAAAGTTGCGTGGCCGTATAGCCATCCATGATTGGCATCTGCAAATCCATAATCACCAGATCATGCGCCCCTTTAAGAGCTTTAGCCACGGCCTCGGACCCGTTAACTGCAACCTCCACTTCAGCCCCTTTGCCTTTTAGAATCTGGCTAATAAAGAACTGGTTATCCTCCGAGTCTTCGACCAGCAAAACCTTGACACCATTCAGATCAGTTATAGCCGGCTGCTCCAAGTCTTTTCTGTATGCTTCAGTCGGCTGCGATTCGACAAGCTCATCGGCAATATGATTTTTTATGTGAAAGGCAAAAGTCGAACCCCTACCTGGAGAACTTTCTTTGAGGCTAAGGTCTCCGCCAAGTAACTGGCACAAACGCTTAGACAAAACCAAACCTAGCCCAGTTCCTCCATATTTCCGAGTCATCGATTCGTCTGCTTGGGTAAAAATGCGAAATAGCTTTTTCTGATCAACCAGCGCAATACCGATACCGGTGTCTTTGACTTCAATCTCAAGCCGTTCGTCACAACGTAGAACAGAAATCATGACTCCACCCGACTGTGTGAACTTAACGGCATTGCCCAGCAAATTCCATAATATCTGTTTTAGCCGCAGAGGATCAGTTATCAAACGATCTGGCGTTCCGTTAGAAATTTCACATTTTAACCACAGGCCCCGCAGCGCTGCCTTTTGAGCAAAATCAGAGCGCAACTCATCTATTAATCCACGCAGAGAAAGCGGTATGATCTCCAACTGCAAATGTCCAGATTCAACCTTAGATAAATCGAGAATATCATTTACCAAAACCGACAACTGCTCACTGTTACGTTTGATTTTTAAAATATACTTTTGCTTTTCTCGCTCCGAAGTATTTTTGGCTAGTAAAAGGTCAGAAAAACCCATGATTACGCCCAAGGGAGTGCGAATTTCATGCGAGATATTGGCTAAAAAGGCGCTCTTTGAACGATTGGCTTTTTCTGCCTCGTCTTTGGCATGCTCCAATTGAACATGCGACAACTCCAAATCCTGAAAGCGCTTTTTTAATAGTTGCATAGCCATCCGAAAATTTTGAACCAAGGCGCCAACTTCTAATAGGCCGCTCCTAGGCCATAAAATATCTTCGTTGCGTTCAATTCGGTCGGGCAAATTTGTCGTCTGCAACGTTAACTGAGTCAAAGGCTCGGCGATTCGGCCAGCCACCCATTGAGAGGCGGCAAGAATTAAGACCGCAATGGCCAACATAAAGGCCATACTCAAATTGTATTTATCCATCAATAAACCTTGATGAGGTTCAAGAGGAATTTCAATAATCAGTTTCCAGCCCGGCAATCCCCGCAAAAGAACTTCTCTACCTAAATAAGATTGCTGCCACTCAAGCATAGGTGCATTGAGGCCTTGACCTTGAGGCCAGATCTGAAAAAAACCGTCATACAAGGACTGAACGTGGCTGCGCTCCATTTCAGCGTAACGCTCCATCACTTTGACCGTCGCACGATTGGCACTAACCACGAACCCCGATGCATCCACCAAGGTCGCAAAATATATTCCAGGCTCGGGAGGGCTCATCAGGATTTCTCGAATTTTCTCTAAATCTAAAGATCCCGAAACGATTCCACCGAAGCGATGATTTAAAATATAGGCTGCAGTGACTGTGAAAACAGGCTCAAAAATCCCTCCTCGGGCCAAATAAACATCTGAAATTTGAATTTCATTAGGATTTTTCTTGGCGGCTTTAAAAAAGGAGCGATCCGCAAAATTCAAACCAAGAGTACTCACTCCCTTCTTATCTAAGGTTGGGCTGAAGGCAATCGCAGTACCATACTCATCGGTAATAAAAGTACGTGAAAAATCCTTCCAAACCTCAGTCCCCGAAAGCAAAAAACGCTGTA
>JAYQON010000187.1:0-1871 GCA_038144835.1 Bdellovibrionales bacterium
CAGCAAAAGATGGTTTCTGACAACTGAGAAAAGCGTCTCGTATGTGGGGTAGCGCAAAAATCACTATCCCCCGCCAACCACTAAACGAGCCTCCGCATCGACTCCCGCCAATGCGAAAATGCGACGTTTGCGATTCAGTTCATCCCAAAGCCTAAGCTCATCCTCAGGCGAGTGAAACAGTCTCAACAATGCGAGTCTCTCGTTAAAAGGAAAGATCAAGAGGCTTAGGAAAAATGAAAGCTTACTTTTGCCCCAAGCCTCCTGCCACATTTCTTTAAGATTGATAACCTCAATACCATCAAGCCCACCGGGATATTCGCCGCTCCATCGATATTTTGTCTTCATTGGGTGAGCTAACACCAACAGCCCGAGTTCAGGATCGCGCTCCGCTTGAGAGAGCAAGTCCGCAAAAAGTACTTGCGAGCGACCAACTCCCTGCAAATGCCTCTCAGAAGTTGCCCCAATATTAAGGAGCCTCGAGTTCAGATAACTGTACTCACCATCCAACATCACAAGCAAGGACCCATGATAGCCAGCAAGAGACTTAGGCTTTTCAAAGATATTCAGATCAGTGACTGATAAAAAGTCCAGTCCTGCAGTTTGAGCTGCCTCAATCACCCGGGTAACATCACCACTGCCAGAGCTCATCAACGTATGTACGTTGGTCACGCCGCGATAATCGAAAAATCCACGTGGAGGCTCAGGAACAAGATCTTCGGAAAGAATTCGCACATCGTACTGGGCGAGATAGAGTCCATAAATCAGATATAAAAACACAGCACAGGTCAAAATGATAAATTTCCTCATTCGACTCGCACCTGCCAAATCTCGTGAGTTTCGTCCACAGGAATAGTGCGAATAACACGATGACCTGAAGAAACATATTCAAGTGGCAATTTGTCCGTCTTCTCGACGGCTAAATAGTAAACTTTTTCCGTAGGAATACTGGACTCAAGGAAATCAAAGAAATCCTTACGGTTAATACCCTTGAGTTTAAAAACGGGTCGTTGCTGCGCAAAATACAACTTGGACGCCATTTGATAAGAGCGGGCGTAGAGTGGAGACAAGTCGCGACTAACTTCTTCGATGCGGTCAAAACGGTAAAATTGATCAAGTTTAATTCCTCGTGACCAGTTTGGCCGCACACAAATGATGAATGCAAAAATCGACAGCAAGGTCGCCCATAAGCCAATCGTAAATTTTAAGCCGCGAGCTCCTTGTGGGTAGGCGCTCACTGCCAAAACGAAAATGGCTGGATAAGCAACTATCGGCCAATTGGCCTCGACATATCCACGCGACGTAGTAAACAAAAAAAATAGCAAAGGCGTCCAAGCCAAAAAATGAAATACCCAAAATGCTCGTCGGCGCGCCTTAATTGCCCAATAAAGCACTATTGGAAAGATAATTCCCACTTGCGCCGCCACATACTCAATTGTCCAAGAAGGCTTCCAAACCTTTCGGCCAAGCCCATGAGCCGTCTGAAATTTAAACGAAGCAAAGTCGTGGGCAAAATTCCACAGCCATACAGGCAAAGCACCAATCACCGCTCCCAAAAAAAGTATCGGTAGCTGTCGCAAAAAAACTGCGCGCAAAGAAGGTGATAGAGCTACAAAAGGCAACAGGCTCAGAGCAAATAACACCATCATGTATTTTGACGAAAATCCAAGTCCAACAGCCAAGCCCAAAAATAAGGCCATTTTCAAATTGGGTTTTTTTTGCCAACAAAAAAAGAGCGATAAGGCCACCGCGTAAAAAAACATTAATGGAAGATCTGGCGTAACAATTAAACCACTGCCACCCAATAGCGGCGACAAGAGTGCCAAAAGTAACCATAGATGAAGCTTAAACACATATGACGCTGCCGCCGAAGG
>JAYQON010000188.1:0-1673 GCA_038144835.1 Bdellovibrionales bacterium
TTTTAAACTGCCCTCTTGATTTCTTGTGCCTGAATAACTGCACACGGCCCAGGCAGGAATTGATGTCAATCCGATGGGAGAAGACGTAACTATCAACGCAAAGCTGGATAAAACAACAAACTGACGTTTGTTGAATGTTAATTGATCTCTAAATTTAAGCTTGCGCATCCCCTATCGTAGCGCAAACCAAAACAAAGCCAATACTGTCCTGGGTCTTGGACCGGCAGTCCAGATCAACTCCTGTCGACCAGGATCGCCAGCCTCTTTGCGCCACCCTATAAACATCGAGCGATGCTGATCCCAAAGGCTAAGGCCCAGGTGAGCCAGGCTTTTAAAGGAAAAGAACGAGTATCGGAGTCAATGCCCTTTGGTGCCTTTCGAGCTTGGATTGAAGAGAAAATGCAAAACGCAAGGCTTAGGCAATAATCTCTTTGTTGAGGAGGTAATAATTAAAACAGGAAGAAAGCTTCTTAACCTGAGGGTCTTTGTTTAAACTTTTTCAAAAATATAGATCTGAAAAAGATTACCCGAAAAGTCGCGCTCGAAATATCTTGCCTGTCCCTTCAGGCGCTCTAGCGAGGGAATTCGACGCCGACCGTTGTTCTTGTAAACAATCCACATCGACTGGTCACATTGCTCATAAAGTGTCATTAGATTTTTTAAAAAGGGTGCGAAGACCTCATCTGAAAAAGGGTCATTCATAAAAATAAATCTGTCGGAAGGTCGCAGAGGAAAAGCCAATGCATCACCACAATTAAGCTCGAAGTGCAAAGGCGTTTTACCCGTATGGGTATTCCAATGTTTGAAGTTGCTCTCAGCGGTCTGCACAAGTTCGGGCACAAGTTCCACGCCGCGAACAGATTTAAACCCGTGCTCAGCAGCCAAAATCATTGCCTTTCCAGTTCCCGCACCAATGTCAACAAAGCTCATATCCAAATTTGGCTTAAGTTCATTAAGCAATCGCCGAAATGGCGCAGACCTAACAGGCTGATAGTAGTTAGCATATCGACCGTTTATTAAATTCATGCGACTTGGATCAACGTATCCTTGGGATAAGATTCCCCGCGCGCGATCCTCGCGTTCGTCTAACCAAGCGGCGACAATCATTTTAAGGGTGGCAATGAGTCCACGGGCTTTCAACATACCCCTTATTCCAATAAGTATAATCCGATTACGTTCAGTCATTTGTCTTTACCATGCACACGTCTGTTTTCATTAACGCTGCCAGGATGAATATCATTTTGCCTCGCACTTTCGTAATCCAGAAATCGCGACCCAGGAGCCGTTGCTCTGTTTTGGCGCCCGCCTCTGAAACAAATATAGGAGTTAGATTTGAGAATGAAAAGGCACATTGCTTCAACTCATTGGCAATAATCATTTTCCACCAGCTTGTTTTCACGAGAATTCTAATTTTTCAAGGTTTGCTATCAAATAATATTTCGCCGACATGTTTGGCAAAGAGCTTGTCGGAAGAACTCCGCCTGAATCGAGTCCAAAGGACATAGTGAGGCTACGCTTTTGCTTATTATTAGCTGATTGTCAGATTCCGTCCTCACTCTTTTGCTTGAGCTAGCATTGATATCCAAATTTAATTTGCATTGGCGCGATTTGGAAGTTCCGGATGATCAGTTTACGATCCGATAAATTCATCAATTGGTTGCGGGGGATGGATT